>NZ_JBVJHR010000011.1:0-302621 GCF_055586705.1 Sphaerisporangium sp. NPDC049457 | reverse complement strand
GCGACCTCATCGACGGCATCCACCCCACCGCCAACGGCTACGACAAGATGGCCGCCGCCTGGTACGCCGCACTCCAGGCCGTACCCGGCAGCATCAGCCAGGGCACCCCCACGCCGACCCCGACGCCCACCCCGACTCCGACTCCGACTCCGACGCCCACCCCGACGCCCACGCCGACCCCGACTCCGACTCCCGGAGGGAAGTCGTGCTCGGCCGTGTACTCCATCACCGGGCAGTGGACGGGCGGCTTCCAGGCCGCGGTGAAGGTCACGGCGGGCGGCTCGGCCATCTCGTCGTGGACGGTCGGCTGGCAGTTCGGCAACGGCCAGTCGGTCACCCAGAGCTGGAGCGCCACGATCAGCGCCAGCGGCTCCCAGGTCACCGCCCGCAACGTGGACTACAACGGCTCGCTCGGCGCCGGTGCGACCGCGGAGTTCGGGTTCCTCGGCACCTGGAACGGCACCAACAGCGTGCCCGTGCTCACCTGCACCGCGGCCTGACCCGCGCCGCCACGAAGCCACCCGCACATCCCGAAGAAGGGACACAGCGTGAGATCGAAGCTCAGAGTCATGCTGGCCGCCGCCTTGCCGTTGGTGATCGCCGGCCTGCTCCTGGCCATGCAACCCGCCACGGCCGCGTCGCTGACCCGGGTGACCGGTTTCGGTAACAACCCGACGAATCTGAACATGTACATCTACGTGCCGGACCGCGTCGCGGCGCGACCGGCGTTGCTGGTGCTGGTGCACTACTGCGGCGGTTCGGCCAGCTCGATCTTCGGCTGGAACGGGAAGGACTACGTCACCGCGGCCGACCGGTACGGGTACGTCATCGTGCTGCCCGAGGCCACCCGCAGCGAGAAATGTTTCGACGTCTCCACCGCGAACGCGCTGCGGCGCGACGGCGGCGGCGACTCGACCGGCATCATGTCGATGGTGTCCTACGCCCGGCAGCGCTACAACGTCGACCCGGGCCGCATCGTGGTCAGCGGCTTCTCCTCCGGCGCGATGATGACCAACGTGCTCGCCGCCCAGTACCCCGACGTGTTCTCGGCCGCCTCGGCGTTCTCCGGCGTCCCCGCCGGATGCTTCGCCACCACCAACGGGTCGCTGTGGAACAGCCAGTGCTCCGGCGGCAACCTGATCAAGAGCGCCCAGCAGTGGGGCGACCAGGCCCGCGCCATGTACCCCGGCTACACCGGACGCTACCCCCGCATCCAACTGTGGCACGGCACCACCGACACCACCCTCGCCTACCCCAACTACGGCGAGGAGATCAAGCAGTGGACCAACCTGCACGGCCTGAGCCAGACCCCGGCGTTCACCGACCACCCACAGTCGTCCTGGACCCGCACCCGGTACGGCGGCACCGGCACCCAGGCCACCGTCGAGGGTGTCAGCATCTCGGGCGTCGGCCATGACCTGCCGATGAACGGCCAGCTCGCCTACGCCATCTCCTTCCTCGGCCTCGACGGCACCTCACCGAGCCCCACACCCACTCCGACCCCGACCCCAACTCCGACTCCCACGCCGACGCCCACGCCGACGCCCACCCCGACCCCCACGCCGACACCCACCAGCGGGCCGAGCCTCTGCCGCGTCAGCGCCACGGTCAACGCGTGGAACACCGGGCTGACCGAGGACATCTCGATCACCAACATCGGTTCTGCCGCGATCAACGGCTGGTCGCTGACGTTCACCCTTCCCAGCGGGCAGACCATCACTTCCGGCTGGAACGCCACCTACAGTCCCACCAGCGGCCAGGTGACGGCGAAGAACGTCTCCTACAACGGCTCACTGGCGCCGGGCGCCTCCGTCGCCATCGGCTTCCAGGCCACTCACACCGGCAACAACGGCAAGCCGTCCGCGTTCTCCCTCAACGGCACGGCCTGCACGGTCGCCTGAACCACCCGGCGGCGTTCCCCGGACCCGAACCGCTCCACCGGCGCGAAACCACCCGCGCCACCCCCGGGCCCCCGAGGAACGCCGCCGCCATCACCCGAGCCGCAGCAGCACTCAACGAACTCGTTGCGGCCTGAGGTTGACACAGGGAGTGTCAGTCGCCGAGGAGGGCGTCGGTGAAGACCTCGGGGTCGAAGGGGGCGAGGTCGTCGGGGCCCTCGCCGAGGCCGACGAGCTTCACGGGGACGCCCAGCTCGCGCTGGACGGAGATGACGATGCCGCCCTTGGCCGTGCCGTCGAGCTTGGTCAGGACGATGCCGGTGATGTTGACCGCCTCGGCGAAGACCTGCGCCTGGCGCATGCCGTTCTGACCGGTGGTGGCGTCGAGCACCAGCAGGACCTCGTCGACCGTGGCCTTCTTCTCGATGACGCGCTTGACCTTGCCAAGTTCGTCCATCAGGCCGGTCTTGGTGTGCAGACGGCCGGCGGTGTCGACGATGACCGTGTCGACCTTGTCGTCGATGCCCTTGGACACCGCGTCGAAGGCGACGGAGGCCGGGTCGGCGCCCTCGTCCTTGCGCACCACCTCGGCGCCGACGCGCTCGGCCCAGGTCTGCAGCTGGTCGGCCGCGGCGGCCCGGAAGGTGTCGGCGGCACCCAGCAGGACCTTGCGGCCGTCGCCGATGAGCGCGCGGGCGAGCTTGCCGGTGGTCGTGGTCTTGCCGGTGCCGTTCACCCCGACGACGAGTACGACGGCGGGCCGCTCGCCGTGCGGGGCGGTGTGCAGGGTGCGGTCCATGTCGGCGCCGATCTGGCCGAGCAGCTGCTCGCGCAGCAGGCCGCGCACCTCGTCGTGGCTGCGGGAGCCCAGCACCTTGACCTTGGTGCGCAGCTCTTCGACCATCGTGCGCGTGGGGCTGACGCCCACGTCGGCGGTGATCAGCGTGTCCTCGATCTCGTCCCAGACGTCGTCGTCCAGGCGGTCGCGCGACAGCAGCTCCAGCAGGCCCTTGCCCAGGGTGCTCTGCGAGCGGGCCAGCCGGGCGCGCAGCCGCACCATGCGGCCGGCGGACGGCGGCGGGATCTCGATGGCCGGCGCCGGCGGCGCGACGGGCTCGGCCGGCTTGGCCGGGGGCGGCACGGTGGTGGTGACCGCTTCGTCTTCCAGCACGCCGGTCGACGGAGCCTGCCCTGGGCCGGGCTCGGTGACGGTCGGCGCCTCAGCCGGTCTCACCGGCGGAGGCGCGTGCCTGTCCCGTGGCCGGAACAGCAGGAACATGCCGCCCGCCGCGAGCAACGCGACGACGACAACGATCACTACGATGCCGAGATACCCATCCACAAGATGTCAGTTTTCCAGACGACCGGCCGTGCTCACGCCCCGGCTTGCCCGCGCCGCGCCGGTTGCGCCGATTTGGAGCGTTCGAGGCCGCTCGCGCCGCGGGCCGTGGGAGGGTCCGCCGTCAGGGCGTCCGCCGAATCTTGGCCGTCGCGACGCACCGTCGACAAGCCATGACCACGACCACCGGCGGTCCGGACGCGCGGCGGCGAGGTCAGGCGGACTCGTGTTCGCGGAGGCGTTGGTCGCGACTCACGCCAAGGGCGGGGGATAACGGTGGATCTCCGCCCGGTGACCGGCGGAGCCGGCGAACTTGGCGTCGTCGGTGAGCAGTGGCACTCCCAGCAGTTCGGCGAGAGCCACGTACATGCCGTCGTAGGCGGTGAGGTCGTCGCGCAACTCCAGTACCCGCGACTGCAGCGGCAGCATCGGGTGCCGGACGATTCTGAGCTGCGCGTAGCGTTCCAGCATGACCCGCGCCCGGGCTTCCGAGATGCGCACCTCCGGCTTGCTGGTGATCACGTGTCCTCGCACGACGGAGGCCATCTCGACGTCGATCAACGCCGGAGCGTGCAACTTGCGCGCCAAGCGCTGACGGAGCAGGTCGTCCCCCTTCACGTTCGCCAGCAGGCGGAAGACGATCGAGGCATCGACGACCAGGCTCACCGGCGCCCCTCGCGCAACGTCTGACGAACGAAGTCCGGATCGTAGGGAACGGGCTCGTCACCGGCGATCTTGGCCATGACCTCGTCCAGCGTCGGGGTGGAAGCCTCCTCGGTCAGCAGATCGCGGACGTACGCCGTCAGCGACTTGCCTTCACGCTCAGCCCGCGCTTTGAGCGTCCGCTCGGTGCCGTCCGGGACGTCCCGAATCTGTATGGTACCCATGCCACCAAATTAGCATGCAGGTTGCATGCATATCCCTTATCTAGGACCGCTCGCCGGAGAATCGGGCCGGCGCGCGGCCGCGGGGTCAGGCGGATTCGCGTTCGCGGAGGCGTTGGCTTACGACCTGGGTGACGCCGTCGCCGCGCATGCTGACCCCGTAGAGGGCGTCGGCGATCTCCATGGTGCGCTTCTGGTGGGTGATGACGATGAGCTGGGAGCTCTGGCGCAGCTCCTCGAACAGCGTCAGCAGCCGCTGGGTGTTGGTGTCGTCCAGCGCCGCCTCGACCTCGTCCATGACGTAGAACGGCGACGGCCGCGCCTTGAAGATCGAGATGAGGAACGCCACGGCGGTCAGCGAGCGCTCGCCGCCGGACAGCAGGGACAGGCGCTTGACCTTCTTGCCCGGGGGCCGCGCCTCGACCTCGACGCCGGTGGTGAGCATGTCGGCGGGGTCGGTCAGCAGCAGGCGGCCCTCGCCGCCGGGGAAGACCCGGGTGAAGATGGTCTCGAACTCGCGGGCGACGTCCTCGTAGGCGGCCGTGAAGACCTGCTCCACCCGCTCGTCGACCTCCTTGACCACGGTCAGCAGATCGCGGCGGGTCTTCCGCAGGTCTTCGAGCTGGGAGTTGAGGAAGGCGTGCCGCTCCTCCAGCGCCGCGAACTCCTCCAGCGCCAGCGGGTTGACCTTGCCGAGCTGGGCCATCTGCCGTTCGGCGATCTTGGCGCGCTTCTCCTGCTCTTCGCGGACGTAGGGCACGGGGTCGCCCTCGGCGGTCGGCACGGGCTGCCCGGGGCCGTACTCGGAGATCAGGGCGTCCATCTCGACGCCGTACTCCTCCATGGCCCGCTGCTCCATCTGCTCCAGGCGCAGCCGCTGCTCGGTGCGGGCCACCTCGTTGCCGTGGGCCCGGTTGACCAGTTTGTCCAGCTCGGCCGCCAGCTCGCGCACCCGCGCGCGCACGGCCTTGAGTTCGGCGTCGATCTCGCCGCGCGCCCGCTCGGCGTCCTCGCGCTCGTCGGCCGCCAGGGCCAGCGAGGCCTCCAGCACCCCGAGGGCGCGCCCGGCGCCGCGGACGACGGCCTCGGCGACCTGGGCCTGCGCGCGGCGCCGCTCGCGCAGCGCGGCGGCTCCGGCCCGTTCCTCGCGCTCACGCCGGGCGGCCCGCACGAGCTGGTCGGCGCGGCCGGCGATGCCGCGGACGCGCTCCTCGGCCGTGCGGACGGTCAGCCGCGCCTCCATCTCGGCCTGCCGGCCGACGTTGCAGGCCGCCGCCAGCTTATCGCGGATCTCGGTGGTCGGCTCGGCGGCCAGTTCGTCGGCGTACTCGGCCTCTGCCAGGCGCTCCTCCAGCTCGGCGACCCCGGCGATGTCGCGGTCGCGTGCCTGCTCGGCGGCGGCGACGCCGCGGGCGAGCCGGTCGCACTCGTCGCTCGCAGCCCTCGCGGCCGCGTCGAGCTGGGCCAGCCGCCTGGCGGCGACGGCGGCCCGCTGGTCGGCCTCGCGCTGCTTCGCCCGTACGCGGTCGAGCTCGGCCTGCGCGGCGTTCACCCCGGCCTGGGCGGTGTTGACGCCGGTCTGCGCCTGCGCGGCCCGCGCCTGGACGGCCTCCACGGCCTGCTGGGCGGCGCGCTCGGCGCCCGCCGCGCGTTCGAGCTCCTCGGCGGTGCTCTCGGCGGTGGCGCGGGACTGTTCGAGATCGGCGACGGCCTGGTCGAGGGCGGCGCGCACCTGCAGCGCCGAACCGCCGCCGCCGGATCCGCCCTGGGCGAAGAACGCCCCCACCAGGTCGCCCGCCGAGGTGACGGCCCGCACGTCGGGGCGCTCCTCCACGACCTTCCTGGCCACCTGCACGTCCTCGACGACGACCACGCCGGAGAGCAGGCTCTCGACGGCGGGACGGAACTCGTCGGACACCGACACCAGATCGGCGGCCCACTCGGCCCCCTCGACCGGCGCCGGCCGCGCCACCGCGGCGTCCGCGGCGACGACCAGCGCGACCCGGCCGGCGTCCTCGGCGCGCAGCAGCTCGACCGCGTCCACGACGGTGGACAGCGACTCCACCGCCACCGCCTCGGCGGCGGCGCCGAGCACGGCGGCCACGGCCACCTCGGCGCCCGGCCGCACGGTCATCATCGCGGCGAGCGGGCCGAGCACCCCGGACACGCCGGAGGCCATCAGGGCCGCGCCGCCGTCGGCGCCCTGGGCCAGGCCCATGCGCAGGGCCTCCCCGCGGGCCTCCAGGGCCGCGACCGCCCGCTGAGCCTGCTGGTCGGCGGCGCGCGCCGCGCTCACGGCCGCGCGCGCCTCGGCCAGGGCCCGCCGCGGGGCCTCGGCGGCCGCCTTGGCCTCCTCCACGGCGGCACGGGCCTCCTCGACCGCGGCCTTGGCCTCATCGACGCCCTGCTGAGCGCGGGCCAGCTCGTCGGCGAGCGCGGGATCGGAGGCCGGCTCCGCCTCCTGCTGCGCGTCGTGCTCCTCGCGAGCCCGCTCACTGCGCTGGCGGGCCTCCTGCAGGGCCTTGCTGAGGCGCCCGATCTCTTCCTCGGCCGCCCTCGCGCGCCCGCGAACGGCGGCCACCTCGCCGCGCAGCCTGGCCAGGCTCTCGCGACGGTCGGCGGCCTCCCGCGCCGCCGCGGCCAGGCGGCGCTCTTCGACGGCGAGGGCGCTCTCGGCCTCGGTGCGGCGCCAGACGGCCTGTTCGAGGATCTCTTCGGCCTGCTCCAGCTCGACCTTCAGGGCCTCCTCGCGCTCGCGCACCTCGGCGGCCTCGCGTTCGTAATCTTCGGGGTCGCGCCCGCGGCGCTCGATGGCGGCGGCCTCGACGGCGTGACGGTGCCGCTCGGCGGCCAGCGTCTCGACGCTGTGGAAGCGCTCTTTGAGCGCGGCGAGGCGGTAGTAGGTCTCCTGGGCGGAGGCCAGGCGCGGCTGGGCGGCGCTCTCGGCGGCCTCCAGCTCGGCCTCGCGGGCCTGCCCGCGCTCAAGGTCGGTCTCGACCTGGGTGCGCCGGGCGCGGACGGCGGCCTCGTCGGCGGCCTCCCGGTCGAGGTGGTCGCGCAGGCGGACGACGTCGTCGGCGAGCAGGCGCAGCCGCGCGTCGCGCAGGTCGGCCTGGATGACGGCGGCCTTGCGGGCGATCTCGGCCTGGCGGCCCAGCGGCTTGAGCTGGCGGCGCAGCTCGGTGGCGAGGTCCTGGACGCGGGTGAGGTTGGCCTGCATGGCGTCGAGCTTGCGCAGCGCCTTCTCTTTGCGCTTGCGGTGCTTCAGCACGCCCGCGGCCTCTTCGATGAACGCCCTGCGCTCCTCGGGGCCGGCGTGCAGGACGGCGTCGAGCTGGCCCTGGCCGACGATGACGTGCATCTCGCGGCCGATGCCGGAGTCCGACAGCAGCTCCTGGATGTCCAGCAGCCGGCAGGTGTCGCCGTTGATGGCGTACTCGCTCTGGCCGGACCGGAACATCAGCCGGCTGATCGTGACCTCGGTGTAGTCGATGGGGAGGGCGCCATCGGTGTTGTCGATGGTCAGCGTCACCTCGGCGCGCCCGAGCGGCGGCCGCGAGGAGGTGCCGGCGAAGATGACGTCCTCCATCTTGCCGCCGCGCAGGGACTTGGCGCTGTGCTCGCCCATGACCCAGGCGAGGGCGTCCACGACATTGGACTTGCCCGAGCCGTTGGGGCCGACGACGGCGGTGATGCCGGGCTCGAACTTCAGGGCGGTGGCGGAGGCGAAGGACTTGAAGCCGCGCAGCGTGAGGTTCTTGAGGTACACGCGCGCCGACCTCCCCGTTCGCCCGGGACCCGCCCGCGTGCCTTCCGGAGGGCCCCTCCGGGGCACACTACCGGCTCAGACGGCCTCGGGTGTGCTCACCCGCGATGCCGGGGACGCCGGGAGACGCCGGGCCGGGAGGCCTGCGGACCTCCACGGGGACGCGGGGGCGCGCCGGACCGGCCGCGCATGGGTACGAGCCCGTCAAGGACGGCCACTCTGAGCGCGCGGATGCGCGGGGGACGCGGAGAGAAGCCGGGCGGCCACGCGGAGGAGCGCGGAAATGACAAGGGACGCCTTTGCGGGGCGTCCCTGACGGTGTGTTGCCGTACCGAACCTCTCAGGTGAGGGCCGGCTCGCGATCTTGCAGGCGAGAGAACGCCTCATCACGCGACTGGGCCGCGAGAGCGTCGTTCTGGGCCTGGAGCCTTGTGAGCTCTGCCTCCAGATCCCGGATTCGCTGCTGGAGACGGCGCATTTCCGAGACCATTCGAGGGTCGAGACCGCCGACGTGGCCGAGTAGAGCCTTCGCCATGGTTAAGGGTCCTCCACGCTGAGTGACCAAACTGGTTCGCGCACTTCTTGCCGCGGGAGGGGTGCGCGTGTTTCCTATCAAGAGTCGCACCGGCAATGGAGGCGGTCAAGTTGAACGCTCCCCACGAATGCGCCAATGGGCACTCCCGACATGTAAATATACCGCATTTAGGGGGTTTAAGGGAAGCGCCTACCGCTCCACGAATCCACCAAAACCGCCGCGAACCGGTGACCAGCGCTCCACTACAGCATCTACCCGCCCAGGGGTGCCCCCACCCCTGAGCAGGGCGAGAAGCTTCTCACAGGCTTCCCGAGGCCCTTCGGCGACGACCTCGACCCGCCCGTCGTCCAGGTTGGACGCCGACCCCACCAGGCCGAGCTCCAGCGCCCGGGCCCGGGTCCACCAGCGGAAACCCACCCCCTGCACGTGGCCCCGCACCCAGGCGTTGAGACGAATCTCACTTGCGCCCGCCGGGGCATCCCCGCTCATGTCGCCACCCGGGGTTGACAACGGGGACAACTGTAGGAGGACCTGTTCATGAAAGCCTCGCGCCGGACCGGCCCGCCGCAGCGCCCGCACGGCTCGCCCTCGCGGCCGTACACGTTCAGCGACCGGTCGAAGTAGCCGCTCTCGCCGTTGACGTTGACGTACAGGCTGTCGAAGGAGGTGCCGCCCTGGCCGAGGGCCTCGGTCATCACCGCGCGCACCGCCGCCAGCAGCTCGTCGATCTTCCGCCTGCTCAGCGTACGGGTCGGCGTGCCGCCGTGCAGCCCGGCGCGCCACAGCGCCTCGTCGGCGTAGATGTTGCCCACGCCGCTGATCAGCGACTGGTCCAGCAGCGCCCGCTTGACCTCGGTCTGCCGGGTGCCGAGCCGCAGCGCGAACACCTCCTCGTCGAACGCCTCCTCCAGCGGGTCGGCCGCGATGTGCGCGATCGGCTCGGGGACGGGACGCTCCAGCGGCAGCAGCGGGGCGACCAGCAGGTGACCGAAGGTGCGCTGGTCGACGAACCGCAGCTCGGGGCCGCCGTCGTCGAAACCCAGGCGCACCCGCAGATGCTTCTCCAGCGTCGAGCCCGCCTCGACCACCAGCAGCTGGCCGCTCATGCCCAGATGCGCCAGCAACGCCTCGGACGCGCCGCCGCCGTGCGCCTCGCCGGTCGCCGGGCCTCCAGAGCCGTTCAGGGGCTCGGCGAGGGGCAGCCAGAGGTACTTGCCGCGGCGCTCGGCCGAGACCAGCGTGCGGCCCGCCAGCCGCCCGGCGAACTCCGCGGCCCCCGGGACGTGCCTGCGGATCGCGCGCGGATGCAGGACCTCGGCGAAGGCCACCGTGCGCCCGGCCACCCAGCGCGACAGCCCGCGCCGGACGACCTCGACCTCGGGCAGCTCGGGCATGGGTCAGCTGGCCTTTTTGTCCTGGGCCTCGCTGCGGGCGCGGATCGCGTTCCAGGCGGCCTCGGCTGCCTGCTGCTCGGCCTCCTTCTTGCTGCGCCCCGCGCCCGAGCCGTACTCCTGCCCGCCGACCTTGACGATCGCGGTGAACGACTTGGCGTGGTCGGGGCCGCTCTCGTCCACGTGGTACTCGGGCACGCCGAGCATCTCGGAGGCGGTCAGCTCCTGCAGCGAGGTCTTCCAGTCGAGGCCGGCCCCGAGCGAGGCCGAGCGCTTGATCAGCGGGTCGAACAGCAGGTGGACCACACGGAAGGCCTCGTCCAGGCCCTTGTCGACATAGACGGCGCCGATGAGCGCCTCAAGGGTGTCGGCGAGGATCGACGACTTGTCGCGCCCGCCGGTGCCCTCTTCGCCCCGGCCGAGCCGGGTGAACCGGCCGAGGTCCAGGGCGCGGGCGACGTCGGCGAGGGCGCGCATGTTGACCACGGCCGCGCGCAGCTTGGCCAGCTGGCCCTCGGGAAGGTCGGGATGCCCCCGGAACAGGGTGTCGGTGACCACCAGGCCCAGCACCGAGTCGCCGAGGAACTCAAGGCGCTCGTTGGTGGGCAGGCCACCGTTCTCGTACGCGTACGAGCGGTGCGTCAGCGCCCGCTCAAGAAGCGGCTCGTCCAGCTTGACGTCGAGAACCCGCTCGAGCTCGTCCCTGGCGACCTCTACTGGAATCGGTTTCCCACCTGCGGCCACGTCTCCTCCTCGGACGGTGTGTATCCGGCCGTCACGCAGCACGTCACGACCATGGTCGCGATGGCGGATGGAACGCGGGTGCCCGAAAACGTGGTGGACGCCGGGAGATTGCGGCGGCCCCGGCGCCCACCACGGCCGCGGGCGAACCGCCACCGCACGCCTTGGCACGGTGGACGGTCGTCCCGGCCGGATGCGGGGCATCCGGCCGGCTCACCGGCCACCGCAGGCGTGATCAGGCCGACGGCTCGATGACCTGTCGGCGGTTGTAGGTGCCGCAGGTCGGGCATGCCACGTGCGGCAGCTTCGGCGACCGGCACTGGTTGCAGCTCACGAGCGCGGGCGCGGCGGTCTTCCACTGCGCGCGGCGGGAGCGGGTGTTGCTCCGCGACATCTTCCGCTTGGGGACGGCCACGTCAACCCTCCTGGGTCTTGTTGTTCTCGATGTTCAGGCTTCGCAGCGCCGCCCAGCGGGCGTCGATGCTCTCGTGCCGGTGATCTGGGCCGGCTTCCGCCAGCTTGATCCCACACTCCACGCAGAGCCCGGGGCAGTCTTCATCGCAGACCGGGCTCAACGGCAGTGCGAGCACCACCGCGTCGCGGAACGTCGGCTCGAGATCGAGCAGTTCACCGTCGAGGAGTGAGTCGTCCTCGGCGGCGTCTTCCGCCGAGTAGAAGAAGAGCTCCTGGTACCCGACCTCGATCTCCGAAGTCAATGGATCCAGGCACCGCGAGCACTCGCCCGAAAGCGGAGCCCGCGCCGTGCCCGTGACGAGCACGCCTTCCATCACTGCCTCGAGCCGGATGTCCAGCTCGACTTCGGCGCCCTCGGGGACGCCGATCATGCCGACGGTGAGATTCGCCGGAGCCGGGAGGGAACGGGAGATCTCGCGCATGGTGCCCGGCCGTCGTCCCAGATCGTGGGTCGAAATCACCCAGGGCGCCCGGGGGTCGAGGCTATGCAGCGTCTTCCTGCTCTCTTGAGGCATGGCGAATCACCGCCGTCGTACAAGGCCGATGAGAAAGAATACCAGCACTCAGCCGCGGAGCCGTTCGACCAGCATACGGTGTACAAGATCGGGCACGAGCCCCGAGACGTCACCACCATAGCGGGCGATCTCCTTGAGCCTGCTCGACGACAGGAAGGAGTACTCGGGGTTGGTGGACATGAACAGCGTCTCGACGCCCGACATGCGGTAGTTGAGCTGGGCCATCTGCAGCTCGTAGTCGAAGTCGCTCACCGCGCGCAGGCCCTTGACGATCGTCGGGATGCCCTGCTGCTTGCAGAAGTCCACGAGCAGCCCGTAGAACTTCTCGACCCGCACATTGCCGTACTCGCGGGTCACCGCCTCGAGCGTCTCGATGCGCTCGTCCACGGTGAACAGGCTCTTCTTCTCGACGTTGATGAGCACGGCGACGACGACCTCGTCGTACAACCGGGACGTCCGGCCGATGATGTCGAGGTGACCGTTGGTGACGGGGTCGAACGACCCCGGACAGACGACGCGACGCAAGGCGTACCCCCAGTTTCACTGGTTCCCGGCGGCGCGACCGTACCAAACGGACGCTTCGCCATAGCGACGGACCCTCTCCTCCGCGTATCCGGAGGGCCAGACAAGGTCCTTCCCCCGTGACTCGCGCTCCACCGCCACAAGGGCGTCGGGAACCAGCCAGCCGTTGTCGCGCAGCCGTTCGAGCACCTCGCGGACCGCCTCGTCCTTCACGGCGTACGGCGGGTCGGCGAACACGAAGTCGTACGGCTCGGGGCACGGGCCCGCCACCACCCGCTCGACCCTGTCAGCGGTCACGACCGCCCCGGGCAGGCCGAGGGCGGCGATGTTCGCCCTGATCGTGCGCAGGGCCTTGGCGTCGGACTCCACCAGCAGCGCGTGCGCGGCGCCCCGCGAGAGCGCCTCCAGGCCCACCGCGCCGGAACCGGCGTACAGGTCGAGCACCCTGGCGTCCTCCAGCGGCCCGAGCAGGGACCCGACGGTGGAGAACAGCCCTTCCCTGGCGCGGTCGCTCGTCGGCCGGGTGGCGCGCCCCGGAGGGACGGCGATGCGGCGCCCGCCTGCGGTTCCTGCGATGACTCGGCTCACCCGCCCATTCTCGCCGCCGCCGCGACGGCCGGGGCACCCAGGTCAAGAGTGGCCAAGTGTCGTCGACGAAAGCGCAAGGGTGATTCCCTGGGGCGGCCGGAGCCCACATGATGAGTTCTGCGGCCTTCATGGTGACCCAGGGGAAGGCCGACCGGCGTGATCGTGAGCCCTTCCGCGCGCCGGTGCCCTCGGCACCTGACCCGAGGGTGGGCCCAGCCGGGGACGGCATTCGGGGGGAGGCCGTCCCAAGGCTGGGCCCTGGGTCATTTTTTCCGCCCACACCCGCCCCACCCCCGGGGGCGACGGGCGATCAGGCCTTCTCGAGGAACTCGGCGCGGTCGTCGCCGAGGAGGCGGTCGATCTCGGCGCGGAGCGCTGGGTGCGCCGTGAGCTCGGGATCGTCCGACAGCAGGCGCCCGGCCTCTTCCCGCGCGTCGCTGATGACGTCCTCGTCGCGGAGCAGCCGCAGCATCTTGAGCGAGGACCTGCGCCCGGACTGGGCCGCGCCGAGCACGTCGCCCTCGCGCCGCTGTTCGAGATCGACCCGGGACAGCTCGAACCCGTCGAGCGTGGCGGCGACCGCGTCGAGCCGCTCGCGGGCCGGGGTGCCGGCCGGGAAGTCGGTGACCAGCAGGCACAGGCCGGGCAGGCCTCCTCGGCCCACCCGCCCGCGGAGCTGGTGGAGCTGGGACACGCCGAACCGGTCGGCGTCCATGATGACCATGACGGACGCGTTCGGGACGTCCACGCCGACCTCGATCACCGTGGTGGCCACCAGCACGTCGACCTCGCCGCGCGTGAAGGCCCGCATCACGGCGTCCTTCTCCTCAGGAGGCAGGCGCCCGTGCAGGATCTCGACGCGCAGGCCGGACAGCGGCCCGCCGGCGAGCATGGGCGCGACCTCCAGGACGGCCAGCGGCGGACGGCGCTCGCCCTCCCCCGGCCCCGCCGCCTCGCCGGGCTCGGCCAGGTCACCGGGCTCGGCCAGGTCGCTCAGATCGCCCTCGTCGCCCTCCAGGTCGCCGATGCGGGGGCACACGATGTACGCCTGGCGGCCCAGGCCGACCTCCTCGCGGATGCGCGCCCAGGTGCGGTCGAGGAAGTGCGGTTTGTCGGCCACCGGGACGACGTGGGTGCTGATGGGAGCCCGGCCGGCGGGGAGCTGGCTCAGGGTGGAGACCTCAAGGTCGCCGAACACCGTCATGGCGACCGTGCGCGGGATGGGCGTGGCGGTCATCACCAGCACGTGCGGACGTCCGCCCCCGGCCTTCTCGCGCAGCGCGTCGCGCTGCTCGACGCCGAAGCGGTGCTGTTCGTCCACGACGACCAGGCCGAGATCGGCGAACTGGACGTGCTCCTGGAGCAGGGCGTGGGTGCCCACGACGATGCCGGCCGCGCCGGAGGCGGCGTCGAGCAGCGCGGCCCGCCGTCCCGCCGCCCCCATGGAGCCGGTGAGCAGCGTCACCGCCGTGCCGCCGAACATGCCGCCTGTGCCGAGATCGCCGAGCATGCGGACGATGGACCTGTGGTGCTGCTGCGCCAGGACCTCGGTGGGGGCGAGCAGCGCCGCCTGCCCCCCGGCGTCGACGACCTGGAGCATCGCGCGCAGCGCCACCACGGTCTTGCCCGCGCCGACCTCGCCCTGGAGCAGGCGGTGCATGGGGTGGGCCAGCGCCAGCTCGGCCGCGATCTCTTCGCCGACCGCGACCTGGCCCTCGGTGAGCTGGAAGGGCAGCCACCCGTCGAAGTCGGCGAGCATCCCGTCGTCCTTGCGGGGACGCGGGACGGCGGGCCACGCGGCCGCGGCCTGGCGCCGCTGGGCCAGCACGGCCTGCAGCATGAACGCCTCGTCGAACTTCAGCCTCTTGCGGGCCCGGGAGATGTCGCCCTGGTCGCGCGGCCGATGGACGGCCTCCAGCGCCTCGGCCAGGCCGGGCAGCCGGTGGCGGGCGCGCAGATCGTCTGGCAGGGGGTCGGGGATGGGGCCGAGCGTGTCGAGCACGACGCCGATGGCCCGGCGGATCACCCAGGAGGTGATGCCGCCCGCCGCCGGGTAGATGGGCACCGGGGCGGCGGCGAACTCGGCCGCCGAGGACGCCGAGGAGTCGACCTCCTCGAAGGGCTCGAACTCGGGGTGGTTGAGCTGCCACTTGGCGCGCTCGCCCTGCCCGAACCGCCCGACCTTGCCGGAGAACATGGCCCGCGTGCCGGGCTTGAGCCGGGTCTCGACCACGTGGGAGACCTTGCCGAAGAAGGACAGATAGATCTTGTTGCGCCGCCCGTCGACGACCTCGACCTCAAGCCAGGTGCCCGAGCGGTTGCGCATGGGCTTGCGCATGAGGCGCGACACCTCGCCGACCACCGTCACGTGCTCGTCGACCTCCAGCGCGTCGAGCGCGGTGAGCTCGCCACGCTCGGCGTACCGCCGGGGGTAGTGGCGCAGCAGTTCGCCGACGGTGGTGATGTTGAGCGAGCTGTCGAGCGGCTTGGCCGTCTTGGGGTCCAGCGCCTTGATGAGCGGCTCGTCGAAACGCGTCACGTCAACCAGTTGTACCGCTCCGGGACGACAAGAACCTCCACAAGCCGCCCCGTGCCCGCCGCCGGTTCACTCGACGCCGATGAGCAGCGGGTAGCCGCCCTGGCCGCCCTCGTAGACCACCACCTCCACGTCGGGCCGCGCCGAGGCCAGATGCTCCTGGACGGCCCGTGCGGGCCGGTCGCCGCCGTCCGCGCCCAGGATGAGGGTCACCAGCTCGGTGCCCGCCGACAGCATGCGGCGGGTGGTCTCGACGGCCATGGCATCGACGCCGGAGCCGATCAGCGCGACGTCGCCGTCGATCACGCCGAGCACGTCCCCCGGGCGGCACAGGCCCGCGCTGGTCATGGCCTCCCGGTCGGCCACCCAGACGTGCCCGTGACGGGCGTGGCCCGCGCTGTCGGTCATCGCCACCACGTCGTCGTCGAACCGCCGCAGCGGGTCGTGGACGGCCAGCGCCGCGAGCCCCTGGACGGTCGCCTTGGTGGGCAGGACGCTGACGACGACGCCCTCCTCGCGGGCGATCGCCGCGGCGCCCATGGCCACGGCGTTCACCCCGGCGTCGTTGGGCAGCACCGCGACCTCGGCGCCCGCCTGCCTGATCGCGTCCAGGACGGCCCCGAGGGCCGGGCTCGAACCGGGCGCGCGGCGCACCACCACGGCTCCGGCCTGCTCGAACAGCCGTGCGATGCCGTCGCCCGCCGCGACGGCCACCACGCCGCGGCCCTGCCCGCGGCGGGGCGCGCGCACCGCCGCCTCCAGATAGACGATCTTGACGCGGTACGGCCGTCCCGCGCGCATCCCGGCCTCGACGGCCGCCCCGGCGTCGTCCACGTGGACGTGCACGTTCCACAGCCCGTCGCCGCCGACGACGACCAGACAGTCGCCGAGGCGGTCGAGCTCTTCGCGCAGCGCCGCGACGGCCGTCTCGTCGGCCTCCAGCAGGTACATCACCTCGTAGCCGAACTCGTCCCGCTCGCGCCCGTGCTCCTCGGGCGCGAGCGGGACGACCCGCGCGACCGGCGCCGGCACGTCGTACCGGCCGACGTAGGAGTCGGTGACCACGGCGGCCAGGCTCTCGAGGATGACGGTCAGCCCCGCGGCGCCCGCGTCGACCACGCCGTTGCGGGCGAGCACGTCGAGCTGCCCGGTGGTGCGGCCGAGGGCGGCGCGGGCGGCGGACGCGGCGCGCCTGGCGACCCACTCCAGCTCGTCGTCGGCGCCGGGGGCGTCCGGGGCCCGCTCCACGGCCCCCGCCGCCGCGCTCAGCACGCTGAGCACGGTGCCCTCCACCGGGCGCGCCACCGCGTTCCTGGCCAGTTCAGCCGCCCTGGCCAGCCCTTCGCACAGGTCGCGGCCGGTGCCCTTGGCCGTTTTGAGCACCTCGGCCATGCCGCGCAGCGCCTGGCTGACGATCACCCCGGAGTTGCCCCGCGCGCCGATCAGCGCCCCGTGGGCCAGCGAGCTCCAGGTGGCCTCGGCGTCCGCGTCCTGCGGGAGGCCGTCGACCGCCTCGGCCGCCGACAGCATCGTCAGGTGCAGGTTCGTCCCGGTGTCCCCATCGGGGACGGGGAAGACGTTCAGCGCGTCGATCTCGGTGCGCACCCTGCCGAGCGCGTCGGCGCACAGCCGTGACCAGCGGCGGACCGCGGCGGGATCGAGAATCTGCGGCGCTTCCCCGGCGTCGGCGGGCTGCGAAGGCATGGGGGCTCCCTCCTGCGCGCGGCGGGCGTCCTCCGCACGGCAGGTCGCACGGTGGTTCGCACGTTGGTTCGCGCGCGCGGGACCGCGCCGGCTCCGCTGATGCGCTACGGTTGGTGATACGAGATTATCCCCGTTCGCCCGCCCCTCCGTTTGGCGAGCACCGGGTGACATCGGATACTCTCGTGTGGCCAGCCGGTTGTCCCGGCATGCCCGACCGCCGCTTCTACCTCGGTTTCGGGCGCATTGACTGATCTAAGGAGCGATGACCGTGGCTTCCGTCTGCGACGTTTGCGGTAAGGGGCCGACTTTCGGCAACAACATCTCGCACTCGCACCGCCGCACCCGCCGCCGCTGGAACCCCAACATCCAGCGTGTGCGCGCCATGGTGGGCAGCACGCCGAAGCGGATGAACGTGTGCACCTCCTGCATCAAGGCGGGCAAGATCACCCGCTAGTTTCGGCTTCCGATGGCCCGTCACCCTCAGGGTGGCGGGCCATCGCCGTTCCAGGACCCTCAGCGCCAGCGCCAGGCGTGGTCGACCGGGCCGATGCCGGCGCCGAGGGGGAAGCCGTGCGCGATGGCGCCCGTCACGTACTCCTTGGCCTTGGCCACCGCGCCGGGGACGTCCTCCCCCAGCGCCAGGTGCGAGGCGATGGCGGAGGCCAGCGTGCATCCGGTGCCGTGGGTGTGGCGGTTGTCGTGCCGCTCGGCGGAGAAGCGGTACTCGGCGACGCCGTCGGTGAGCAGGTCGACCGGCCGGCCGGGGAGATGCCCCCCCTTGATCAACGCCCACGCGGGCCCGAGGGCCAAGATCGCCTCCGCGGCCGGCCGCAGGCCGTCCTCGTCCTCGACCTTCACCGAGGTGAGCTGCTCGACCTCCCACAGGTTCGGCGTCACGACGGTCGCCACCGGCAGCAGCAGGGAGGTCACCGTCTGGACGGCCTCGGGCGCGAGCAGCGGGTCGCCGTGCTTGGAGACGCCCACCGGATCGACGACGACGGGGACGTCCATGCCGGCGAGCACCTCGGCGACCAGCGTGACCAGCCGTGGTGAGGCGAGCATGCCGGTCTTGACCGCCTGGGCGCCGATGTCGCCGAGAACCGAGTCGAGCTGCGCGCGCACCGCGTCGGGCGGCAGCTCCCAGTAGCCCTGCACTCCGAGGGAGTTCTGCGCGGTCACCGCGGCGATCACGCTCATGCCGTGGACGCCGAGCGCCAGCATGGTCTTCAGATCGGCCTGGATGCCCGCGCCTCCGCCCGAGTCGGAGCCTGCGATGGTCAGCACACGGGGAGGAGTCACGCGTCCATCAAACCAAATATCCGCCCGGCGAGTCCGCGCGCCTCTGCCCTGGGACCGATCGCCACGGCTCCCTCGGGCCTCGGACCGTTTCGCACGGCGCGGGTCACCGTTCGGGGGCGACCTCCGATGAGAAGTCGTCGCCGGTCTGGAGGCGGCAGGTGCCGCCGGTCAGCTCGCAGTCCTGCGGAGAGTCCGCGTCGCCGTCGGCGGTGAACGAGACCACGGCCTGCTCGTCCTCGGCCAGCGTGCCGGTGGAGGTGAGCACGAGTATCTCGCCCTCCTGCGACCACTCGGCCCCGTCGGCTCCGGTGACCTGGCCGCCGACGGGCACGCGCAGGCTCCAGCCGTCCAGCGCGGAGCCGGTGTTGGTGATGATCAGCCGGCCCGTGTACCCGGCCCGGGTGACCTCCGACACGCCGAAGTCGACCGCCACCCGGCCGGGCGCGACCAGAGGGTCGGCGTCGTCGCCCAGGGGGGAGGTCTCGGGCGTCGCGATCTCGGTGTCCTCCGGCTCCGGAGTGGGATCGGCGTTCTCGTCCGACGGCGGGTCCGGCACCGCGGTCGGGGTCGTCCGCGTGCGGTCGGGGGTCGGGCGGGCGGACGGGGCGGCCGTGCGCCGTGCGGGCGGACGGCTCGCGCCGGTGGACGGGACCGTCCTGGGCTCGGACGAGTCGCGAGCGGCGGAACTGGGCGTGCTGGAGGCCGGCGGGGCGGACTCGTCGTCGGACGGCGTCGGGGTGTCGGGAGCGCCGGTCTGTGCGGGCGAGACGTCCTGCCCCTGTGACGGCTTGCCGGGGGCGATGGCCGCGCAGACCTGGCCGCTCGGGCAGTCGGGTGTCTCCACGAGGTTCACCTGGCCGGCCGACAGCTTGACGCCGATGACGGCGGTGGCGACGGCCATGACGACGGCCACGGCCGACAGCGCCACCGTGCGTCGTCCCCGCCGGGCCTTCGGGCGTTCTTCGTCCTCCCGGCCGCGTCGCCGGCCCCGCCCGCGGTCTCCCGGCTCGTCAAAGCCTCCGTACGCCGCGCCCGCAGGCTCACCGTCCCCGCCGCCGGGCGCCGGGCCGACCCGCAGAACGTCGCCCTCCGGGACGGGCCCCTCACCCACACGCAGGAGGTCGTCCTCCGAGGCGGGCCCAGGCCCCACAGGCAGGATGTAGCGCTCCGAGGTGGTCGCGCGCGGAACGTCGCCCTCCGGGACAGATCCCGGGCCAAGGCGCAGGACGTCCTCACCGGGACCGGACGGGGAGCCGGCGTGCGGCGCGCCCCCGCCGGCGGCGAACCCCGCCTCGTCGCCCCAGGCGGGTCTCGTCTCGTCGCTCCAGGCGGGTCTCGGTTCGTGGTCCCAGGCGGACGGTTCGGGCTCGTCGCCCCAGGCGGTCGGCCAGGCGGGGGTGGGAACGGCCTGCCACGCGCTGAGCTTCAGCGGTTCGGCGGGGGCGTCCGCCGCCGGGTCGGGCCAGGCGTCGGGGCCGAGCCACTCCTCGGTTCCGCGCTCGTCGTCGCGCCAGCCGGACGGCTCACGCTGATCCGGCCCCTCGGGATCGGACCCCCGGTCTCGCGATGACGTGTGACGTCCCCGTCCCATGAAGCGCCTTCCTCCTAGAAACCCAGCGCGTCACTTCATAACACCTTCAACACGGCTTTGTCACAATTTTCACGTTAATCACGGAAGTGATCCCACCCACGCCGCGACTCAGCATGCCCTCTGACCTGCACGCCTTCGCCTTCGGACACCTCGCCGATCGCCCGCCATTCCGCGGGCAGCAGGACGTCCGGCGGGAAGGTCGCGACCAGCGCGTGGTCCTCGCCGCCGGTCAGCATCCAGCTCAGCGGGTCCTCCCCCAGCTCGGCCGCGGCCGCTGCCAGCGCCTCCGGCACCGGGAAGGCCGCCGGTTCCACCTCGATGCGAACGCGGCTCGCCGTGGCGATGTGGCCGAGGTCCTGCAACAGCCCGTCGCTGACGTCGGCCATGGCCGTGGCGCCGAGTTCGGCCGCCCCGGGACCGCACGCGTACGGCGGCTCGGGACGACGGTGCGCTTCCGCCAGTTCGGGGAAGTCGCCGCCGGGACGGCCCGCGAGGAGCAGCGCGAGCCCGGCCGCCGCGTGGCCGAGCCGCCCGGCCACGGCGACCACGTCCCCGGGCCGCGCCCCCGCCCGGGTGACCGGGGCCCGTCCGCCGAGGTCTCCGATCGCGGTGACGCCCAGCACCACCAGGTCGGACTTCGCGATGTCGCCGCCCGCGACGCTCGCGCCGACCAGCGCGCATTCGTCGCCGAAGCCGTCGGTGAGGCCGTCCAGCCAGTCGGTCGTGGTGTCGCTGGGCATCCCGAGACCGACGAAGATCGCGGTGGGGGTGGCGCCCATCGCCGCGACGTCGGCGAGGTTCTGCGCCGCCGCCTTCCGCCCGATGTCGTACGCACTGGACCAATCGCGGCGGAAGTGCCTACCCTCAAGTAGGAGATCTGTCGTCACGACGACTCGTCCATCGGGAGCACGGAGGACCGCGGCGTCATCCCCGGGACCGAGCAATACCGCCGGAAATTGTGTCAATCGTCCGGCAATACGGGCAATGATCCCAAATTCGCCAAGATCTGCGGCTGTGATAGCACACCTCCAGGTCTGTTGCATGTACGGTTGCGATTCGGACTGATCGAGTAACGGCACTGAAACAAACCAGTTTCGCCCCCGCGGGAGGACGTGATGGTGCAGGCCTACATCCTTATCCAGACAGAAGTCGGCAAGGCCGCCGAGGTCGCAGGCGCGATAGCGGGCATCCAGGGTGTGACACGGGCCGAGGACGTCACCGGCCCGTACGACGTGATCGTCCGCGCCGAGGCCAACAACGTGGACGAGCTGGGCAAGCTGGTCGTCGCGCAGATTCAGGCCGTCGAGGGCATCACGCGTACCCTTACCTGTCCGATCGTGCACATCTGACGTCGACGTCTTCGGGGGGAGCCATGGTGCGGGCCGTCGTGGCCATGGCCGCGTTGTCCCTGCTGGCCGGGTGCGGCGGAGCGGTGCGAGTGGCGCCGCCGTCCCCGCAGGGGGCGACCGCGGCGGCGTGCGCGGCCCTGAACGAGCGGCTCCCCCGCACGCTCGACGGTGCGGAACGCGTCCCGTCCGATCCCCCTTCGCCGTACGTGGCGGTGTGGGGCTCGGGCGAGATCGCGCTCCGCTGCGGAGTGCCGAGGCCGGCCGCCCTGGACCCGACGCAGCAGGTCCCCGAGATCAACGGTGTCGCGTGGTTCGCCGACCCCGCCAGGTCGTCGCTGTTCACGGCCCTCGTCCACCGCGACTACATCGAGGTGACGATCTCTCCCAAGCACCAGGCCGCGGGCGTCCTCGTGGACCTGGCCGCCCCGATCAAGGCGACGTTCCCCGGCGGCTGACCCGCGGCCGACCGGCCCGGCCGGTCACCGCAGGCCGACCGGGCGGTCCAGGGCGAGCTGGAGCAGGTGGTCCACCAGCTCGGCGTAGGACAGCCCGGAGGCGGCCCACAGCTGCGGCGCCACCGACATGGCCGTGAAGCCGGGCATCGTGTTGATCTCGTTGAGGATCAGGCCGCCCGAGGGCGTGAAGAAGAAGTCCACGCGCGACAGCCCTTCGCAGCCGAGCGCTTCGAACGCACGCACCGCCATCGCCCGCAGTTCCTCGCCGACCGCCTCAGGGATGTCGGCCGGCACGTCGAGCGTCATGTCCGAGCCGATGTACTTGGCCGAGAAGTCGAAGAACTCGTGCGAGTCGTCGACCAGCACCTCGCCGGGCAGGCTCGCGCGGGGCGGCTCGTCGCCGGGCCATTCCAGCACAGCGCACTCGATCTCGCGCCCCTCGATGGCGGCCTCGACCAGGACCTTGGGGTCGTGCTCGCGAGCGAGCTCCACGGCACCTTCCAGCGCCTCGAAGTCGTCCACCCGGGAGATGCCCTGGCTGGAGCCAGCCCTGGAAGGCTTGACGAAGACGGGCAGGCCGAGCTGCTCGACGTCCTTGAGCACGCGGTCGCGGTCGAGGCGCCAGTCGCGGTCGCGCACGACGACGTACGGCCCGACGGGCAGCCCGGCGGCGGCCAGCACGGCCTTCATGTAGGCCTTGTCCATGCCCACGGCGCTGGCGAGCACCCCGGAGCCGACGTAGCGCACGCCGGCCATCTCAAGCAGGCCCTGGATGGTGCCGTCCTCGCCGAACGGGCCGTGCAGCATGGGGAAGACGACGTCCACCTGTCCCAGCGAGGCGGGGATCGTCCCGGCGTCCAGCGCCACCAGCGAGCCGCCGCCGGACGGCAGCGCGAGCGCCGTGCCGGTCGCGTCCACGCTGGGCAGCTCTTCGCCCTCGATCTCGAACTTCTGATCGTCAGGGACCAGCACCCACCGCCCGTCCGGCGCGATGCCGATGGGCACGACGTCGTATTTGGACCGGTCGATGGCCGCGAGGACGCTGCCCGCGCCCATCAACGACACCGCGTGCTCGGAGTTGCGGCCTCCGAAGACCACCGCCACCCGTACGCGAGGCCGGGATTCCTGCTGCTCGTTCATGACGCCCGAATCTACCTTGCGCCCCTGTCGTCCCTGCTTGTCAGGTGCGCGGCGCGGCGCACAGATCTTGAGCCGGGACGGTCCACCCTGTCAAGCGGCCTGTCAGGCGCGGGTCGCGGTGTTCGAGCGCAGCGCGTCGAGCGCCTCGGTGACGTCGGCGATGAGGTCCTCGGCGTCCTCCAGGCCGATGGAGAAGCGCACGGCCCCCGCGTCGACCCCGGCCCCCGTCAGGGCCGGCTCGTCGAGCCGGTGCGGGGTCGTGGAGGCCACGTGGGCGACCTTGGTGCTGGTGCCGCCGATCGAGGCGGCGATGCGCGGCATCCGTACCGTGTCGGCCAGCATGACCCCGGCCTCGTACCCGCCGTTCGGGACGACGGTGACGCACGCGCCGTACCTGGTGCCCTCGGGCCCGGCGTCGAAGAGCTGGCGGGCGAGCTGGTGGCCCGGATGCCCGGCCAGGCCCGGGTAGTCGACGCGGCGCACCGCCGGGTGCTTGGCCACGGCGGCGGCGAAGACCATCGCCGTCGCGCACATGCGGCGCACCCGCAGCGTCAGCGTCGCGAGGCCCCGGCGCAGCAGGAACGCCTCGTCGGGCGCGAGGGCCGCGCCGGTGTCGACGCGCACCTCGCGGATCTGCGCGATCAGGTCGGGACGGCCGACCACCGCCCCGCCCGTGGCGTCGTCGTGCCCGCCGATGTACTTGGTGGCCGAATGGACGACCAGGTCGGCGCCGTGCTCCAGGGGACGGCAGACCACGGGGGTGGCGAAGGTCGAGTCGACGACCAGCAGCGCGCCGGCGTCCCGCGCGATGCGGTAGAGCCCCCGGATGTCGGCGACCGCCATGGTGGGGTTGCTCAGCGTCTCGGCGTAGATGACCTTCGTGGTGGGGCGCACGGCGGCGTGGACGCGGCGCAGGTCGGAGTAGTCGACGAAGTCGACGGAGACGCCGAACCGCGACAGCACGTTCGACAGCAGCGAGTACGTGCCGCCGTAGACGGGGGCGGGGGCGACGACGTGCGCGCCGGCCCGCAGGAACGTCATGAACACCGCGCTCACCGCAGCCATGCCCGAGGCGAACGCCTGGCCGGCGACGTCCTCGGGGGCGGCGGCGCCCTCCAGCGCGGCGATGCCGGAGGCGAAGGCCGCCACGGTCGGGTTGTCGACGCGGCTGTAGGCGAAGCCGGGCGCCCGTTCGCCGACCACGTCGGCGTACTCGGCGGAGCTGTCGAAGCTCCACGCGGTGGTGCGCCAGACGGGCAGCCCTATGGGGAGCCGGCGCGACGCCGGGGCCGGGGGGAGGTGGACGGCCCGGCTGTTCTCGCCGAGCCTCCTTCGCATACGTCGGGGAGAAGTCACATGCCGTACCGTTCGGGCTTGGGAGTCCGCGACATCAGCAGCACCGCGGCCTCGCTGGGCGTCATTCCGTCGTGGACGACGCCCACCACGACCTCCGTGATCGGCATCTCCACGTCATGCTTCCTGGCCAGGTCGAGCACCGACTCGCAGGACTTGACCCCCTCGGCGGTCTGCTTCGTGGCGGCGATGGTCTCGGCCATGGTCATGCCCCGCCCGAGATTCTCGCCGAAGGTGCGGTTCCTCGACAACGGCGAGGTGCAGGTCGCCACGAGGTCGCCCATGCCGGCCAGGCCGGCGAAGGTGTGCGGGTCGGCGCCGAGCGCCGCGCCCAGCCGGGCGATCTCGGCCAGGCCGCGGGTCATGAGCGTCGCCCTGATGTTGTCGCCGAGCCCCATGCCCGCGGCGACGCCGACGGCCAGGGCGATGACGTTCTTGACCGCGCCGCCGAGCTCGACGCCCACCACGTCGGTGTTGGTGTACGCCCGGAACCACGGCAGGTGGCAGGCCTCCTGCAGCCGGGCCGCCACCTCGTCGTCGGCGCTGGCGACCACCGTCGCGGCGGGCTCGCGGCGCACCAGCTCACCCACCAGGTTGGGCCCGGACACGACCGCGACCCGCTCGGCCGGGACGCCCGCGACCTCGCCGATGACCTCGCTCATGCGCTTGGAGGTGCGCCGCTCGATGCCCTTCATCAGGCTGACGAGCACCGCCTGTGGGGGAATGTGCGGGCTCCACTCGGCCAGGTTGCCGCGCAGCGTCTGGGAGGGCACCGCGAGGACGACGAAGTCGGCGCCCTCCATGGCCTCGGCCGGGTCGGTGGTGGCGCGCACCGACGCGGGAAGCCGCACCCCGGGCAGGTACTCGGGGTTCTCGCGCCTGCGGTCGATGGCCTCCACCACCTCGGCGCGCCGTCCCCACAGGGTCGTCGGCGTGCCCGCCTCCGCCAGGATCATCGCGAAGGTCGTGCCCCACGAACCGGTTCCGAAAACGACGGCCTTGGTCATCTGCTCACCGTACGCCCACTCCGCGGCCGCGCACCGTCTCAGGCCTCGCCGCCGGATCTTCCAATGTCATGGCCACCGGACCGCCGGCGGGCGGCGCCGTGCCGCCCCCGGCGCCGGGGATCACCCGGCGCGGCTCTCGGCGTCGCCGAAGGGGGCGTCCGGCGCCTTCTCGCCGCGCAGCTCGGCGAGCTGGGCGGTGATGGCGGCCATGATGTCGGCCGTGGCGTCCTTGAGCACCTGCGAGCGCATCGGCAGGCCCTCGTACTTGGACAGGTCGACGGGCGGGCCGGCGATGACCCGGAAGGTCTTGCGCGGGAACAGCCGCGGCTTCTTCTGACCGTACGGCAGCAGCTCCTGGGCGCCCCAGTGGGCGACCGGGATGACCGGGACGCCGGTGGCGAGGGCCAGCCGGGCGACGCCGGTCTTGGCCGCCATGGGCCAGAAGTCGGGATCGCGGGTGATCGTGCCCTCGGGGTAGAAGATCACGCACGAGCCTTCGCGGAGCGCCTGCTCGGCGTCCTTGAGCGAGCGCGCCGCGTCGGTGCTCCCACGGAACACCGGGATCTGCTTGCACTTCCTGACGATGGTGCCGATGACGGGAATGTCGAAGACGCCGGACTTGGCCAGGTACACCGGCCAGCGGCCGCTGTTGTAGGCGAAGTGGGCGAACAGCAGCGGGTCGCTCCACGACAGGTGGTTGGCCGCGATGATCACACCGCCGGTGCGGGGTACGTTGGCGCGGCCCCGCCAGTCGCGCTTGGTGAAGAGAAGCAACACCGTCTTCACGATCGCGACGACGAGGGCTTCCCAGAAGATGGGCGGACGTCCCGGGCGGCTCATCGACTCCTCCAGTCATGCCTGTGCGCCCTCAGTCTCCCGGTTGCCTCCACGGAATGTCGAGGCGGGATGCTTAAGCCATGTCCCGTACGCAACCTGGCGGGTCCGTCCCGCGGCCCGGCTGGACCATCGTGGTGCCGGTCAAGACGCTCATCGCCGCCAAGACGCGCCTGGCCGCGGCGGCGGGTCCGCACCGGACCGCGCTCGCGGTGGCGATCGCCTGCGACACGGTCGCGGCCGCCCTGGCCTGTCCCGCTGTGGCCCGTGTCGTGGTCGTCACCGGCGACCCGGTGCCCGCCGAGGCGCTGGCCGCGCTCGGGGCGCACGTGGTGCCCGACCCGCGGGCCGGGCTGAACGCCGCGCTGCGGGCCGGCGCGGCGCATGCCCTGCGGCTGGCGCCCGACGAGCCGACCGGCGCGCTCCAGGCCGACCTGCCGGCCCTGCGGCCGGCGGAGCTCGGCGTCGCGCTCGCGGCGGCGGCCGAGTTCGACCAGGCGTTCGTACCGGACGCCGCGGAGGTTGGCACCACCTTCTACGGGGTGCGTCCCGGCGTGGCGTTCCGGCCGCGCTTCGGCGGCGAGTCGCGGGCCGGGCACCTGGGCGCCGGCGCCAAGGAGCTGACGCCCGACGGCATCGCGTCGGTGCGCCTGGACGTCGACACCCCCGCCGACCTCGCGGAGGCCCTGGCCCTCGGTGTCGGCCGCCACACCCGGGCGGTGGTGGAGACGATGAAGGAGTCCCCCGGCCGGGAGACTCCTTCACCTTGACCTGATCTTGGCGGCGTGTCCCGCACGGGCGGGACCCCGTCGGCGGACCCGCCTCTCAGTGACCCGCGGCCTGCTCTTCGCGGGCGTGCTCGGGGAGCAGGAAGGCGACCAGGAACGTCAGCAGCAGCATGCCGTCCACGACCCACAGGATCGTCTTCATCGCGACGCTGAAGCCCTGCGTGGCCGCCTCGGCCCCCGCCGACGCGACGGCCTTGCCGATGGCCGCTCCCGCTTCCGGTCCCTTCGCCGCCGACGCCGCGTCGGCCTCCAGCCGCGCGCAGGAGGCGGGCACCAGCATCGGGTCCTTGGCGACCGAGCGGTCGTGCACGCAGGCGCGCACGCCCTCGACCAGGCGGTCCTGCGGGGCGCCGGTCACCTGGACGGCGGCCAGCTCGGCCCGCAGTTTCGGCGCGTTGTCGTCCGCGGCGGCGCCGACGTTGCCGCCGAGCAGGCCGAAGAAGACCGTGCCGAGCAGCGCCACGCCGAACGCGCTGCCGAGCTGCTGGATCGCGGTCAGCGAGCCCGACGCCGAGCCGGTCTCGTGCTGCTCGACGCCGGCGAGCACGATGTCGAAGAACGGCGCCATGAGCATGCCCATGCCGATGCCGGTCACCGCGAGGGCCGGAGCGAGCTGCCACGGGGTGACGCCGACGCCGGCGAGGTTCAGCGTGACCAGGACGGCCAGCACGCCGGCGGCCATGAGCAGGGTGCCGCCGTGCAGCAGCCTGCGCCCGTACTTCTGCAGGGGCTGGGCGATGCCGAAGCCGACGACCATGCCGAGCGACCAGGGCACCATCGACAGGCCGGCCTTGAGGGGGGAGTAGCCGAGGCCGATCTGGGTGTAGAGGTTGAACACCAGCGTGAAGCCGATCATGCCGGAGAAGAAGACGAGCCCGGTGACCAGGCCGCCGGTGAAGGCGCGCTTGCGGAACAGGCTCGGCACGATGAGCGGGTCGCCGCCGGCCCTGGCCTTGCGCGACTCGTACCAGCCGAAGACGGCGAACGCCACGACCGAGCCGGCGATCATCAGGAACGACCAGAGCGGCCAGTCGTGCTCGCGGCCCTGCACCAGCGGGAAGATGATCAGCAGGCCGGCCAGTGAGGCGAGCGCCATGCCCGGGACGTCCAGCCTGAGCGGGTGGGGCGAGCGCGACTCGGGCAGGAAGCGCAGCCCGGCCAGCACGGCGGCCAGGCCCAGCGGCAGGTTGATCAGGAAGATCATGCGCCAGCCGGTGCCCCAGAAGTCGGCGTCGACCAGCCAGCCGGCGAGGATGGGGCCGCCCACCGAGGACAACCCCATGACGGGGCCGAACATGCCGAAGGCCGCCTGCATCTCCTTGGGCGGGAACATCTCCTTGATCATGCCGAGGCCCTGCGGCAGCATGACGGCGCCGAACAGCCCCTGCACGACGCGCGCGGCGATCAGCACCTCGGGGCCCTGCGCCACGGCGCACAGCAGGGAGCCGAGGGTGAAGCCCGCGGCGCCGATGAGGAACATCCTCTTGCGGCCGAAGATGTCGCCCAGCCGTCCGCCGGTGATCAGGCCGACGGCCATGGCCAGGGTGTAGGCGGCGCCGAGCCACTGGATGACGGTGGCGCTTCCGCCCAGCTCGGCGCGGATGGTGGGCGAGGCGATGTTGGTGACCATGGCGTCCAGCAGGTCCATCACCTCGGCGGCGAGGATCACGAACAGGGCGGCCCACCGCCAGCGGTAGGGCGCCGGCCCGGGCGGCGCCGCCGGCGCGGTCGTGTCTGCGGTGGTCATGGGAACTCCTTCTGCAGGGGGTGGGCGCCGGCGGACGACACCGTGGATCTGAACAGTGTTCACCATAGCCGATCGGCGTTCTACAATTGAACAGCGTTCGTGGATCCGTTCGGCGTTCTCAAGATATGTCGCATGTGTTCGCGATACAAGATATATCGCGAAAAAGAGCAGCGTTCACGCGGGTGAGCGGCGTTCGGCGGGCCGACTAGACTCCGTGGGAAGCGATCAGGAACCAGGCGGTGAGGGCATGAGCGAGCCACGTCATGAGGGCGGCGACGTCCCCGCGCCCCCCTGGGAACGGTCGCGCAGGCGCGCCGCTCCCGCACGCGTGCCGCTCACCCTTGAGCGCATCGTCGACGCCGCCTACACCGTCCTCGACCGCGAGGGGTACGAGGGCCTGAGCATGCGTCAGGTGGCCGCCGAGCTCGGCGTCGCCGTCTCGGCGCTGTACGCCCACGTCGTGAGCAAGGACGAGCTCCTCGAACGCATGTACGTCCGGATGTTCCAGGGCCAGGAGCTGCCGGAGCCCGACCCCGCGCGCTGGCGCGAACAGGTCAGGGAGTACGCCATCCAGGGCCGGGCACGGCTGCTCAGCCACCGCGACATGGCGCGCATCTCCATGGCCCACGTGCCCTTCAGCCCCGAGCTGCTCCCGCACATCGAGCGCCTGCTCGCCATCTTCCGCTCCGCCGGGCTGCCCGACCGGGTGGCCGCCACGGCGGGCGACATGATCTCCACGTTCCTCGAAGGCTTCACCTTCGAGCAGAGCATGTGGCAGGAGCGCCAGCGCAACACCGACGCGCGCACCTGGGCGGAGATGCGGCAGACCATCAAGGGCTACTTCGACACGCTGCCGCCCGACCGCTTCCCGAACCTGCTCGCCCTCGCGGACATGATGTTCGACGGCACCTACGACGCCCGGTTCGAGCTCGGCCTGGAGATCATCATTCGCGGCCTGGCCAGCTACATAGAGCCGGAAGCCGGCGCGGGCGCCGATGAGAACGCCGGTGCACGAGCCGAGGACGACACGGCGGCCGGGGACGCCGGTGGACGAGGTGGGGACGACGCGGCCGCCCGGGACGCCGGTGCACGAGCCGAGGACGACACGGCCGCCCGGGAGGCCGGCCGCCCGTCCGGGGACGCCGGCGGCGCTACAGGGCGGTGATCCGCCGGTAGGCCACCAGCACCGGCACGTGCGCGAGGGCGATGACGCCCGCCGCCGCCCACAGGGTGTCCCCGACCCCGCGCCACTCCCCCACCAGGCCGCCGAGGACGCCGCCGAACGGCATGGCGCTCCACATCAGGAACCGCATGGAGGCGTTCATCCGGCCGAGCAGGTGCGGCGGGCACATCGCCTGCCGGTAGCTCAGCTGCGTGACGCTGAACACCGTCCCCGCGAGCCCGGCGACGGCCAGGCCGAGCGGGAAGAGCACGACCCGCCAGCCCGGGGCTGCCAGGCACGCGACGCCGGTGGCGGGCAGCGCGACCGCCGCCGCGCCGTACAGCGTGCGGCCCGTCCCCCAGCGGGCGACCGCGCGCGGGGCGGCCACCGCGCCCAGCAGGCCGCCCACGGCCGCGGCGGAGATCACCGCGCCGTACAGGCCGGGGCCGAGCCGCAGCTCGCGCAGCACGAACAGCGCCTGAGCCGACACCCACGCGCCGTACCCCAGCATGTTGAGGGCGCCGACGAGCGCGATGACGCGCAGCACCCGGTGGCCCGCGACGTAGCGCACCCCTTCGGCGACCTCGGTGACCAGACCGGGCCTGCCGGCCTCGGCGCGCGGCAGGCCGGGGCCGCCGGCGTCGGCCTGCGGCAGGCCGGAGCCGGCGGTGTCGGCGCGCGGCGGCGTTCCGGCGGCGGGGATGGCGCGGAGCATCGCCGCCGACAGCGCGTAACTGACGGCGTCCGCGAGCAGCGCCAGCGGCGCGGTGAGGACCTGGACGAGCCACCCGCCGAGGCCCGGCCCGGTCAGCGACGCCGTCGAGCGGATGGTCTCGACCGTCCCGTTGCCCCGGGCGAGGTGGCGCCGGTCGATGATCGACGGCAGGAAGCTCATGTGGGCGACGTCGAAGAACACCGTGCCGACCCCGGTGACGAAGGCCACCGCGTACAACTGGGGCAGCGACAGGCCGCCGGCCACGGCCGCCACGGGGATGCTCGCGAGCGCCACCGCGCGGACCAGGTCGGCCGCGACGAGGATGCGCCTGCGCGGGAGCCGGTCGACCCACACCCCGGCCGGCAGGCCGATCAGCAGGAAGGCCGCCATCTCGGCGGCCGTCAGCAGGCCGACCTGCAAGGGACCCGCGTGCAGGCTCAGCACCGCGACCAGCGGCAAAGCGACGAGGCTCACCTGCGCGCCGACCTGGCTGACCGCGTCGGCCCCGACGAACAGGACGTAGGACCTGCCGCGCCACAGAGCGCGGGAACGGTCGGGGGTCTCGGTCATGGCCACGGACAGCCACCATGGCCGCCGCCTGGGGGACCGGTCAAACGGTTATCGGCGGGGTACACTCACCAGCGTGCAGGCCACGGTGCGCATGTTCGACCCCGACACCCGGTCGGGGGCGGTCTTCCTCGACGACGGCGCCGAGATCCCCTTCGACGCCGCGGCCTTCGACGCGGGCCCGTTGCGCCTTCTGCGCTCTGGCCAGCGGGTGAACATCAGGCTCACGGACGGCGTCATCACGGCGATCACGCTGTCGACCTTCCCCCTCCCCGAGGACGCCCCGTAGGTCGTCCCGCGCGGGCGGCAGCCGACGCCCTGGGCCCTTGGAGACGGCGACGCCCGGAAACCCCCGCGAAGGGGAACCGGGCGCCTGCGTGCCGCTCAGGCACTCACTTCTTCTTGGCGGCCTTCTTCCCAGCCGCGTTCACCTGGTCCTTGAAGTCGGCGCCGGGCCGGAACTTGGGCGCCCAGCTCTCGGAGACCTTGATGGGCTCACCGGTCGAAGGGTTCCTTGCCTGACGGGCCGGCTTGTGGGCCATCTCGAAGGCTCCGAAGCCCGTGATAGAGACTTTGTCCCCGTTCGAGACAGCATGCTGGATGGCCTCGATTATGGCGTTCACGGCCTCGGTGGCCGTCTTCCTGTCGCCGACCCGATCGGTGATCGCGTCGACGAGTTCTCGCTTGTTCATCTAGCTTGCTCCCCCTGTTACCGCTGTCTGAGGATGAACATCGCGGCCGGCAGTGCGCGGCCCCGTCTCACCCGGTGTGCCAGGTGCGGGGTTTCGGCACGCACCCACCAGTCAACGGTCAGAAACCCCTTACCCGCTTGAAATTAAAGGACACACGGCCAGGACTCAATCACATTCCGCGATGTTTCGCCTACCCGGCGTGTCGAAATCGGCCTGGAGGTCGGCGAGAAAGGCGTCCAAGCGGGCGCAGGCGTGATCGACGTCACGCTTCGCAATGTCACAAATAGCGACAAAGCGACGGGTGATCCGTTCCTTGTCCTCAGGGGACATGCGCGCGGCGGCCACGCGACGGTAAACGTCGCGCAACCGCCGCGCCAGCTCGTCTTCGGAGCCCGCGGTGTCGGTCAGACGGTCGTCGGCAGCCATGGCTGCCGACCATTCTCGTACGCCGCCACCTCGTCGGCGTACCTCAGGGTCAGTCCGATGTCGTCCAGCCCTTCCAGCAGGCGCCAGCGGGTGTAGTCGTCGATCTCGAAACCGGCCGACTCGCCGCCCCAGCGCACCTCCCGTCCGACCAGGTCGACGGTCACCTCGGTGGCGGGGTCGGCCTCGACGGCCGCCTGCAGCGCCTCCACGGTCGGGGCGGGCAGGACGACCGGCAGCAGGCCCATCTTCGTGGAGTTGTTGCGGAAGATGTCGCCGAAGCGGGCGGCGATGACGGCGCGGAAGCCGTACTGCTGGAGCGCCCACACGGCGTGCTCACGCGAGGAGCCGGTGCCGAAGTCGGGCCCGGAGACCAGGATCGTGGCGCCCGCGTAGGCGGGGTCGTTCAGGACGAAGCCGGGGTCCTCGCGCCAGGCCGCGAACAGCCCCTTCTCGAACCCCGTGCGGCTGACCTGCTTGAGCCAGACGGCCGGGATGATCTGGTCGGTGTCGACGTTGCTGCGGCGCAGAGGCACGGCCCGGCCGGTGTGCGTGGCGAAGGCTTCCATGGTCGGCGAGCTCCTTACAGGTCGGCGGGCGCGGTGAGACGGCCGGTGACGGCGCTGGCGGCGGCGACGGCCGGCGACACCAGATGGGTGCGCCCGCCCTTGCCCTGGCGCCCCTCGAAGTTGCGGTTGGAGGTCGAGGCGCTGCGCTCGCCCGGGGACAGCGTGTCGGGGTTCATGCCCAGGCACATCGAGCAGCCGGCCTGGCGCCACTCGGCGCCCGCGGCCTGGAACACCTCGTGCAGGCCCTCGGCCTCGGCGTCGGCCCTGACCTTCATCGAGCCTGGCACGATGAGCGTGCGCGCCTTGACCTTGCGGCCGCGCAGCACGTCGGCGGCCGCGCGCAGGTCCTCCAGGCGGCCGTTGGTGCACGAGCCGACGAAGACGGTGTCGACCTCTATCTCGCGGAGCGGGGTGCCGGCGGTGAGGCCCATGTATTCGAGCGCCCGCTGGGCGGCCGCCGGGTCGGCGGTGTCCTCGGGGGCGGGGATCGCGCTGGTCAGCGGCGCGCCCTGCCCAGGGTTGGTGCCCCAGGTGACGAACGGCGACAGCGTCGAGGCGTCGATCTCGACCACCGTGTCGAAGACGGCGTCGTCGTCGGTCCTGAGCGAGCGCCAGTATTCGACCGCGGCGTCCCACGCCTGCCCGGTCGGCGCGTGCGGGCGGCCTTCGAGGTAGGCGAACGTGGTCTCGTCCGGCGCGATCATGCCCGCGCGGGCGCCCGCCTCGATGGACATGTTGCAGACGGTCATCCGCCCTTCCATCGACAGGTCGCGCACGGCCTGGCCGCGGTACTCGATGATGTGCCCCTGGCCGCCGCCGGTGCCGATCTTGGCGATGATGGCGAGGATCAGGTCTTTCGCGGTCACGCCGTACGGCAGCGCGCCGGTGACCTCGATGGCCATCGTCTTCGGCCGGTAGGCCGGCAGGGTCTGGGTGGCCAGCACGTGCTCGACCTCTGAGGTGCCGATGCCGAAGGCGAGCGCGCCGAACGCGCCGTGGGTCGAGGTGTGGGAATCACCACACACGATGGTCATGCCCGGCTGGGTGAGACCGAACTGCGGACCGATGATGTGCACCACGCCCTGCCCGGCGTCGCCCATCGGGTGCAGGCGCACGCCGAACTCGGCGGCGTTCTTGCGGAGGGTCTCGACCTGGGCCTTGGACACCGGGTCGGCGATCGGGCCGAGCACGGTGGGGACGTTGTGGTCCTCGGTGGCGATGGTGAGGTCGGGCCGGCGCACCTTGCGCCCCGCCATGCGCAGGCCGTCGAACGCCTGCGGGCTGGTCACCTCGTGGATGAGGTGAAGATCGATGTAGAGCAGGTCGGGCTCGCCGTCGGCACGGCGGACGACGTGCTGCTCCCATACTTTCTCGGCCAGTGTGCGACCCATGTCCTGAACGCCTCCTTGCGTCTTCGGTCCCCCGGGCAACGTCTCATATGACAAGACAGAAATTTCGGGATATGGACAGCCTACCCGCCCCTCTCCCATATGCCAGTTGCATCTCGGATAGCGAGACGGCAGTATCGGGGTATGGACAACTCTAGCGGAGTCGGCGTACTCGACAAGGCCGTCCTCGTGCTCAACGCCCTCGAAGCGGGTCCCGCGTCACTGGCACAGCTCGTCCAGGCCACCGGCCTGGCACGCCCCACCGCCCACCGGCTGGCCGTCGCTCTGGAACATCACCGCATCGTCTCGCGCGACACACAGGGCCGTTTCATCCTCGGCCCCCGTCTGTCCGAGCTGTCCACCGCGGCGGGCGAGGACCGCCTGCTCGCCGTCGCCTCCCCCGTCCTCACCCAACTGCGCGACCTGACCGGCGAGAGCGCCCAGCTCTACCGGCGGCAGGGGGACGAGCGCGTGTGCGTCGCCGCCGCGGAGCGGGCGAGCGGCCTTCGCGACACCGTGCCGGTCGGCACCTCGCTGCCCATGACCGCCGGCTCGGCCGCCCAGGTGCTGCTGGCCTGGGAGGAGCCCGACCGGCTGCACCGCGGCCTGCGCGGCGCCAAGTTCACCGCCGCCACGCTGGCCAGCGTGCGCAGGCGCAGCTGGGCGCACAGTGTCGGCGAGCGAGAGCAGGGCGTCGCCAGCGTGTCGGCGCCCATCAGGGGCGCGGGCGGCAAGGTCATCGCCGCGGTGTCGGTCTCAGGGCCGATCGAGCGTCTCACCCGCACCCCGGGCCGCATGCACGCCGCCCCCGTGGTCGCCGCCGCCGAGCGCATCACCGAGGCGATGCGCCGCGCGAACTGACCGGCGTGGGCCCCCGGGCGACGCCGGCCCACGGCGTCGTCCCCAACCCGTGCGAACTGATTAGAGACGGCCGCCGCCAAGCACTAGCCTGGCGGAGTGACAGATCGCATCGAGGCAGCCGCGACGGAGCTGCGTCCCCTCCTTCAAGAGTTCATTCTCTGGGCACCGAACAACGCGCCGGACAGTGATCCAGACCTGGTGGGACCCGCCGCTCTCTGGCACCGCCTGATCGCTCGCGACGACGTCCACCTGTGGAAGCGTGAAGACCTGCGCATGGTGCTGGTCGAACGCCTGCCGCAGGTCGTCGAAGATCCCGACGCGGCCGCCGACGGCATGCTCCCCGCCGTGCGCGCCTACCTGACCTTCCTCTCCGAGACCGGCCGCCTGGCGGAGGGGTCCGACGACCTGGGCGATCTCCTGGACGAGCTGGACGCCGTCGAGGAGGACTTCATCGAGGCGATGGAGGAGGTCCTCGGCGAACGCGACTGGGAGGAGGAGGACGACGAGCTCGACGAAGAGGAGGTCGAGGGCCTCGGCGACTTCGAGCCCTTCGCCGACGAGCTGGCCGATCTGCCCACCATCCGCCTGCGCCCCGACGCCGAGCTGGCCGCCGCGGCGCGCGAGGTGCCGCTGATCCACAAGGCCCGCGACCTGGCCGTCTGGGTGGGCAGGGCACGCAAGGTCGGCGAAGACAGCCTGCTCAACGACGACGAGATCCGTCAGGCCCTCGCCGTCCTGGGCCTGACGGAGCCCGACGAGAAGCCGCTGGCCCACGCCGTCCCGGCCCTGTGGAACCTGTGGAACCTCGCCGTCGACCTCGAGTTCCTCACCCCCGACGGCGACGACACCGTCAGCGTCGACGACGACACCGCCGCGTGGCCGTTCGACAACGACGAGGACGTCCTGGACGCCTGGATGCTCGGGCTCCACTCGGTCGACTACGGCGACCCCGAGCTGGACGACGACGATCTGACGCTGGCGCTCTCCGGCCTCACCCGCGCGCTGCTGGTCAGGCTGCTGATCGCCGGGGGAGAACGCCCGGTCGGCGAGCTGCGCGAGGAGCTCGCCGAGGCCGCCGCCGAGTTCGACGACCTCGGGGCCACCGCGTGGGAGGAGGCCGGCGACCCGCTGGCCTCCGTCCTCCAGTGGCTGTCGGGCTACGGCATGGCCGTCGTCGACGACGACCGTGTGCGGCTCACGCCGCTCGGCATCGAAGGCGTCGTCCACCTGCTGGACGACGACGACATCGAGGTGGACGCGCGTCCGGCCATCGACGCGATGACCGCGCTCGACCTGCTGTCGCTCAGCGCCGACCTGCCCGAGGAGGAGGCCGACGCCGAGTTCGCGGCCTGGATGCGGCTGCGCGAGCCCGCCACGGCCGCCGAGGAGCTGCTGGAGGCCGCCGCCGAGGACGAGGCGGACGCGCTCATCCGCGTGCAGGCGGCCAGCCTGGTCGGCACGCTCGGCCCGGTCGCCGTGCCCGCCTGGCGGGAGGCGCTGAACGAGCCCTCGCTGCGCCCGTACGCCGCGACGCACCTGGCCCAGCTCGGCATCGAGGACGCCCCGGAGCCGAGCCAGAGCGACACCCACTGGCTCATCCTCGACATGTGGACGATCTCGGCGGGGCTCGGCCGGCCCGAGTTCGTCAGCAGCCTGCACGACATCGGCCCCGCGCCGGTGCTGAGCAGCCTGCTGGAGGTCATCTGGAAGGTCCCGCACCCGCACGTCGAGGAGCTGCTGGAGGCCATCAGCGAGGCCCACCCTGACAAGCAGGTCGCCAAGGCCGCCAAGCGCGCCCTGTTCAAGGCCCGCTCGAAGGCCTCGACCGGCGCCGAGTGACCCTCTCGCGTCCTGGTCCGCCGTCCCGGAGGCTTCCTCCCGCACGCGACGGCGACCAGGACGCGGGCGCCCTGCTTGTAATGCGAAAAACCCCCGGAAGCGACGCTTCCGAGGGTTCCCGATGTGTAGCCCCGACCGGATTCGAACCGGCGCTACCGCCTTGAGAGGGCGGCGTCCTAGGCCACTAGACGACGGAGCCGAGCCGACACGACCTCAGGTCATGTCTCTGCAGGTTGGTAGTCCCGACCGGATTCGAACCGGCGTTACCGCCTTGAGAGGGCGGCGTCCTAGGCCACTAGACGACGGGACCCTGCAGCTATCTGAATCGACGGAGGCGCCCTTGCGGACGCCCCGGCAACGGCCGTAACTCTACCGCACCCCGCAGACCACGGCCAAACCGTTGTCCCGCCGGCGGGCGCCCACCCCCTCGCGGCGCGCCGATCACGGGAAACCGCCGGCCGCTCGGACGGCGACAGTCCCCCTGCGACGGCCGACGACGGCGAGACGAGGGCGGTGGAGGGATGGGCTCAACCTCAACCTGGGCGGCCCCAGGCCCGGCCCCAGAGAAGCAAAAACGCCTATGCCCTCTGAAGGACATAGGCGCCAGCAGGAAACCTGCTGGGGTACCAGGACTCGAACCTAGACTAGCTGAACCAGAATCAGCCGGGCTGCCAATTACCCCATACCCCATTGCTCGCGACCCCTGCTCGTCGCCGGGTCGCTCGCGACTCCGAAAGAATAGCCCAGCTTGGGGGCCAAGACCAAAACGATTGCCCATCCCCCGGATTCCCCCTGGTCGGCCCCTGATCCGGCCCGTTGTCCACAGGATCGCCTCTTGATGTGCCGAGGACGGCTCAGCTGTGTAACGCTGCAAGGAGAGCCGTCGCCACGTGAGGAGCCCGCGCGTTGACCGAGAACCCCTTCTTCGTCCCCAGTGACCTGCCCTACCAGCTGCCGCCGTTCGCGCAGATCCGTGAGGAGCACTACGCGCCCGCCTTCGAACGCGGCATGGCCGAGCAGCTCGCCGAGGTCGAAGCCATCGCGACCGATGAGGAGGCGCCGAGCTTCGACAACACCGTGGCCGCGCTCGAACGGTCCGGTCAGCTCCTGTCCCGTGTCTCGGCGGTGTTCTTCAACCAGGCGTCCTCCGACACCAACCCCACCGTCCAGCAGATCCAGCAGGAGGTCATGCCCAAGCTCACCAAGCACGGTGACGCCATCCACCTCGACCGGCGGCTGTTCGCCCGCATCAAGGCCATCCCCACCGAAGGTCTCGACGCCGAAGAGCGCTGGCTGCTCGAACGCTACGTCACCGACTTCGTCCGGGCGGGCGCCGAGCTCGAACCGCACGACCAAGAGCGGCTGAGGGCGCTGAACGAAGAGCTGTCCACCCTGTCCACCAACTTCGAGCAGAACCTCCTCGCCGCGACGAACGCCTCGGCGATCGTGGTCGACGATGCCGCCGAGCTCGACGGCCTGTCCCCGGATGCCATCAAGGCCGCCGCCGAGACCGCCAAGTCCCGCGGGCTCGACGGCAAGTACGTCCTCACGTTGGTGCTGCCCACGGGCCAGCCCGCGCTGGAGGAGCTGACGAGCCGCGCGCTGCGCGAGCGCATCCACCGTGCCTCCACCGAGCGGGGTCTCACCGAGAACTCCGAGCCGGTGGTCCGCATGGCCAGGCTCCGAGCCGAGCGGGCGGCGCTCCTCGGCTACGAGAACCACGCCGAGTTCGTCGTCGCCGACCAGACGGCGCCCGACACCCGCGCCGTCACCGAGATGCTCGCCAAGCTCACCCCCGCGGCCGTGGCCAACGCCCACCGGGAGGCCGACGAGCTGCGCGAGGAGGCCGGTTTCGACATCGCCGCCTGGGATTGGTCGTTCTACGCCGAGAAGGTCCGTGAGGCGCGCTACGCGATCGACAGCCGCCAGATGCGCCCGTACTTCGAGCTCGACCGCGTCCTTCGCGACGGCGTCTTCTACGCGGCCGGCAAGCTTTACGGCCTGCGGTTCACCGAGCGTTCCGACCTGGTGGGCTACCACCCCGACGCGCGGGTCTTCGAGGTGACCGACGAGGACGGCTCGCCGCTCGGGCTGTTCCTCGGCGACTTCTACGCGAGGGCCTCCAAGCGCGGCGGCGCGTGGATGAACAGCCTGGTCAAGCAGTCGCGGCTGGAGGGCACCCGGCCGGTGGTGGTCAACAACCTCAACATCGTCAAGCCTCCGGCGGGCGAGCCGACCCTGATGACCTGGGAGCAGGTCAACACGATGTTCCACGAGTTCGGGCACGCCCTGCACGGGCTGTTCTCGGCCGTGCGGTTCCCGAGGTTCTCCGGCACCACCGTCCCGCGCGACTTCGTCGAATACCCCTCGCAGGTCAACGAGATGTGGGCCACCTGGCCCGAGGTGCTGGCCAACTACGCCCGCCACTACGAGACCGGCGAGCCCATGCCGCAGGACCTCGCCGACCGCATGCTGGAGGCCCGCAAGTTCAACCAGGGGTTCGCCACGGTGGAGTACCTCGCGGCTACCCTGCTCGACTGGGCGTGGCACACGCTGAGCGGCGATCCGGGCGACGCCCAGGAGTTCGAGCGGCAGGCGCTGCGCAACGCCGGCGTCGACCTGCCACTCGTGCCGCCGCGCTACCGCAGCACGTACTTCGCCCACATCTGGGCCGGTGGATACAGCGCGGGCTACTACTCCTACATCTGGAGCGAGGTGCTCGACGCCGACACGGTCGAGTGGTTCAAGGAGAACGGCGGCCTCACCCGGGAGAACGGCGACACCTTCCGCCGCGAGCTGCTGTCCAAGGGCGGCAGCGTGGACGCCATGACCGCCTTCCGCGCCTTCCGCGGCCGTGACCCCCACATCGAACCCCTCCTCACCCGCCGCGGCCTCCTCTGACCCCCGTCCCCGCCGGCGCCGCCCAGGAGCCCGCCTGTGGGGCGTCCACCCGATGTGGTGCTGGAGTGATGGGCGCCGGGTCCGCTCGCCTCCGCGTGGTCCTCGCCGAGGCCGGGGACGACGAGGGAGCGGGCTGCCCTGCGGGATGCGGTGGCAGACCGGGAAGCTCCACCCCAGCCCCGGGTTCGGTCAGGAGGCTGGGGGTGTCACCTTGTGGGGCCGGTCAGGAGGCCGGGGAGTTCTCTGCCTCGTGGAGTCTGGTCAGGGCGGTGCGCAGGCGGTCGATGGCGCGGGCGCGGCCGAGGACCTCGATGGACTCGAACAGCGGAAGACCGACCGTGCGGCCGGTGATCGCCACCCGGACGGGGGCCTGGGCCTTGCCGAGCTTGAGGCCGTGCTCGGCGCCGACCTCCTCCAGGGCGGTCTTCAGGGACTCGGGGTCGAACGACACCGACTCCAGCCGCGCGAGATAGCCGGCCAGGACGTTCTCGGCGCCCGGCTTCATCGCCTTGTCCCAGCTCGCCTGGTCGAACACGGGCTCGTCCAGGAAGAGGAAGTCGACGTTGGCCGTGATCTCGGACAGCACGGCGATGCGCGTCTGCGCCAGCGGGGCGACCTTGGCGAAGGTCTCACGTCCCCATGAGGGGTCGAGCCAGGGCTCGCAGCGCCGGATGAAGACCTCCAGCGGCAGGGCGCGGATGTACTCGCCGTTGAACGCCCGCAGCTTCTTCTCGTCGAAGAACGCCGGGGAGGGGTTGACGTCGGACAGCTTGAACAGCGGCACCATCTCGGACCACGGCATGATCTCGCGGTCGCCGCCCGGCCCCCAGCCGAGCAGCATGAGGTAGTTGACCATCGCCTCCGGCAGGTAGCCCTCGTCGCGGTAGGACTCCAGCGCCACCTTGTCGCGGCGCTTGGAGAGCTTCTGCCGCTTCTCGTTGACGATTACCGGCAGGTGCGCCCACACGGGCGGCGTGACGCCGAGGGCCTGCCACAGCAGCTGCTGCTTGGGCGTGTTCGACAGGTGCTCCTCGGCGCGGACCACGTGCGTGATGCGCATCTCGATGTCGTCGATCACGTTGGCCAGCACGAACAGCGGCGAGCCGTCGGTGCGGGCGATGACGAAGTCCTCCATGGCCTTGTTGGGGAACTCGACCCGCCCGCGGACCAGGTCGTCGATCACGGTGACGCCCTCGTCGGGCGTGCGGAAGCGCACCGCCCCCTCGGCGAGCCCGCGGTCGCGGCAGAACCCGTCGTACCCCTGGTGCTCGGAGCCGGTGCGCGCCTTGACGTCGTCGCGGGTGCAGGTGCAGTGGTAGGCCTGGCCGCCGGCGATCAACTTGGCGACGGCGGCGCGGTGCTGCTCCTCGTACGCCGACTGGAAGTAGGGGCCCTCGAAGTAGGGCGAGTCGCCGTTGATGCCGATCCAGGCGAGGGCCGAGATGATGCCCTCGGTCCACTCGGGCCGGTTGCGGGCGGCGTCGGTGTCCTCGATGCGCAGCACGAACCGGCCGCCCGACTGCTCGGCGAGCGCCCAGTTGAACAGTGCGGAACGGGCGCCGCCGACGTGGAACATGCCGGTCGGCGACGGCGCGAACCGCACACGCAGCGCGGGCTCGACGGAGCCGTCCTGGAGATCAGTCACGGGAGACCACCCGATTGGTGAGAGTGCCGATGCCTTCGATGCCCACGCTTACCTCGTCGCCGTCCTCCAGCGGGCCGACCCCCTCGGGCGTGCCGGTGAGGATCACATCGCCCGGGATGAGCGTCATGACGTCGGTGATGTAGGCGATCAGCTTCGGGATGTCGTGGATGAGCTGGGATGTGCGCGCGCTCTGCTTGAGCTCGCCGTTGACGGTCGTCGTGATGGCCAGGTCCGCGGGATCCAGTTCGGTCTGGATCCACGGGCCGAGCGGGCAGAAGGTGTCGAAACCCTTGGCCCTGGTCCACTGCCCGTCCTTGCGCTGCAGGTCGCGGGCGGTGACGTCGTTGGCGCAGGTGTAGCCGAAGATCACCTCGTGGGCGCGCTCCACGGGCACCTCGCGGCAGAGGCGGCCGATGACCACGGCGAGCTCGCCCTCGTAGTCGACGCGCTCGGAGAGCTTGTGCGGGTAGGCGATCGCCTCGCCCGGGCCGATCACCGACGTGGACGGCTTGCTGAAGATCAGCGGCTCGGCCGGCGGCTCGCCGCCCATCTCGCGGGCGTGCTCGGCGTAGTTCTTGCCGATCGCGATGACCTTGCTGGGCAGCATCGGCGTCACGAGGCGCACTTCTTGCAGCGGGAAGCGCTCACCGGTGAACTGGATCTCACCGAACGGATGCCCGGCGATCCTGGAGATGAACTCCTCACCCTGAGTGCCTTCGACCACGCCGAACGCGACCCCGTCACCTGTTGAGAACCTTGCGATACGCACCCCACAAGGCTAGTGCCGCCCGGCGGGCGACGCGGACACCTTTATCGGCCGTGGCGAGACCACCTGGTGGGACGCGACGCGGACACCTGACCGGCCGTGCCGAGGACACCTGGCCGACCATGGAGCGCGCCCCTGGCCGGTCGTGGCGCGGACACCTCGCCGGACGCGGCGCGGAACCTTGCCGGACGCGGCGGAGGGATGCTTCCACGATGGTGGAGGGGGCGGATCATAGGCTTGCCCTACCGGGGCTCGCGCCGTCCCGCGGCGGGAGCGGCGGACGGCGGGCGGCCCCGGCCGGAGATCCCCTGGCGAGGAGTGGACATGTCCGTTGTGAAGATCAATGTGCTGACTGTGCCCGCCGAGATGCGGGAGGAGCTGGAACGCCGGTTCGCGGGCCGCGCGGGCATGGTGGAGGCGTCGGACGGCTTCGAGTGGTTCGAGCTGCTACGGCCCGTGGGGGGCACCGACCGCTACCTGGTGTACACGCGCTGGCGCAGCGAGGAGGACTTCCAGCGCTGGCAGCAGAGCCAGGCGTTCCAGCGAGGCCACGCCCAGGCCGCCGCCGACGCCGCCGCCGCCGCCCAGGGGCATGGCCACGGCCAGGGCGCGGGGCACGGGCAGGGGCACGGGCACGGTCAGGGCCCGGCGGCGGCCGACTCGGAGCTGTGGACCTTCGAGGTCGTCCAGAGCGCCGGCCGCAAGGACTCCTGAGCCCGGACCCCGGCACGGCCGGGGGCGTCGCCGGGGCTGGACGAGACCGACCCGAGATCGGGGCGATAGCTGGGAGAAGACTGAGGGCGCGGCATCTGGTTGTTAACGATGCGGCGTAAGGGGCGGCGGCGACTTGACCTGTTCGTCATGATTCGGACAGCATGATCCGCCCCCCGTCACTGGTCACGGAAGGAACTGGCGTGCGTCGCCGGACACGAGCCCTCGGATTTCTCACCACCCTTCTGCTGACCGGGGGCTGGATCTTCCACGCCGCGCCCGCGGGCGCCCGCGGCGGCGCCGAGGCTTCCGCCGTGAAGCCCAGCGCCGAATGCCAGGGCGACTGGCTGCCCGCCACGCCCACCTCCGCCCAGGTCATGTCCGGAGAGGTGCAGTTCCTCGACCTCCCGTCCGTCAAGATCGGCAAGACGATCAACTGGCGGTGGAGCCCGTACAAGAACCGCTCCTGGGACATGGTCTTCTCCTCCCTGCGCTGGGTCGGCAGGCTGGTGGCCGACTACGAGACCTCCGGTGACGAGAAGCTGCTCGACCGCGCGACCGAACTGGTGAAGAGCTGGGTGGAGAGCAACCCCCGTGGCAGCTCGCGGGCCAGCGTCTACGCCTGGGACGAGCACCCGATCGCGCTGCGCGCCCCCGTCCTCGTCTGCCTCAGCCGCCACGTCAAGGCGTCCTGGCTGACCGGCAGCCTGGTCGACCATGCCAAGATGCTGTCCAACCCGGCCCTGTACGAGAAGGGCCACAACCACGGGCTGGACCAGGACATCGCGCTGCTGCGCATCGGCTGCCGCACCGGGCACAAGGAGTGGACCGACCTGGCCATCCGCCGCATGACCGGCTCGGTGAAGCTCGACATCGACTCCCAGGGCGCGTTGCAGGAGCAGGCCCCGCGCTACGGGATCTACGTGCACGAGCGGCTGAAGGTCGGCATGGAGGCCATCTCCGACTGCGGCAGGAAGGTCCCCTCGGAGATCGAGAAGCGCTGGGAGTCGCTGGAGGCGTACATCACCCACGCCACCGAGCCCAGCGGGCACATGGTCCCGATCGGCGACGGCGGCGCGGACGTCAAGCCGTCGGGGTACAAGCACTCGAAGAAGACCGTGCAGGTCTTCCGGTCCGGCTACGTCTTCGGGCGGACCGCGTGGGACAAGCCCGAATCGGCGTACTACTCCATCCGGTTCGGTCCCGGCCTGAAGTTCCACGGGCATGAGGATCACCTGGGCGTGACGTACTACGCGCAGGGTCACGACGTGCTGGTGGAGGCGGGGTTCCACTCCTACGAGCGGACGGCGTACCGCTACTGGACCATGTCCCCCGAGGCGCACAACGTGCCCGTCGTCGTGGGCAGGCCCTTCCGTGGGCGGACGGCGACGTCCCTGGTCCGCTCGTCGGTCAAGAGCGACCGGCAGGCGTACAAGCTCACCGACAAGGCCTACGGCGTGAGCCGGAACCGCTCGGTGCTGGTCAACCACGGGGACGACCTGATGGCCGTGTACGACACCGTGGCCTCCGGTGCGCGGGTGCGCGGCTACTGGCATCTGGACCCGGCGCTGACCCCGGTGTCCACCAGCGGCGGGCGTGTCGTCGTGAAGGACAAGTCGGGCTGGAAGGCCACCCTGGTGCAGGTGGCCATGCCGTCCTGCAAGCCGATCTCCGGCCTGTCGGTCGTGCGCGCTCAGTCCAACCCCTACCAGGGCTGGATCTCGCCGTCGTACATGCGGAAGGTGCCCGCCTCGGTGGTCGTCTCCCCCGCGACCGGGTCGCTGCTGACCATCGTGGTCCCCGGCACCGGCGAGCCCGACGTCACCTGCTCGGGCACCCGGGTCACCGTCAAGACCTCCGACGGCGAAACCTCCTTCCGCGCCTCCGCCGGCAACCTGTCCTGAGGGAACGGGAAGCGTTCTCTGATCATCCACGGGCCGATCCCGGCGACCTGGCAGTGAAACGGGGCCGCGTCGCCGCGGCGGAGTGCTCCGCGGGCGGAGCCGGCCTGTCCATCCGGCCGGACTCCGCTCGGGGTATCCGGTCGGCCGTATCGAAGATTGCGCGCGCGAAATCCCGTTGATCATCTGGGCCGCCACCTCATCGCAAACACGGCATAGGTGGCATATCGCCGAGGAATCCCACAGGTGATCGACCCCGCCCCGGGTCCGAAAAGCCCGGCGCCGAAAGAGGCGGACGCGCCGCGCCACGGCAAGCCACGCCAATCGCCTAGTCTTGGCTATACCACTTCACGATGCCGCAATGGCCAGAAACTTCCATCTTTCCCGTCATTTCCTGTAGTCAGCTAAACAACACGAGCGTCGCGTCCGGCAGGCCGGAGCCGCGTCTCGTGGTGGACCTCGGCGCACGCATTCCCCATAGGAGCTGAAATGCTCAGAACACGACGTGCCGCAGTCACCCTCCTCTTCATCCTTGGCATCCTCACCAGCCTGCCCCTGCCATTCGCGGCCGCCGCGACCACGGCGGAGCCGCCCCTGTCCGCCGCGGAGCAGAAGCGCGCCCTGCTCGTACCGGGCGATCTCGGCAAGCAGTACATCGGCGAGTACGCCACCATGTCCTTCGTCACGATCTTCACGCGGATGGCCCAGGTGACCGGGCCCGCGTGCGCGACCGCTCTGCGGGCCTTGACCAGTGCGTACGCCGGCAAGCGCGACGGCGTGTACCTGGGCGACACGACGAAGCAGACGATCATCATGCACGCGGTCACCACCGGACCCGACGCCACGCTGAACGCGCTGCTCAAGGCCACGGCGAACGTCGGCCGCGCCTGCGACGGGACCCGCAGCACGCGCAGCTCGGTGACGATGCTGATCAGCCGCCGCACCGTCCCCGGGGCGGCCGGGACCTCCGCGTTCAGCTTCACCGGCAGGACCGGCGCGAGCGTGGTGTCCATCGACTTCGCCACCACCAAGGTCAAGTCGGCGGTGTCGACCGTGCAGAACATGAACATCGGCCGGACGGACGGCTGGTCCGTCACCTCCTCCGCCGTCACTCTCGCGGCGGCCAAACTCTCACGCGTGGCGCACCCCTGGCGGACACGTTCACCCGCTGCCTGAACCAGATGTCGGTACGCCTCGGGCTCGCCGCCCTGGCGGCGGTGCTGCTGCTGGCGCTCGCCACCTTCGCCGTGTACCTCCTGATCCCCCGGCTGATGCTGCGATCAGGCGTGCGGCCGCTGTCCTCCCTGGCCGGCGAGCCCTGGGCGCCCGGCGTCGTCCCGGTCATCGAGGCGCTCGTCGCCCGGTCCGGGGTGCGGGCCGAGATCTACGTGGCGTCACTGCGCGGCACCGCCGACGCCTGGTCGTTCGGCCGGTACCCCCGCTACCGGATCGCGATGGACCTCGGCCTGATCGCGAAGGGTCCGGCGGCGGTGGAGACCGTGCTCGCGCATGAGCTCGCCCACGTGCGCAACCGGGACATCGACATCACCTACCTGGCGGTCGCGGTCTGGTGGGCCTTCGTCGCGGTGGTGGCGGTTCCCGTGGTCGCGGTCGCCGTGCAGGAGCCCGCGCTCGGCCTGCACCTCGGCTGGCGCCTGCCGATCCTGCTCGTCGCGCTGTGGTCCGCCCGCGCGTCGGTGCTGCGCACCCGCGAGTACTACGCCGACCTCCGCGCGGCCGAGGAGCCCGAGATCGGGCCGAGGCTGCTGGCGCTGTTCGCCGAGCCGGCCCCCCTGCCGCGTTCGCGCTGGTCACGCCTGGCCCGGCTCTACCATCCCTCCCACTCCAGAAGGGCACGGGTGCTGAAGGGGGCGCCGCTGCTGTTCACGATGGGCGTCTGGGAACCCGCCGCCGTCGGAGCTCTCGTCGGCCTCGGCTACTCTCCGGCCTTCGACCTGGTGTCGCTGGTGTTCCCGAACATGCCCGAGGCGCACCTGAACGGGTGGATCGTCGGCGTGCCCTTCGGCGCGGTCGGCGCCATCGGCCTGGCGGGGCTCGTCTGGCGGGCCGCCCTGTACGCCTCGGTGCGCGAAACGCCTTCCCCGCCCCTGTGGCGGGCCTCCGCGTCGTTCGCCGCCGGCCTGCTCGCGGCTCAGATGTTCCTCCCCGACCAGGCACAGGTGGGCACCTGGAAGACGCTCATCGGCGATCACTGGGGCGTGGCGCTGGTCATGGCCGCCCTGATCCTGGCCGCCGGCCACATCTTCCTCAGGTGGGTCATGCTGTGCGCCCGCCTCTGGCTGACCGTCACCGACACTCCGCGCCGCGCCTACGTCGCCGGCTCCACGGTGGCGGCGGCGGTGTTCGCGGTGTGGCTCGCCGTCTGGTTCAACGGGATCTCGGCCTTCCACTCCAGCGCGCGGCAGTGGGATCAGTTCCTGCTGCTGACGCTCGTAGAGACGGTCAACCCGGTCGTCCTGCTGTCGGTGATCTGCTGCTGCCTGCTGGTCGCCATCCTGCGCCGCCATCTGCTGATGCGGGCGTGGCTGGCCGCCGCCGCCGCACTCGGGGTCTACGGCGTCCTGGTCATCCCCTTCTACGGTCTCGCCCGGCGGCTGGACGCCGGCAAGCGCTACACCGACTCCATGGACTTCGCCACCCTGCCGCTGGCCGGCGTGATCACGCCGGGCATCGGCGCCGTGGTGGCCGGGCTGCTCGTCGGCGGCGCGGTGGGCGGTCTGCGGGGCCGCACGGACACGGCGGGACGGTCGCTGGCCGTCACCGGTCTCGGCCTGGCCTTCGCCGCCCCCGTCACCGGCGTCGTCTACGTGGTCCACGGGACGGCGATCAGCTGCGGTGCCGGGCGCATCGTCTCGTGCGTCGGTGACCGGCTGTTCAACCTGGAGTTCTACGGCGGCCTCAACCTGTTCGGCTACGCGATCACGGCGCTGCCGGGGCTGATCGCCGCCGCCCTGGCCTACCTGGTCACCGCGCGGGCACGGCGCCGCGCCACCTCGGCCGGCACACCGGCGGCGTCCGACGGGCGCCGGTCCTCGCGTGTCATGGCGGTCGTCGCGGCCGCGCCGCTCGCCGTCTTCGTCCTCGCCGTCGGCTACCTGACCTCGTGGACGGACGGGAACTGGGACGCCTCCGAGGAGACCAAGGCGACGATGTCGCTGACCGCGGACATGGCGTCGGGGTTCTACATCCCCACAGCCGAGACCTGCCCCGAGCTCATCTCCGCCAACAATGGATCGGCGGGCGCTCTCCAACTGCTCGGCGACGCCGTCGGGCAGGGGTACATCGTCAAACAGTCCCTGGCGATCAGCCTGGCCGCGGCCAGCGACGACGAGGTGCTGAGGCGGATGGCCGCCGAGGCGGTGGACGCCGTGCTGACCGACCGTACCTCGCGCTCCGCCAACATCGTCCTGGCCGCGACGAACTACTGCTGGTTCCTCCCCAACCTGCGGTCGTGACCCGGAGCGGGCCCTGTCTTCCGTCGACGTTGGCCCCCCCGCGGCAGGAGCTGAACCGCGCTGACGTATACGGCGTATACATCAATAGTATACAGTGTATACATGATGGACGGGCAGACCGCTGAGCGCATCGCGGCGGCGGCGCGGGCGATTCTGGTCGAGAAGGGGGCGGCGGCCGTCAGCATGCGCCGGGTGGCCGAGGCCGTCGGCGTCACGCCGATGGCGATCTACCGCCACTACCCGAACAGGAACGCGCTGCTGCGGGCCGTCGCCGAGACGTCCTTCCGCGATCTGGCCCAAGGATGGGGCGGGCGCAGCCGGGGGGACGACTGGGACGGCCGGATGTTCGGGCTGCTCGACGACTTCCTCGACTTCGCCCTCGGCACGCCGCACCTGTACCAGTTCCTGATGACGGACGAGCGGGACGAGGCGCGGCTGTTCCCCGAGGACTACCGGAGCGGCGACGCGCCCCCGTTCAGCCAGATCGTCCAAGGCATCGAAGAAGGAATGCGCCTGGGAATCCTGCGGCCGGACGACCCCCTGGAGGTCGCCCTGGCGATCACCGCCCAGACCCAGGGGCTCGTGCAGCTGTATCTCGGCCGGCGCATCGGCATGTCGGAACAGGACTTCCGCTCCCTGTGCGAGCGCTCGGCCAGAAGGATGCTCGATGGACTCAAGACTTAGCCCGACAGACAGGCTGCACGCCACATCGGCGACCTCCCACACCAGCACAGACCAGCCAGAACCCGCCCATACCAGCCCAGAACCCGGGCACACCAGCTCACCCCCCACCACACCGGCCCGGACCCCGGACACCGGCTCGTACCCCGGACACACCGGCTCATGGCCTGGCCGTGCCGGTGCGGGGACGGCTCCCGCCGCCTCTTCGAGGAGCGGCGGCTGGTCGTGGGCGGCGTTGGTGTGCTCGGCGGTGCTGCTGTACTTCGGCACCGGCCTGGCGCCCGTCGCGGCGCTGACCTGGATCGCGCCCCTCCCCGTCCTGCTGCTCGCCCCCAGGGTGACCGCGCGGCGGGCCGCGGCGGTCGCCTTCCTCGCCTACCTGCTCGGCGGCGCGAACAGCTGGGACTACCTGCTGCGCCCGCGTCCCTCGCTCGCGATCCCGCTGCCTGCGGCCCTGAACATCCTGATCGGCGGTTCCGCGCTGTTCGCGGCTGCGGTGCTGCTCTTCCGCGTCCTCCTCGTCCGGGGGTGGGCCGTGACGGCCGCGTGCGCGGCTCCGGCCGCGTGGGTGAGCGCGCTCTATCTCACCTCGCTGGTCAGCCCTTCGGGCGTCATGGGCACCCTGGCGACGACGCAGGCCGACGTCACTCCTGTGGTGCAGATCGCCTCGGTGACCGGGTTCTGGGGCGTCGAGTACCTCGTCCTGCTGGCGCCCTGCGCGATCGCCGCGTCGCTGACCGCCGGCGTCCCCGCCGCCGCGCGGCTGCGCACAGCAGTGACCGGCCTGGTGGTCCTTTCCCTCGCCCTCGGATACGGCGCCCTCCGCCTGCAGGGATCACCCGGCGCCTCCGCGATGCGGCACATCGCCGTCGTCGTGCGGGACCAGAACCACTGGGCCACCGATATCGCGACCCCAGAGGGCCGGAAGCTGGCCGCGGCCTACGCGGATCGGATCACCCGTCTCCCGGACGGGGTCGAGATCGTGGTGCTGCCCGAGGCCGGATTCGCGGCCGACGACGCGAGCCTTCCCGCCCTGCTCCGGCCGATGGAACGGGCGGCCCGGGCCCGGGGCGCCGACATCGTGGTCGGCCTGATGCACACCACCGGCGGCGTCCGGTACAACGCGGCGCTGGCCGTCCCCGCCGCCGGCGGCGCTCCCGTCGAGTACCGCAAATGGAACGTCGGCGTAGACCCGGACAGCCGTCCCGGCCACGACCTCGCCTTCCTGCCGGGCAGGCCGTGGGCGGGGATGGCGGTCTGCATGGACGTCAACTTCCCCGACCCGGCGCGCTCCTACGCCGCCGCCGGCGCGGGCCTGCTCGCCGTCCCGGCGTCCGACGAGGACGTCGACGGGTGGCAGCACAGCCGTACGGCGCTGCTGCGCGGCGTGGAGAACGGCCTGGCGGTGGCCTGGTCCGACCAGCGCGGCCTCCCGATGATCTCCGACCCCTGGGGCCGGGTGAACGCCGAGACCAAGACCATGACCGGCACCGAAACAGGAATCGAAACAGTCACCGCAACCGGCACCGCGACCGGCATCGCAACCGGCATCGGCACCGTCGCCGGCACCACCTTCGCCGTGGCTTCCGCCGCCGTGCCCTCCGGCCCCGGCGCCACCCTCTACACCCGTTTCGGCGACTGGTTGCCCTGGCTGTGCCTCCTCGCGACCCTGGCCGCGCTCCTCATAACGGCCGTCGTCCATCCGGCGCAAAGGCGGCGGGCCGGGGCCCCTGACCTGCTTCCCACCGACCGTTCCCGTCCCTGAGAGAATCACCACGCCCCATGCCCGACACATCCATTCGAGACATGACGCCCGACGACATCCTCGGAGTGTCGACCGTCCGCGTCACCGGCTGGAAGACGGCCTACGCGCCGCCCCCGGTGCCGGGCTCGGACGGGGCGGCGGCACGGATCGGGGGGAGGGACCCGTCGGGGCTCGCCCGCGATGGGTCCTCCGTGCCGCCGCCCCCGCTGGAACGGGGAACGAACGACGATGCGGTGCCGTGCTCCACGGTGCCGCCGCTCCCCCGCTTGTATCTCACGTCGAACCAGACCGTGCGCCCGGCGTCGTCCTCGTACACGTCCCACTGCTGCGAGATGAGGTCGACGAGCATCAGTCCCCGGCCTCCTTCCGCGAGCGTTTCGTCGCACACGCGCGGCGCGGACTCGCCTCCGGCGTCCACGACGTCGACGTGGATGAAGTCATGGCAGTCGGCGATGGCAAGGGTCACCCTTCCGCCGTTCCTGGAGTCGGAATGCAGGATCGCATTGGTGACCACCTCGGAGACCAGCAATGTGACGTCGTCGATGGCCGGATGAGCGGCGCCGAGTTTCAGCCTTACGAACTCACGCGCCTGTGACACCGACTCCGGAGAGCCGACCAGCTCGGTGACGCCCAACAGCCGACCTGTCGCCATGCGCGAACACCTTTCCTCCACCGGGAACGTTTACGCGTCCTGAAGACTTCGCCTTACCAGAATGTCAACGTGCGGCTACCATCGGTAGTGAATTCGGCTCACACCCCAGGCACAATAGGGGTGACCCAGGGGGTGAGGCGTCCACCCGAATGCCATTCCCCCGGCAAGTGAATATGACGTTTATTAATGAGATAGATCCCCATGACTCACCGCGCGCCCTATTTGTCTTCGAGCTACGTCGGTACAGGGCCGCAGCCAACCTCACCCAGAAACAGCTCGCCGAACGCGTCGGGTTCTCCGAGTCCATGATCGCCATGATCGAGTCCCTCAAGCGGGCCCCGTCCCAGCGCTTCGCCGAACTGTGCGACGAGGCCCTGCACCTTGATGGCGCCATGAAAAGGCTCTACACCGCCACCACCTGGTACAAGGCCCCCGAACACTTCAGACTGTGGCTCGAAGAAGAACAGGACGCCACAGCCCTACGGGGCTGGGAGCCCGTCCTCATTCCCGGACTACTTCAGACAGAGGCATATGCAAGAGAGTTGTTCGCGGCGGAGCCCGGCATCGGTAGCGATGAGATAGACGAACGCATCGCGAGTCGCATGCAGAGGCAGGCGGTCCTCGATCGAGACGATCCCCCGTTCGTCGTGGCCCTGATCGACGAAGCCGTCCTTCACCGGCCGGTCGGTACCGCCGAAGTGCGTAAGGAACAGCTGATCCACCTGTTGGAGGTGGCCCAACATCCGCAGGTGACCATCCAGATCGTGCCTCGCGCAGCGCGGGCGCTCTGCGGATTGCTGGGCGGATTCATCATCGCGGAGCGCAATGGCTCCTCGTACGCCGCATACGTGGAAGGACAGCCCAACGGACGCATCGTGGATGATCGTCCCACGATCGTCAGATTGCTCCGCAGGTATGACGCTCTCAGCTCCGAGGCCGTACCGTACAGAGAATCGCTCAAGCTCATACACGAGGCGGTGGACCAGGATGCATGATCTTCGGGACGCTCGGTGGCGGAAGAGCACCTACAGCGGCGGTGACGGCGGCAACTGCGTCGAAGTCGCGTCGAACCTCTCCGGCGTCGTCGCCGTAAGGGACACCAAGACCGCTGCCAGCCCTGCCATACTGTGCACGTCCGACGGCTGGTCGGCATTCCTGAACGGCATCAAAGATGGTGCGCTCGACACGTGAACCAGACAGGTCTCACGTAACACGCATTCAACCAGATGCGGCGGCACCAATAGGGACAGAAAAGAGCCCTTGCCCCTGGCAAGGGCTCGCCCCATTTGAAGGACCCGCACCCCATGCGCCGCAGACCGGTTTCCCGCCGCAAACGGCGCCGTATTCACCGTCCCACGACCCACCGTACCGGCGCCGATCAAGCAGCGGCAGTGCGACGATATGGCCTCAACCACCCGACGCGGTGTGCGGCCCCGACCACCGGCCCCGGTGCGCGCCCCGACCACCGGCCCCGGTGCGCGCCCCGACCACCGCACCCGGTGTACGACCTCGATCACCCCGACGCGGTGCGGTGGGCCGGGGAGCACGAGACGAGCAGCCCCTGGTCGAAGGCCGTCGTCAGGTCGTCTCAGGCTTCGACGCGGATGGGTTCTGGGGCGGTTCCGTGGAAGCGGGCGAGTCTGGTGAGGGCTGCCCGGGCCGTCTCGGGGCCGTCGTCGAAGGCGCGGCTGCGGGCGAAGATCCACAGCGGCTCCTGGTAGTGGTACCTGTCGAGGTCGCCGGGTTCCAGCAGGTGCAGGTCCACGAGGGACTCCAGCAGCGCGGCGGTGTGGCCGAGCGGCAGCTCCAGCACGGCCGCGGCGGCGCCGAGCGAGATCTCGGGCTCCTCCGCCATGGACAGCATCCGGAACGCGCGCGCCTGCGCGGGCGACAGCCGCTCCATCACCGACATGTACGGCCGTTCGATGGCCCGGCACTCCTCGGGGAGCACCGGCGAACCGGCGGCGGGCCTGATGAGCCGCCGTCGCGCCTCGGCGATGCTCCAGCCCGGCCGCGAGGCGACGCGCGCGCCGATGGCCTGCAGCACCTGCGGCAGGCCGGCACTGCGCCGGACCAGCTCGCGCAGGTCCGCCGGTTCCGGACGCGTCCGCTCCGCGCCGATGAGCCGTTCCAGCAGCGCGATCGAGTCGTCCTCGCCCAGCCCGGCCAGCCGCAGCCAGTCGATGGACGCCAGGCCGTACAGCCGCTGCCGCGCGGTGATGACGACCGCGGGCCCGCCCGGGCCGGGCAGCAGCTGCCGCACCTGCTCGGCTTCGCGGGCGTCGTCCAGCACGACGAGCAGCCGGCGGCCGGTGGTGAGCGTCCGCCACAGCGCCATCCGCTCGCTGAACGAGCCGGGCAGCCCCGCGTCCAGGACGCCGACGCCGCGCAGCAGCTCGGCCAGCGGCTCTCCGGCGGCGCCGAGATCGACGAACAGCTGGCCGTCGGGGAAGTCGGCGGCGACCGCGTGCCCGAGGTGCACGGCGAGAGCGGTCTTGCCGACGCCCGCCAGTCCTTCGACGCCGGCCACCGGGACGCTGGCCCGGGACGGGGTCAGCGTGGCGGCCATGCGGGCCAGTTCCTCGTCCCGGCCGACGAAGTCCGGCAGGTCGGGCGGCAACTGGGCCGGGCCGTGGGAGGCGGCGGCAGCGGCGGGCGCGGGCGCGGCGGGGGCCAGCAGCGCCGGGTCGGAGGCGAGGATGCGGCGCTGCATCTCGCGGAGATCCGGCCCCGGATCCAGGCCCAGCTCGTCGGCGAGCAGCCGCCGGATGTCCTCGAACGCGGCGAGCGCGTCCGCCTGCCGGCCCGACCGGTAGAGCGCCAGCATCAGCAGCTCGCGCGGCCGTTCGCGCAGCGGCTGCTCCGCGATCACCTCGGCGAGCTCCGCGGCGGCCTCGACGGGCCGGCCCGAGTCGATGTCGGCCGCCGCCAGGTCCTCGATCGCCGTCAGCCGAAGCTGCTCCAGCCGTACGCGTTCGAAGTCGGCGTAGTCCCCGTTCACGCCGGCGAGCGGGGTGCCGTGCCACAGGCCGAGCGCAGCGCGCAGCGCGGCCGCCGCCGCTGGGGCGTCACCGGCCCGGCGCGCCTCCCTGGAGACGCCGATGTGCCGCTGGAACTCGGTGAGGTCGAGGTGCTCGGCCCGCAGCGCGTAACCGCCGCCGACCGACTCGATGACCGCCGCCGGGCGGCCGGGGTCGAGCACGCGGCGCAGCCGCGACATGTAGGAGCGGACCACGCCGACCGCGGCCCGGGGCGCGGCGCCGCCCCAGATGGCGGCGATCAGCTGGTCGGGCGAAGCGGGCAGGCCGGCCTGGAGCAGCAGGATCGCGAGGATCGCCCGCTGCTGCGGGCTGCCAAGGTCGATCTCCCGGTCGCCGCGCCAGGCGCGCACCGGGCCGAGCACTTCGAAGCGCAACCGCTCCGCCACCAGGGCCTCCCCCCGACCGACCGCCTGGACGTCTGCGGCAACGACCGGAATGTGACCGGTATTCCAGATCAGCCCGCGCCGAGCAGGTCCGTGAACGGCATCGGCGCGAACGGGTCGCGGCCGGCGGGCGCCTCTCGCCTGCGGATCTCGACGGCGAACTGTGCGGCGGCCCGGTCGATCCGGTGGGCCAGGAGGTCCGGCGCGGCGGCGCCGCCCCAGTCTTCCGGCGCCGCGAACACCGACGTCGGCACGACCACGCCCCGCAGGTAGGCGAACATCGGCCGAATCGTGTTCTCCAGCACCAGCGAGTGGCGCGCGGTGCCGCCGGTCGCGCCGAGCAGCACCGGCTTGTCCGCCAGCGCGTGGTCGTCCAGCAGGTCCAGGACCTCGAAGAACGCCTTGAACAGCCCGCTGTGGGAGGCGGCCAGCGTCGGCGTGACCGCGATCAGCCCGTCGGCTGCGGCGACCGTTTCGAGCGCGTCCTTGAGCGCGGGACCCGGGTAGCCGCTGACCAGGTTGTCCACCAACTCGTGCCCGTGCTCGCGGACCTCGACCACCCGTGTCTCGGCCTCCTCTCCGGCGTCGCGCAGCTCGCGTTCGGTGGCGGCGGCCAGCCGGTCGGCGAGCAGCCGGGTCGACGACGGACGGCGGAGCCCGGCCGAGACCACGGCGATGGTGCGTCTCATCGGGTCTCCGCCTCCTTCGACGACTCGCCGCCTCCGAGCGCGGCCTTCAGCGACTCGTGCGTCGGCGCGTCCGGGATGTGCGCCGGCCGCAGCGCCGCGAACTCCTTGCGGAGCACGGGGACGACCTCCTCGCCGAGGAAGTCGATCTGCTGGAGCACCGCCTTGTGCGGCAGGCCCATGCCGTCCACGTTGAACAACTGGCGCTGGTAGTCGCCGAAGTCCTCCCGGAACCGGAGGGTCCTGTCGATGACCTCCTCGGGGCTGCCCACCGACAGCGGCGTCTGCCGCATGGTCTCCTCCAGCGACGGCCCGTTGCCGTACACCGGGGAGTTGTCGAAGAACGGCCTGAACTCGGCGATCGCGTCCTGTGACCTGCGCCGCATGTACACCTGCCCGCCGAGCCCCACGATCGCCCGGTCGGCCGGCCCGTGCCCGTAGTGCTCGAACCGGGTGCGGTACAGGTCGATCATCCGGCGCGTGTGCTCCTTCGGCCAGAAGAGGTTGTTGTGGAAGAACCCGTCGCCGTAGTACGCGGCCTGCTCGGCGATCTCGGGGCTGCGGATCGAGCCGTGCCACACGAACGGCGGCACGCCGTCCAGCGGGCGCGGGGTCGAGGTGAACGACTGCAGCGGCGTGCGGAACCTGCCCTGCCAGTCGACCACGTCCTCGCGCCACAGCCGGCGCAGCAGCGCGTAGTTCTCGACGGCGAGCGCGATGCCGTCGCGGATGTCCTTGCCGAACCACGGGTACACCGGGCCGGTGTTGCCCCTGCCCATCATCAGGTCGACCCGGCCGTCCGCCAGGTGCTGGAGCGTCGCGTAGTCCTCGGCGATCTTCACGGGGTCGTTCGTGGTGATCAGCGTCGTCGACGTCGACAGCAGGATCCTGCTGGTGCGCGCCGCGATGTAGCCGAGGACGGTGGTGGGCGAGGACGCCACGAACGGCGGGTTGTGGTGCTCGCCCATCGCGAAGACGTCCAGGCCCGCCTCCTCGGCCTTCAGCGCCGTCTCGACCATCCGCTTGGTGCGCTCGTGCTCGGTCGGCGCGCGCCCGGTGGCCGGGTCGGGCGCGATGTCGCCGACGGTGAAGATGCCGAACTGCATGGCGATCACCACCCCGCCACGAGGACGCCGCGGCCGGCGTCGGTGATCCTCTTGTCGGTCATCGGGACCAACTCCCTGAAGCATTCGCGACCGGGCGTTCCGGTCACGTCCCGATGAAAGCGCCGCGACGTTGACGGCTCGTGCACGTCCGGTTCACGCGCCCTGCACGCCCGCCGCCCCCGGCGGCCGGGCGTGCGACGGCGGTCAGGCGGAGTGGCCTGCGCGAAGGAGGCCGTAGGTCACGGCCTGCTCCAGGGCGTTCCAGGACGCTTCGATGATGTTCTCGTCGACGCCGACCGTGGCCCACTCGCCTCTGGCGTCGCTGGAGGTGATCAGGACGCGCGTGATCGCGTCGGTGCCGTGCGTGCCCTCCAGGATGCGGACCTTGAAGTCGATGAGCTCGACCTCGGCCAGCTCCGGGTACAGCTTCTCCAGCGCGAGCCGGACGGCGCGGTCGAGGGCGTTGACGGGGCCGTTGCCCTCGCCGGTGGCGACGATGCGCTCGTCCTTGGCGTGCAGCTTGACGGTGGCCTCGCTGACCACGTCGCCGCCGGGACGGCGCTCGACGATGACCCGCCAGGACTCGACGGTGAAGTGCCTGCGCCGCTCACCGGTGACGGTGTCGCGCAGCAGCAGCTCGAACGAGGCGTCGGCGGCCTCGAAGGTGTGCCCGCGGGACTCCAGATCTTTGACGCGGTCGACCAGCTCGCGCGACTGCTGGGAGGTGAGGTCGTAGCCGAGCGCCTTGCCCTTCAGCTCCACCGACGCCCGCCCGGCCATGTCGGAGACCAGCATGCGCATGTCGTTCCCGACCTGGGCCGGGTCGATGTGCTGGTAGAGGTTCGGATCGACCTTGATGGCGCTGGCGTGCAGGCCGGCCTTGTGGGCGAACGCCGAGACGCCGACGTAGGGGGCGTGGGAGTTGGGCGTGACGTTGGTGACCTCGGTGATCGCGTGCGCGATGCGGGTCATCTCGGCCAGGGACTCCTGCGGCACCAGGTCGAAGCCCCTCTTGAGCTGGAGGTTGGCGACGACGGTGAACAGGTTGGCGTTGCCCGAGCGCTCGCCGTACCCGTTGGCGCAGCCCTGGACGTGGGTGGCTCCCGCCGTGACGGCGGCCAGGGTGTTGGCGACGGCGCAGCCGGTGTCGTCGTGGCAGTGGATGCCGACGCGGGCGCCGGTGCCGGCCGCCTCGTGGACGACGTCGGCGAGCTCGTCGGGCAGCATGCCGCCGTTGGTGTCGCACAGGGCGATGACCGAGGCGCCGGCCTCGGCGGCGGTGCGCAGGACCTCCAGCGCGTAGGCCGGGTTGGACTTGTAACCGTCGAAGAAGTGCTCGGCGTCGAGGAAGACCCTCTGCCCCTCCGCGCGAAGATGGGAGACCGTGTCGCGGATCATCGCGAGGTTCTCCTGCAAGGTCGTGCGGAGGGCCAGTTCGACGTGCCGGTCGTGACTCTTGGCGACAAGGGTCACGACCGGCGCGCCGGATTCGCGCAGAGCGGCCACCAACGGGTCGTCGGCCGCCTTCACTCCGGCCCGGCGGGTCGCGCCGAACGCGGCGAGCTGCGCGTGCTTCAGGTCGAGCTCGGTCTGAGCCCGCCGGAAGAATTCGGTGTCCTTGGGGTTGGCCCCCGGCCAGCCGCCTTCGATGAAGCCGACGCCCAGGGCGTCCAGGTGGCGGGCCACGGCGAGCTTGTCGGCGACGGTGAGGGACAGCCCCTCCTGTTGCGCGCCGTCGCGCAGCGTCGTGTCGTACACGTGGAAGCGGTCGTCGGCCATGGTTTCGTCTCCTTCGGGGATGTCTTCTGCGTTCGCCGCGCGCGATGTCCGCCGTCAGGGGCGAACCTGGCCCCAAACAAAAAGACCCCTCACGGACGTGAGAGGTCTGCGCGCTGGCGGTGTCCCTTTTCAGCCAGCGCGCCTGCTGATAATGAGCAGACCAGAGAACATAGTGCTAGGCAGTCTGCCATACATCGCCACCATGTGGCACATCGATCTCAACATTCGGACCACCGTCATCTCCGGCGACCCACCGGCCCCACCGCCGTCCACAGGCGTCGGCGAATTCCGGGCGGGCCGCAACCCGTCGCCCTTACGCTAAGCGACGGCAAAGCGACGTTACGCAACCCGCCTGGAGGGGATGATGCACCTATGGCCAAGGTCCTGGACAAACCACAGAATGCTGCCCGAGCGGACGAACAGGACAAGCGGAGTGACGACTCCGCCCAGGAAGACCGGAATGACGGCTCTGCCAGGGAAGACAGGGAAGACAGGGCACCTGATCTCGTCGCGGCCTCCGGCACCCGGCCCGGCCCGGCCGTCGACCCGCTCGGCGACCATGCGGAGCTTGAGGGCATCTACTACGAGACCGGCGCCCGTCTTGAGAACAGACGCAAGGTCGAGCTCGTCAACGGCCGGGTCGTGGTGAGAGAGATGCCCACCGCCGAACACGCGCGCATCGTCTACCGGCTGCTCCTGCAGCTCATCCCCATGGTGACCGAGCGCGGCTGGGAGATCCTTCCCGACATCGCCATCTTCCTGGGCCCTCAGATGGACCGCTATCGTCCGGACGCCACGGTCGTGCCCGCCGATCCGCCGATGTGGCAGCCGGACGAGGTGTATGCCCACGCGACGCTTCTGGTCGCCGAGGTGGTGTCCAAGAGCAGCGCGCACGACGACCACATCGTCAAGCCGGGCCAGTGCGCGGTGGCGGGCGTGCCGGCGTATCTGGTGATCGACACCTTCGAGGGCAAGGCGCGGCTGCTCAGCCATCCGCACCAGGGGCGGTACGGGCAGGAGGTCTCGGTGGCGCTCGGCGAGCCTCTGGCACTGCCCGAGCCGTGGCGGCTGACGATCGACACCGCCAGGCTCGTCGGCTGAGCGACGGGTCCCGCCCGGCCGGGCGGCCGGGCGGGGCGAGGTAGGCGCGTCAGCAGATCTTGTGGACCCAGTTGTGGGGGTCGGGGCGGGTGCCGTACTGGACGCCCATGAGCTCGTCGCGCAGTTGGAGGGTGAGCTTGCCGGGGGTGCCGTCGCCGACGGTCCAGCCGCCGTCGACGCCCTTGACCGAGCCGACGGGGGTGATCACGGCGGCCGTGCCGCAGGCGAAGACCTCGGTCAGCTCGCCGGACCGGCAGCCCTCCCGCCACTCCTCGATGGAGATCCTGCCCTCCTCGGCGGTCAGGCCGAGGTCGGCCGCGAGGGTCAGCAGCGAGTCGCGGGTGATGCCGGGCAGGAGCGTCCCGGTCAGGTCGGGGGTGAGCAGGCGGTCGCCGAAGACGAAGAACAGGTTCATCCCGCCCATCTCCTCGACGTACCTGTGCTCGAAGGCGTCGAGCCAGACGACCTGGTCGCAGCCGTTCTCGACGGCCTGCCGCTGCGCCACGAACGCGGCCGCGTAGTTGCCGCCGCACTTGGCGAAGCCGGTGCCGCCCGGCGCGGCGCGGGTGTAGTCCTGCGACAGCCAGACCGACACCGGCTTGACGCCGCCCGAGAAGTACGCCGCGGCGGGCGAGGCGATCACCATGTACTTGTAGGTGCGGGAGGGGTAGTTGACCCCCAGCGCCGGCTGGGTCGCGATCATGAACGGGCGCAGGTAGAGGCTGTGGCCCTCGGTGGTGGGCACCCAGTCGCGGTCGGTCTGGACGAGCAGTTCCAGGGACTCGACGAAGGTCTCCTCGGGCAGCTCGGGCATCGCCATGCGGGCGGCCGACCGGTTGAAGCGCGCGGCGTTGGCGTACGGGCGGAAGGCGACGATCGAGCCGCCCGACTGCCGGTAGGCCTTCAACCCCTCGAACAGTTCCTGGGCGTAGTGGAACACCGAGGTGGCCGGGTCGAGCGTGAGCGGCCCGTACGGCATGAGCCGGGCGTCGTGCCAGCCGCGTCCCTCGGTGTAGTCGATCGAGATCATGTGGTCGGTGAAGGTCTGCCCGAACCCCGGAGCCGCGAGTACACCCTCGCGCTCGGCCGGAGTGCGAGCGGTGTCGGAGAGCTGCACGTCGAAGCTGAGCTGCTGAGCGGTGGTCATGTCGGGATCCTTCTCTGCTCTGTCGGTCGCGCCTGCATCCATTGTGCGACGGACCAGGTAACGGGAAACTACTGCATCAACTGGGCATACGGGAGTGTGTCGGTACAGCCTTCCCTCGACCTTCCCTTGACCTCCCCCGACCGGGCCTACCTTGCTCTGAGAACGCGAAAACGCGCACGGCGGCCCGGTCAGGGGCCACCATGCGCGTCGGTCCGGCGTCGGGCAGCCCCCTCAGCCGGTTACTCGCGCGGTGATGTCGTCGCCGATCTCGCGGGTGGTGCGGGACATCCAGTCGACCTGGCGTTCGACGAGGTCGACGGCCACGGCCTGTTCGATGCGGGCGGCCTCGCCGGCCAGGCCGAGGTGGTCGAGCATCATGGCGACGGACAGAATGGCCGCCGTCGGGTCGGCCTTGTCCTGCCCGGCGATGTCGGGGGCGCTGCCGTGGACGGGCTCGAACATGCTGGGCGCCCAGGAGGCCGAGCCGGGCTTCGCCGGGTTGACGTTGCCGCTGGCGGCCAGGCCGATGCCGCCCGCGATGGCCGCGCCGAGGTCGGTGAGGATGTCGCCGAAGAGGTTGTCGGTGACGATGACGTCGAAGCGCCGCGGGTCGGTGACGAAGAACATCGACGCGGCGTCGACGTGACAATAGTCGGTGGTGATCTCGGGATACTCGGCGGAGACGCGCTCGACGACGCGGGCCCAAAGGTCGCCCGCGTAGGTCAGGACGTTGGTCTTGTGGACCAGCGTGAGCTTCTTGCGCGGCCGGGTCATGGCCTTGTCGAAGGCGTAGCGCACGACGCGCTCGACGCCGAAGGCGGTGTTGAGGCTCTCTTGCGTGGCGATCTCTTGTGAGGTGCCGCGGCGCATGACGCCGCCGGCGCCGGCGTACGGCCCCTCGGTGCCCTCGCGGACCACGATCATGTCGATGTCCTCGGGGCGGGCCTTGCCGAGCGGGGTGTCGACGCCGGGGAAGAGCTTGACCGGTCGCAGGTTGACGTAGTGGTCGAGCTCGAAGCGGAGCTTGAGGAGCAGTTCGCGTTCGAGGACGCCGGGCGGCACGCTCGGGTGGCCGACCGCGCCCAGCAGGATGGCGTCGTACCCGCGCAGCTCGGCGAGGGTCTCATCCGGCAGGATCTCGCCGGTGGCGTGATAGTGGGCGGCGCCCAGGGCATAGGTGGTCGTCTCGACCTTCAGGCCGAGGGCGTCGAGGACCTTCAGCCCTTCGGCGACCACTTCACCGCCGATGCCGTCTCCCGGGATGGCGGCCAGACGGATGTCATGAGAATCCCGCATGCACGTACCCTACCGGTCCGTCTCGATGGTCGAACACGTCATCTCATTCTCCGGACGTCGCGGCGTCGCACCGGCGAAGACGCGACGGCGACGAGAAGAGACCTCGGCCGGCGGCCATGGTGGCGGCGCGGCCGGCGAGGGGTCAGGAGAGGGGCACGCCGCCGTTGTCGCGGCGGTCCAGAGCCGTCTGCACGGCGTCGGGCGTCTCGTCGTCATGGCGATGCTCTTCGGCCGCCGGACGGTTCCAGGGATACATGTCGTACATGTCAGGTCTCATTCGCTGGAAGGCACGCGCTCGGGCGCACGCGATCGGATGTGGTCTTGGAACGAACCAGGCTTGTCGGCTGAGGAGGGTTCGACGGTGAACCGCCTGCATCAGGATGAACCGCCTGGATCAGCAGAATCGAGCGGATCTCGGGTCGCGAATCCGCTCCCGGGATGATCTCCCGGCTCCGGGTCGCAGAGCGGGAAATCGGGTCTCACGGCCGGGCGGACGCCGGAATCACCGCGGCGGGTCGCCGGCCTGCCCTGATCAGGCCCCGCCGCGGCAGGTAATGAGTACGAGTACCTGGCGCTTCATCACCCACCACGTTACCTGCCGGTAGCGCGCCTGTCTGCTAGGAAGACCTAGTATCTCGTTATGTGAGACAAGAAAGGCCCGCCACCCGGACGGTGGCGGGCCTTCCCGCGTCGCGGCGCCATGGCCTCGGCCCGGCGCGACGGACAGGAGAACACGGGCCCGCGGCGTGGCCGGGGCCCGCCGGGGCTCAGTCGGTGAGGTCGACGGTGCGGCCGCCCTCGGCGCCGATCTCGTCGGCTATCTGGTCGACCACCTCGGCCGGGATGGCCGAGTCGACGGTGAGCGCGATCAGCGCCCGGCCGCCCTTGGCGTCCCGGGCCACCTGCATGGACGCGATGTTGACCTCGCGCTCGCCGAGGATCTTGCCCACGATGCCGACGATGCCGGGACGGTCGGAGTAGGTGAAGAACGCCAGGTGCTCGGTCGGCTCGATCTCCATCTGGAAGCCGTTGACCTCGACGATCTTGGTGATCTGGCGCGGGCCGGACAGCGTGCCCGACACCGAGACGGTGCGGCCGTCGGCCAGCACGCCCCGCACGGTGACGACGTTGCGCCAGTCGGGGCTCTCGTCGCTGGTGACCAGCTCGACCGTGACGCCGCGGTCCTTGGCGAGCAGCGGGGCGTTCACGTAGGTCACGGCGTCCTCGACCACGTCGGTGAACACGCCCTTGAGGGCGGCGAGTTCGAGCACCCGCACGTCGTGGGCCGCGATCTCGCCGCGGATCTCGACGTCCAGGCGGGTGGCGACCTCCCCGGCGAGGGCGGTGAAGACCCGGCCGAGCTTCTCGGCGAGCGGCAGGCCGGGCTTGACGTCCTCGGCGACGGCGCCGCCCTGGACGTTCACGGCGTCCGGGACGAACTCGCCGGCCAGCGCGAGCTTGACGCTGCGGGCGACCTGGGTGCCGGCCTTCTCCTGCGCCTCGTGGGTCGAGGCGCCGAGGTGCGGGGTGACCACGACGCTGTCGAGCTCGAACAGCGGGCTGTCGGTGCAGGGCTCCTTGGCGAAGACGTCGATGCCGGCCCCGGCGACCCTGCCCTCCTTGACGGCGGCGTACAGGGCGGCCTCGTCGACGATGCCGCCGCGGGCGACGTTGATGATGCGGACCGACGGCTTGACCGTGTGCAGCTCGCGGTCGCCGATGAGCCCGATGGTCTCCTTGGACTTGGGCAGGTGCACGGTGATGAAGTCGGCCTGCTTGAGGACCTCCTCCAGCGAGACCAGCCGCACGCCCATCTGCGCGGCGCGGGCCGGCTGCAGGTAGGGGTCGTAGGCGATCAGCTCGACGCCGAACGGGGCGAGGCGCTGCGCCACCAGCTGACCGATGCGGCCGAGACCGAGGATGCCCACGACCTTCTCGTCGAGCTCGACGCCGGTGTACTTGGAGCGCTTCCACTCGCCGGCCTTGAGCGCGCCGTGCCCCTGGGCGACGTTGCGGGCGCTGGCCAGGATCAGGGCGACGGTGTGCTCGGCGGCGCTGGTGATGTTGGAGGTCGGCGCGTTGACGACCATGACACCGGCCTTGGTGGCGGCCTCCACGTCGACGTTGTCCAGGCCGACCCCGGCTCGGGCGACGACGCGCAGGCGAGGCGCGTGGGACAGCGCCTCGGCGTCCACCTGGGTGGCGCTGCGCACGATGAGCGCGTCCACCTCGGCGAGAGCGGGCAGGAACTGCGAGCGGTCGGCCCCGTCGGTGTGACGGACCTCGAAATCCGCCCCGAGCACGGCGAGACCTGCTTCGGAGAGCTCCTCTGCAACCAGGACGACGGGCTTGTTCACGGGTAGGTCCTTTGGGAGTGCGGATGCACGGACAAGGTTCGAGTCTATCCGTGCTTGTGAAACCACTCACGAGCGTCCGGCATCCGAGACGCCGCGCGCCGCCCGGCCTGTCCGCCATCCGAGACGGCGACCGGGTACCCACCTCCGCAGGATTCCACGCGCGAGCCGCCATCTTGGTATTGCTCACAACATTTCTTGACGATTAGGCTGATAAGCCGTGTCCTACTACCTATCGTTTGTCGTATGAGCATCGGGAACCCCGCTCTCGGAGAAGTGCTCGCGCAGCACGGCAGCCCGCACCGACTACTGGCGGCTCTTGCCGAGTGGGGCATCCTGGTGGCCGTGCGGCCCGACCGGTCCGTCGTGCTCGGCACGACGCAGGCCGGCGAGCGTGTTCTGCTCGGATACACCGGCCCGAACACCTACGCACGGCACCGCGGCAACCACTCGTTGTCGGCCTGCGACGCCGACACCATCCTCGACATCCAGCGCGTCACCGGTGTGCGGGAGATCGTCATCGACGCGGCGGGACCGGCGGCGGCGGCCGTCCCCATCGAGGACCTCCAGCGTTACCTCGCCTCGACGCGCAGCGGCCCGCACGCGCCGGCCCTGTCCAGCGCGTCGCCGACGGCCTACGCCACCGGCGCGATGGCGACGGTGTCGCGCCACAGCACGGTGCCCAGCGCGCCGGCCTTCGGGCGGCACGAGACGCTGACCGCCCCCGTGCCACAGAGCGCGCCGGACGCGGCGGCTCGGGCGTGGATCCCCGCTCCCCGTCCCCATCTCTCGGGGCCGATGCAGCAGGTCGATCCCGGGTACAAGCGGTGCGTCCACCCGATCCTCCCCGCGCTGCGCGTGGCGATCTCCGAGCTGCTGCGCGACTTCCCGCTGGTCCACCACGTGTGGATCTCCGAGGCGCGCACGGTCTCCGGCTCCTCGGGCATCATGCTGCACGTCAAGGTGCACACCCGCGACGCCGAGGACATCGTCCGCGATCTGCACCGCATGGTCCGCGCCCGGCTGCCGCAGCTCGCGGCCAGCGAGGCGCCGGTCCTCATGGCACGGGTGGCCGACGCCAACACCGAACGCCGCATGATCGAGCTCGGCGCGCACGTCGTCTGCGCCGACGTGTCGGACTCCTGACCTGACCGCCACCGGTCGGCCCCGCCACGGCCGGCGGACCCGGCGACAGCCGATCCGCCGGCCACGCCGTGGCCGCGTCCCGGCGCGGGGTTCCTGACTCCTGTTTCTGACTTCTCGCCCACGGTCCGCGCCCTCGGCCCGGCCCTGCGACGGCCCGCGCGCCGACCCGGGGAACGGACGGCGGCGCCGGCCCCGTGATGACCGCGGCACGGCCCGCGCGCGGCGGCGGCACGCACTCCGCGAGGAGCGGCGGCACGGCCTGGCACAGCCTGGAACAGCCCCGCGCGGGCCGCCGGGCGCGATCGTCACAGAGCTGGAGCCGGTCAGGGCTGGCGGCCAAGCGCTTGCTGGTCTGTAATGGCGCAATGGTTCCCTCGACCACGGCGACTCCGGTCAAGGCCGTCTCGCGAAGCGTCCGGCTCGGTTACGGGGTCGGTTCCTTCTGCACCGCCACGTTCGGCGCCATCCCCGGTCTCCTCCTGTTGTTCTACATGACCAACATCCTCGCGGTCCCCGCATGGCTGGCGGGCGTCGTGGTCTTCGCGCCCAAGGCCTGGGACCTCGTCATCAACCCGCTCGTCGGCCAGTGGTCGGACCGCACCGTCTCCCGGTGGGGACCGCGCCGGCCGTGGCTGCTCGCCGGCGCGGCCGTCCTGCCCGCCGCCTTCGCGCTCACCTTCTCCGGCCCCTCGCTGACCGGCACGCCGGCCGCCCTGTTCGTCGGTGTGTTCTTCCTGCTGTCCGCCACCGGGTACGCGCTGTACGAGGTGCCGTTCAAGGCCATGCCGGCCGAGATGACCGACGACTACCACGAGCGCACCTCGCTGCTGCAGTGGCGCATGATCTTCGTCGCGATCGCGATCGCGTTGAGCGGCATCATCGCCCCCGCCGTCGCGGCGCACTCGCTGGAGGGCTACCGGACGATGGGCCTCGCCTTCGGCGCCCTGCTGCTGATCGCCATGCTGGCCTCCTTCCTCGGCACGGCCAAGGCGCCGATGACCGGCGTCGTCGAGCCCGAGCCCAGCCTGCGCACCCAGCTCGCCGCCGCCCGGGCGAGCCGGCCGTTCATGTGGCTGCTCGGCCTGTCCAGCGCGCAGACGCTCGCCTCCGGGGTCATGCTGGCGGGCGCGCCCTACTTCGCGTCGTACATCATCGAGAACCCGGCGGCCACCAGCACCCTGTTCGCCGCCCTGGTGGGGCCCATGCTGATCACCATGCCGCTGTGGGTGTGGGTGGCACGCGTGATGGACAAGCGCGGCGCGATGATCCTGGCCGGCGCGCTCTTCCTCGTGGGCGGCGTCGCGATGGCCTTCACCCCGGCCTTCGGCGCGCTCTACGCGCACATGGCGACGCTGGTGATCGGCGTCGGGTACGCCGGCCTGCAACTCCTGCAGTTCTCCATGCTGGCCGACGTGATCGCCCACGACTCCTCGCGCAGCGGCAAGCGCAGGGGCGGGGTGTTCACCGGCCTGTGGACGGCCGTGGAGAGCGCGGTGGCCGCCCTGGGAGCCCTGGTGGTCGGCGCGGTGCTCGCCGCCGGAGGCTTCGTCTCCTCCGACCCCGAGCACCCCGTGACCCAGCCCGACAGCGCGCTCACCGCGATCATCGTGGCGCAGGCCGTCATCCCCGCCTTCATCGTCGGCGTCGCCATCTGGATGACGATGAAGTACGACCTCACCGCCGACCACCTCGCCGAGGCGGGCGCGGCGCCGGTCACGTCATCCGACGGGTGAGCACCACGCGGGTCCGGACGAAGGCCGAGGCGACCAGGCCCGCCGCCAGGGGAAGCCCCACCACCAGGACGGCGATCGCCGTCCAGGGGATCGAGATCGCGTACCCCGCCGCGGCCCACCGGGACACCGGGCCGACCGGACTCGGCATCGTCCTCGGCGGCCAGGCGGCGCCGAGGCCGGGGACGAATCCCACGACCACTCCCAGGGTCACGCCGGTCACGGCGATGAACCACGCCTGGCCCATCGTGACCAACCGCCTCGTCCTGGACGGCGCGCCGATGGCGCCGAGCGTCGCCTGGTCGGCCCGCGCGTCGGCGACGGCCAGACCGGTGGCGGCGAAGGTGCCGCCGAGGACGAGGATGACGGCCGCCGCGCCGATCGCCAGAAGCGGCAGCTCGTGAAGAAGGGGGTGCTCGTACCCTCGCTCGACACGGCCCGAGGCGTCCGCCGCCATGTCCTCCAGCATGTGGGCAATCCGTTCCTCCTCGGCCGCCGTCACCCTGTACCGGGAGGGGTCCACGATGTACTGCGCCGGCCGGGGCTTCAGCGCCAGGTCGGCGGCGAGCGACATCGGCAGCACCATGGAGGCGATGCCCGGCTCCGTCGGCGCGGCCTCCACCGCCGGCACGGCGACCTCACGCGACAGGTCGCTCTTGTCGGCGTTGGTGATCCGCAGCGTCGCCTTGCCGCCCTCGACGACGCCGGGGCCGAGGACGACGGCCTTTCCCTCTCCCAGCGCACGGGCGGCGTCGGCGTCGTCACGACCGAGCAGGTAGCGCAGCAGGTCCGGGCCGCCGATGCGGACCGCGGGTCCCAGAGACGCGAGCTCGAACTCGGCGCGGCGGCAGGCGACGGGCGACGTCCCCGCGGCACCGCACTCCCGTGGACGCGGTACGACGCTCCCCTCGAAACCACCCGGATACGACGGCCGGTAGTCGTCGACCAGCGGCACGCCGGGCAGAGCGCGCTGGACGGCCGTCCGCAGGCGGACCTGCTGATCCGGGTTCAGGTCGGGAAGGAGCAGAGAGTACGCGCCCATCCTCTCCATGGGCCGATAGGCGGCGGCGCGGCGCATGTCCGTGGTCCCTGCGGCGATCAGCAGCGCCATGAGGCCGGCTGTCGCGGCGGCCACCGCGGCGACGGCCGGAGCCGTACGGCCGCGGTTGCGGGTCGCGTCCCGCGCGGCCAGCCGGAACGGCAACGGCAGGCGCGCCGCCAGGCGTCCCGCCACGCCGACCAGCCACGGCGTCAGCAGGACCATCCCGACCATCGTCAGCAGCGACGCCCCGGCGAAGACGGGCGACCCGCCGACGAGCCGCCCCGCGACGTCGATGCTCGTGACCGTCCCGGCGACGCCGAGGAGAATCAGGACGAGACCGGCGAGCGGCCATCCCGCACGGGTCCGCACCTGGCCGCGCAGCCCCCACAGCGCCGCCACCACCTGCGTCCGGGCGGCCTGCCAGGCGGGGACGGCCGCCGCGAGGACCGCGCTGGCCAGACCGAGCGCGGCCACCGCCGCCACCTGGGCGACCGGCACCTCGTACGGCCCGGCCACCCAGGTGTTCACCCCGTCGAGCGCCGGAGCGAGGGCCCGCGCGGCGGCCAGGCCGCCGGCCACGCCCAGCACGGTGGCGACGCCGCCCAGCACGAACCCGTCGGCGAGCACGATGCCGGCGAGCTGGCGGCCGGAGGCGCCCTGGGCCGCGATCAGCGCCAGTTCGCGGCGGCGGCGCCGGATGCCCACCGCGAAGGCCGGGCCGGCCAGCAGGACCACCTCCAGCACGATCATCGTGACGAGCAGAGCGCCGACGACGGCCTGGTCGCGCCCGTCCGCGGCGCTCGTGCCGTCCAAGAAGGTTCGTGGCGGATTCGGCGCCGTGATGACGGCGCGGGAGCGCACCGACAGCCCTTGGGCGTTGAGCCGCCGGACCTCGGTCCACGACACGCCGGCCGGCGCGTCGACCAGCCACTCTGTGGCCGGCCGCGCGGCCGGCGCGCCCGTGGGCAGCGTGATGACCAGGTCGCGGCCGACGCGGCGGGAGTCGTCGGCGACGCCCACGACGCGGTGGGCGGTGGCGGACCCCGAAAGCGACAGGGTGGCGCCGATGCCGACGCCGCGCCGCACCAGCCACGGCGAGACGAGCACCTCGTCGGCCCGCTCCGGGAGACGGCCCTGCCGCAGCAGCACCAGGCCACGCGTCAGTGGGTCGTGCGGGTCCATCTCGTTCACCGGGGTGGGCTTGAGCCAGGTTCCCTGGTAGACCCGGGAGCCGGTCCAGATGGGAAGCACACGGGCGCCCGGCGACAGCAGTCCGGCGATCTCGCCCGCGGTCCACGGCTTGTCGCCCCTGGGCGGCGCCTCGTTGTTGTACAACAGGGCGTGTCCGGAGTAGTCCTGCTGGATGACGCGGCTCGGGCCGCGGGGCACGCTGATCCGCGCGTCGGCCGTGCCGAGGTCGCGGCCGAGCGACTCCTGCGGCGAGATGTCGAACGTCGCGATGAAGGTGGCCAGGGCCGTGATGGCCAGGACGGGCAGGCCGACCATCAGCAGGACCACTGCGCTTCTGCCCTTCGCCCGCCAGGCGTCCCTGCGGGAGATGCGTAACGCGGCGCGGATGCCGCTCATCGGACGTCCCCCCTGCCTTGGTCGCCGGAACATGGGGCCGTACCGGTCGAGACGCCGGTGCCGCTCGCCGTGCCCGTCGAGGCGGTGGCCGTACCGGTCGAGGCGGGCGCCGGGACGAAGGCGCCGGTGCTGTCGGCGATCGCGCCGTCGCGCAGGAAGACGACCCGGTCGGCCCAGGCGGCCAGGCGGGGCTCGTGAGTGACCAGCAGGACGGCGGCGCCGGCGTCGCAGCGGGCGCGCAGCAGGGCCAGGATCTCCTCCCCGGTGGCGCTGTCCACGGCGCCGGTCGGCTCGTCGGCGAGCAGTAGCCGCCGCTCCCCCACCAGCGCCCGGGCGATGGCCACCCGCTGGCGCTGCCCGCCGGAGATCTCGTCGGGGAAGCGGTCGGCGACCTCGGCCACTCCGACCTCGCCGAGCACGGCCACCGCCTCGCGCCTGGCCTGGCCGGTGCGCACGCCGTCCAGCTCGCGCGGCAGCATGACGTTCTCGGCGGCGGTCAGCGAGGGGATGAGGTTGAGATCCTGGAAGACGTAGCCGACGTGCCGCCGGCGCATGCCCGCCAGCTCTCGGGCCGGCAGCGAACCGAGGTCGACTCCCTCGACGCTGACGGCGCCCGTCGTCGGCCGGTCCAGGCCGCCCGCGACGTTCAGCAGCGTGGACTTGCCGGACCCGGACGGACCCATCACCGCGACCAGCTCTCCGGCGGCGACGTGCAGGCTCACGTCTCTGAGGGCGTGCACGGCCGCGGCCCCCTTGCCGTGGATGCGCGTCACGCCCCTGAGGCGGACAACGCGTTCAGTCGTCATTGGTGGTCTCCTGGGAAGTGGCGAGTGCGGCCTCGCAGTGGTCGAGCCAGCGCTGCTCGGCCTCGGCCTGGAAGATCATGGAATCGAGCACCAGCCGCTGCGCGGTCCCGGCCTCCGCGCGCTTGGCGCGGGTGAGCTCCTGCAGAGTGCGCATGGTGGCGGTGCGCTGGGTCTGGACGACCTGGCGGACGTCCACCGCCGGCGCGGTGACGGCCATCGCGAGCTTGATCACCAGTTCGTCCCTGGGCCGGTCGGCCTGGGCGATGGGGGTGCCGAACCAGCGCTCCAGCTCCGACCGGCCCTTGTCGGTCATGGCGTACACGACCCGGCCCTGGTCGTCCTGCTCGCCCGGCGCCACCAGCCCGTCCCGTTCCATGCGCGACAGCGTCGTGTAGACCTGGCCGATGTTGAGCGGCCAGGTCGCCCCCGTGGACGCCTCGAACTCGGCGCGCAACTGATAGCCGTATCTGGGCCCCTGTGACAGCAGGGCGAGCAGGCCGTGCCTGATGGACATGAATACCGAGTATGCATACTCGGTATGCCCGGGGCAACAGATCCCGCATATTCTGGACACCTTGCCGTTGCCAGCCCGATACTCGGGACATGAGCTCGACGCACCCGCCTGTGCGCGCCTCCGACGGAGACCGTGATCGCGCCATCAACGAGCTCCGCGATCACGCCGTCGAAGGTCAGATCTCGCACGACACCTTCCTCGGGCGGGTCGATCGCGCGCTGCAGGCACGCAGCCGCGTCGAGCTGACCGACCTGGTCTCCGACCTCCCCCCGCGCGGGAAATGGCGGCGCAGGCTGACCGACGCCGTGGCCTCGGTCTCCGACCTGACCACCCGCATCGAGACCGCCTGGCGCCGCCCGCGGCTGCCCAGGCTCGCCCTCCCGGTCGACAGCCGCACCCGCTACGTCGTCGGCAGGGGCTCCGAGTGCGACCTGGTGCTCACCGACCTCACGGTCTCGCGCGTGCACGCCGAGCTGCGCCGCGAGAGCGAGTCATGGCTGCTGGTCGACCTCGGGTCGCTGAACGGCACGCGGCTGAACGGCTGGCGCCTGGTCGGCCCGGCCCGCGTCCGCGAGGGCGACGAGATCTCGTTCGGCGAGTGCGCCTTCGTCCTCACCGCCCCCGTCGCCTAGGACCCCCACCACTTCCGGCATGGCGGGAGGGAAAGCGGGCGCGCGGGCGTCGCGGCCTCTGTTACCGTGGCCGGCATGATGCGCGCTGAGATGACGACGACGCCGAGGAGTGTCCCGGCGCGCTGACAGCTGACTTCGAGTCCGAAGCCCCGGGGCGAGTGCCCCGGGGCTTCGCCGTGTGGTCACCCGCCTCGACACCCGCGAGGAGACCACGATGCACGACCACCGAAAGCTCGGCCGCGAGCTGGGCCTGTTCGACACCGACCCGCTGATCGGCGCGGGCCTGCCGTACTGGCTGCCCGACGGCGCGGTCGTCCGGCACGCCCTGGAGGAGTACATCCGCGGCGCAGAGCGCCGGGCCGGCTACCGGCACGTCTACTCCCCCGTGCTCGGCAAGAGGGAGCTGTACGAGATCTCCGGCCACTGGTCGCACTACAGCGACGACATGTTCCCCCCGATGGACCTCGGGGGTGAGCAGGTCGTGCTGCGGCCGAGCCTGTGCCCGCACCACGCCCTGATCTACCGATCCCGGGGACACAGCTACCGCGACCTGCCGCTGCGGATGGCCGAGCTGGGCGGCATGTACCGCTCGGAGCTGTCCGGGGTGCTCGGCGGGCTGACCCGCGTACGGGCCATCCAGCTGAACGACGCGCACATCTTCTGCACCCTGGACCAGGTCGCGGACGAGGCGGCGGGGGCCCTTTCGATGATCCGGAGCGCCTACCGCGCCCTCGGCGTCCGGCCGTCCCGCTACCGGCTCTCCCTGCCCGGGCCGGGCGGCAAGTACGTCGCCGCGCCGGAGATGTGGCGACGGGCCACCGCCCTGCTGACCGCCGTCCTGGACGACTCCGGGGTCGCCTACGAGACCGCTGAAGGGGAGGCCGCCTTCTACGGCCCCAAGATCGACGTCCAGATCGCGGACAGCGCCGGCCGCGAGGCCACCCTGTCCACCGTCCAGGTGGACTTCCACCAGCCGGAACAGTTCGACCTGCACTACATCGGCCCGGACGGCGCCCGCCACCGGCCGGTGATGGTGCACCGCAGCATCATCGGCAGCGTGGAGCGGGCCGTCGCCCATCTCATCGAGCGGCACGGCGGCGCCTTCCCCGCCTGGCTCGCCCCCACCCAGGTCGTCGTCCTGCCGATCTCCGACGCCGAGATGCCGCAGGCCAGCGACCTGCTGCGGCGGTGCGACGAACTGGGATTGCGCGCCGAGGCCGCCGGACCCGAGCACGGCAGCCTGGGCGCCCGCGTCCGGGCCGCCCGCCTGGCGCCCTACCAGCTGGTGATCGGAGCCAGGGAGGCCGCCCGGGGCGAGGTCGCCCCGCGCCTGCGGGACGGGCGCCGCCTGGACGCCCTGCCGGCCGCCGAGGCCGTCGCCCGTGTCCACACCCTCGTGACCGCGCACAGCACCGACCTATGGACCGACCACGCCGACCACGCGGCCGCAGGGGAGGCAGTCAGAAAATCGGGCGTTGGGCGGTGAGGAGGAGGTAGCCCATGTGTTCGAAGGCGGTGAACGACTTCTCCCACACGTCCATGGGGAGGTCGACCGAGTCGACGGCGATGCCCTGGGCCTCGATCATCTTCCGCATCATGTCGACGACCTTGGCCGGCGAGTAGCGGGTGCGCTCGCTGACGTCGGTGATCTGCTTGAGCTCCAGTCCGGCCTCCGCGATCAGGGTGGCGTACTCGTCGGGGGTGATCAGGGACTCGACGGCCCAGTCGCGCAGGACCTCCTGCAGGGCCTCCTGGGCCTCCGTGGTGGTGGGGGTGGTGCCGGAGACGTCGCAGAGCACCAGCCTGCCGCCCGGACGCAGGACGGTGGCGATGTTCTTGAGCACCCGCAGGCGGTCGGGCATGTGCAGCAGGGATTCCAGGGCCCAGACCGCGTCGAAGGACGCCGGGGGGAACGGCAGTTCCATGGCGTCGGCATGCGTGAAGGACATGCGGTGCCGCAGGCCCTCTGCCCGGGCGGATTCGGTGGACACCTGGATGTCCCGCCTGCTCACCGAGATTCCGATGATCTCGACGTCGGCCGCGCGGGCCAGCCGGACGGCCGGGCGGCCTCTCCCGCAGCCGAGGTCGAGGATCCGCTCCCCCGGCTTGGGCGCCAGCGCCTCGATCATGTGGTCGGTCAGGCGTTCGGCCGCCTGGGCGAAGGTGCTGGGGTCGTCGGGGCCGAGCCAGTACCCGAAATGGATGTTGCCGCCGAGCAGTTCGCTGAGCACGTCGCCCTTCTCGTCGAAGAACCGGCCCACGTCCTCGGTGGTCATGGCGACGCGTTGCGCGTTCATGGTCGCTCCAGGTGTCGAGGGGTCACTGCGGGATGAGGCCGATCTGGCGAAGGATGGCCATGGTGTCGTAGTAGTCGGTCTGGCGGCTGATCAGGCCGTTGTCGGCGAACTCCATGACGCTGAGCCCGCGGTTGTCGATGCGGCTGCCCTTGACGGCGGTGTCCGGCAGGTGGGGGAAGGTGCCGAGGAGGGTGCCCGTGCCGTTCCAGGGCACGGCGGCGCGGTCGCCGTCGAGGATGACCTCTCCCGGCTCGCAGCGGGTGTCGGGGCAGGCCTCCACCCAGACCCGCATGAACTCGGCGAGTTCCTCACGCCCCTTGAAGGTACGACCGAGCGCGATGTCCTCAAGGACGGCGTCCTCGGTGTAGCACTCGGCGAAGCGGACGTGGTCGTGGGCGTTGAAGCACTCGAACCATCTGCGGATGACCCCGGCCGGACGGTCCGGGGTGTTCGTGCTGGTCATGGGTGGTCACCATTCTCGGTCGATGAGGAATGCCGTGAGTTCTCCGAGGTCGTTCCGCGCCTCGGCGGGAATGTCCACCGCAGCGAGGTGCTGCCAGGCGGCGTCGATGCGCCGCCGCGCCTCTTCGCGTGCCCAGGCCCGCCCGCCGGCCGCGTCGATGAGCTCGGCGGCGAGCACGAGCTGGCCGGTCTCGAACGGCCCGGGTGTCTGGTACAGCTCGGCCAGCCGCCGGGACGCGGCGCGGCCGGCGGTGAGCGCGGCCACCACCGGGGCGCTCTTCTTGCGGGCCTGCAAATCGGAACCGACCGGTTTGCCGGTGGCCTTCGGATCGCCCCAGATGCCGAGCAGGTCGTCCAGCAGCTGGAACGCGACCCCGAGGTCGAGGCCGAAGCGCCCGAACGCCTCCGTCACGGGGGTGGGGGCCGAGCCGTACAGCGCGCCGAGCCGGCACGCCGAGCCGAGGAGTGCCCCCGTCTTACCCTCGATCATGTCGATGCACTCGCCGATCGACGGCGCGCCGAGCCGCTCGAAACGCAGGTCCCGGCTCTGCCCGGCCATCAGTTCCCGCAGAGTGCGGGCCAGGTGGTGGTCGGCGGGCCGCCGTTCGGGTGTTCCGAGCGCCTCGAAGGCCAGAGCGAACATCGCGTCGCCCGCGAGGATGGCCATGGGGATGCCGTACCGCGCCCACACGGTCGGCCGGTGCCGTCGTTCCCGGTCGCCGTCCATGATGTCGTCGTGGACGAGGGAGGCGTTGTGGACGAGTTCGACGGCGACCGCCGCTGGGACGGCGTCGGCGAGTTCGCCGCCGCAGGCCTTCGCGCACAGCAGCGCGAACGCCGGGCGGATCAGCTTGCCGTGCGCCGAGCCGGTCGGATGTCCGTGCTCGTCGTGGACGCCGAGCTGGTAGCCGCACATGTCGCGCAGCCGCGGTTCCAGCCGGTCGATCCAGTACGTCAGCGCGGGCGGGAGCAGCAGGCGGGCGTGCAGGACGCCTCGCGGGACGGGCATGCCCGCATGGGCCGGGGTGCGGCGGGTTTCGGTAGCGGCGGTACGGGGCGCCGTCGACACCGGGCTTTCGATCATGTTCCCGCCTCGGCCAGCGCGTCGAGGTAGTCGGCGGGCCGGTGCGCGGTCTCCTCGCCGGCGGCGCGGTAACGCTTGGTCCTGGCGGACCAGTCGAGGTTGCCGCGCATCCATGAACGCATCCCGGCGAAGTTCCTCGCCGCTTCGGCGGCGTGGCCGGGGAGGGCCGCCAGGGTTTCGCGTTCGCGGAGCAGGAAGCGGTCGACCTCGCGGGCGATCGCGCTCACGACGTGCTGGACGGCGGGCGCGCGGGTGAGGCCGCGGGCGCGCTCGACGATCGGCACCAGGTTGTGGTACTCGCCGACCGACAGTTCCTTCTCCAGCGAGTAGACGTCGTTGGTCCAGCACACGACGTCGCAGGCCGCGCGGAGGGCGTCCTGGTAGGCCGGGTGGTCGTACACGGCCGCGGGCACCTCGGCGAGGTCGGCGGGTTCGATGAGATCCATGCAGACGTAGATGGCTCCGGTGTGCCTGCGCTTGGTGATGTAGGTGGCCTCGTCCGGCACGAGTCCGCGGGTGCGGTTGCCCGCCTCCCACATCGCCGCGGCGCCGCCCTCGGCGATGTGGTGGACGAAGCGGTCGCGCCACGCGGGCGTGGCGCGCGGGATCGTTCTGCGCCAGAGGTCGGCCAGCGCCGCCACGATGGCCGGCCGAGCCGTGCCCGGGTCATCGCCGTCCTGGAGGAGGACGGCGGCCAGCCGTCCCATCAGGTCCTGGACGCGCGCGGGGTCGCGTCCCACGGTGCCGTCGTCGAACTGGTCGTCGAGCAGGAACAGCCAGGCGAACCAGTCGGCGATCAGGCACAGGCCCCGCTCGTCGGCGGCCGGATAGGTCACGGCGGCGAACCAGGCGAAGTCGGCCTGCTCGAAGCGACGTCGTGCGGCGGGTTTGCGGACCAGGTCGTGCTCCACCACCCACTCGGAGAGGTGGTCGCGCGCGACGCGCAAATGCTCGTTGAGCAGGGGCGGGAACACGTCCAGGGTCTTCGGCAGGAGCACGTCGAGGCAGTGGTCGACGGTGGCGGGCGGGGCCGTCATCGCCGTTCCATCCGGGTGTGGATGCCGCCCTTGGGGTGCATCGTGATCAGTGGCTCGATCTCCACGGAGCGGCGGTCCTCGGGGATCTCGACCCGGTACGCCTGGGCGATCATGGCCAGGATGATGGTGAGTTCGGTGAGCGCGAAGTGCTTGCCTATGCAGTTGCGCGGTCCGCTGGCGAACGGGATGTAGGCGTGACGCGGCCGCCGGGCGATCTGTTCCGGGGTGAAGCGCTCCGGGTCGAAGGTGTCCGGGGACGGCCAGAAGTCCGGGTGCCGGTGCAGGGTGAACATGTTGAGGTAGATGTCGGATTTCGCGGGGATGCGATAGCCACCGATCTCGTCTTCCTCGTTGGCGCGCCGCATCGTCTGCCAGGCCGGGGTGTACAGGCGCAGCGTCTCGTCGACGATCATGCGGGTGTAGGTCAGCCGCGGCACGTCGTCGAAGGTGGGCACCCGGCCGCCGAGGACGCTGTCGACCTCGGCGTGCAGCCGTTCCTGCACTTCGGGGTGCTGGCCGACCAGGTAGACCAGCCAGGCCACGGAGTTGCTGGTGGTCTCGTACCCGCCGATGATGATGTTCAGCACCTCGCGGTGGAGTTGCAGCGGGGTCATCCCGGTGCCGGTCTCGTCGTCGACGGCGTTCATCAGCGCCGTCAGCAGGTCGTGGTGCTCCTCGTCGCTGCCCAGGCGCTTGCGGATGACGTCGGAGACGAAGCCGTCCATCGTCCGGATGATCTCGTTGAGGCGGCGATGGCCCTTGGTGGGAAAGCTCAGCGGGGGGAACGGGAATCGGAAGAAGGCGCCGACGATCTGGTTGGCCTCCAGGAACATCTCCTCGATGGCGTCTCCCCTGGATCCGACGTCCGCGCCGAAGAGTGATCTGAAGACGATGCGCATCGCGAGCTGTCCGAGTTCGGTGCTGACGTTGACGACGTCCCCCGACTTGTACTCCCGGTCCCAGCGCCGCAGCATGCGGGAGGTCTCGTCCGACATGTTCTGTGCGAACCCGGCGACCTGGGGGCGGTGGAACGAGGGTTGCATGATGCGGCGCTGCCGCCGCCACGGTTCGCCGCCCACGTTGCCGATGAGGCCGCCGCGCAGGATCGGCTCCACGGCCCGGAACAGGAAGGTGTTCTTGTCGTAGTTCTCGTGGTTCCTGACCAGGACGCGCTCGAAGTAGTCGGGGTTGTTGAGCATGATCATCTTAATGCCTAGCACCCGGATGCGGACGATGTCGCCGTAGGTGTCGATCATTCGCGAGAGGAAGCCGACCTGGTCGTTCCGCATCGCGAACACGCCGCCGAGCTGGTCTCGCAGGCTGGTGTCGGGAACCCGGCGCAACGTGGCCGGCGATGCGCGCCGTTCCTGGATCAGCGTTCCGGTGCCCTTGCTGGGATTGCTCGTCATGTCAAGATCAACTTTCCATCGTGTGCGGTCACGAGGGCGGATCTGGAGCGAGGTGCACAGCGACTCGGAACGATGCCAGGGCCGCGCCGAGTGTCGCATGCTGCGTTGATATGACGATCACTCAGCACGCTGAAAGATGCTTCTTCGAGAGTGCGGCATGTGGCGCGCGGCAGGCCCCCCTGGTCAGCAGGGGTGCGGATTCAGCCGGGCATGCCGAAGCCCGCGCCGGCGCGGAGGGTGCCGGCGCGGGGAGGGCGGGGTCAGGGTTGGCCGACGAAGTCGACGGTTACCGTGGCGGGGTGGGCTGTGGAGCTGGTCGGGAGGGGGACGAACGTGACGGTGCCGCTGCCGTAGCAGGGCAGGTTGAGCGTCGCGGGGATCTCGGCGGTCACGCCGTAATAGCGCAGGACGACCGGCGGGGCGGCGGAGTAGGAGTTGCCGAAGGCGACCCCGATCTCCCTGGCGGCGCTGCCGGTGTAACCCAGGTCTCGCTGCGAAGGACTCGGGACGGGGCGGACCTCGACCGTCTGGCCGGCGAACGGATGACCGGTCTGACCGGGATAGACCGGGCCGAAGCACGCCATTCTGATGACCGATCTTCCAGACTGGCCGTTCACCAGGCCGGAGAAGTACTGGTTGGGGCCGATGGATGGCACCACGTCGGCGAGGGCGGGCGCCGACACGGTGGTCAGCAGGATGGCGGCGGCCAGGGGGACGAGCCGGGCACGTAGCTTCCGGACCATTGGATGCCTCCGTTCCGCGAGGGGGTGGGGCGGACGTGACACGGCGTTGCGCCCCGGACGCTAGGTTTCCCGGCCGACCAGGTCAACGATCCTTGCGGGGCGGACGCCCGTGCCGAGAGCCGGACAGGACGTATGCCCAGGTTGTGGCCCCGGGGCAATTCCGCCCGCACACCTCGCCCCCGGCCTTGCCTGAAAGGTTCACCTCCCGGGCCATGGACGGCTGAGTGATCGCGGGCCACCCGGATGACGGTCCACCGCCGATGCTGATGTTCACCTCTCAAATCAGAGGGTCGCCGATGTTCGGCTCCCAGGGGTGGATCGGCCGGGCGGCGTTCGGTGGCCGAGTGGAGGTGGTCAGCCCTTGAACGCGCCGTCCATGATTGCGGCGACCTGTGGCCTGGATCACGGGGCTCTCCCGCTCGACATACGTAGGTTTCCGTATTGTCTGCCGGAGCGGCATTGCCGATGATCCCCCCAGGCCCAGCCCTCTGGAGGCACCTGTGCACAGACGCAGACAGATCACCACGCTACTGGCCGCGGCGGCGCTGGCCGCGACGATGACGCAGGCGACCGGCGGCGCGCCCGCGAGCGCGGCCGACCCGGCCCCGGGCGTGGCGGACCTGACCAACGACATCGACCAGATCCTCAACGCGTCGAACCTGGTCGTGGCGCGCTCCGGCGTGGTCGTCAAGAGCGCCGCGACGGGCGAGCAGCTCTACGCGCAGGACGCCGGGAAGATCTTCCTGCCGGCGTCCAACACCAAGCTGCTCACCTCGGCGGCCGCCGTGGACACCCTGGGCCTGGACTACCGCTTCACCACGAGCGTGCTCGGCTCCGGACGCCGGGCGGGTTCGGCGCTGACCGGCGACCTGTACCTCAAGGGCACCGGCGACCCGACGATGCTCGCCGCCGACTACGACGCGCTGGCCGCGAAGGTCGCCGGCGCGGGCGTGAAGCTGGTCACCGGCAAGCTGATCGCCGACGACACCTGGTTCGACGACGTCCGTCTCGGCACCGACTGGGCGTGGGACGACGAGCCGTACTACTACGCCGGCCAGATCTCGGCGCTCACCGCCGCCCCCGACACCGACTACGACGCCGGCTCGGTGATCGTGTCGGTGGCGCCCGGCGGCGCGGCGGGCGCGCCCGCCAAGGTGACCACCACGCCCGAGACCGACCACATCAAGATCGAGAACCACGCGACGACCGGCGCCACGACCGACGTGCTGGTGAACCGCGTGCACGGCACCAACACGGTCGTGATCACCGGCACCGTCGCGGACGCCTACGACGAGTGGGTGGCCGTCGACGACCCCACCGGGTACGCCGCCTCGCTGTTCCGCAAGGCGCTCGCCGCGCACGGGGTGCGTGTGCTCGGCAAGACCGGACGGGGCGCGGCGCCGGAGGCCGCCAAGACGCTGGCCACCCGCGAGTCGATGCCGCTCTCTCAGCTGCTGGTGCCGTTCCTGAAGCTCAGCAACAACATGCACGCCGAGATCCTGACCAAGGCGATGGGACGCAAGGTCTCCGGCAAGGGCACCTGGGCCGCCGGCCTCGCCGTCACCACCGCCTTCGCCAAGGCCAACGGCATCAAGAACGTGCGGCTGCGCGACGGCTCGGGCCTGTCGCGGCTCGACGGGGTCACTCCCGGCGAGCTGACGGCCTACCTCATCGCCCTGCGCGCCAAGCCGTGGTTCACCACCTGGTACGACGCGCTGCCGATCGCCGGCAACGCCGACCGCTTCACCGGCGGTACGCTGCGCAGCCGCATGACGGGCACGGCCGCGGCGAACAACGTGCACGCCAAGACCGGCTCGCTCACCAGCGTCTCGGGACTGTCGGGTTACGTCACCAGCGCCGACGGCGAGCCGCTGGTGTTCTCGATCCTGACCAACAACTACCTGACCGGCAACCCCAAGCCCGCCGTCGAGGACGCCATCGCCGTCCGCCTCGCGCAGTTCAAGCGTGACACCCCCGTCAACGCCCCCGCCCAGCTCAGAACCGCCACCCCCACCACCCCAGAGGACACCGCCCTCGAATGCTCCTGGCTCAAGCCCACCCCCTGCTGACCTGACCACCCACGGCGACGGCGACGCGACGTACCAGCCGGCCCGACGCGTCGCCGCCGCGGACGAGGGCAGCGGATCGGATCTCGGCGAAGTCCGCATCACGCACCAGTCCCGAGCTGAGCGGGGTCGCCCACCGAGACAGCGGTACCGGTCAATGAATGATTCTCGTGATTCCAAAGAGTTATCAAGCGAACACGTATAGTGTTCACGTCATGCCCACGAGAGAACATCAGATCTGGCTCGAACTCATACGAGAACGCCCGTCCCTGGCGGCCGACCTACTCGGATGTGTCCGGCCCGACACCGTCCCCGTCTTCGCCGAGGCCCGTGTGGAGTCGGCGGACCTGACCGAGCACAACCCCACCGAATACCGCGCCGACACCGTGGTCAGCCTGCGAAGCGACACCGACAGCGACATGGCCGTCATCGTCGAAGTGCAATGCAGCAGGGACTACAACAAGCGATGGAGCTGGCCCGCCTACCTGGCGACCCTCCGCAGCCGACTGCGCTGCCCGGTCGTGCTGCTGGTCATCAGCCCCGAACGCGGGATCGCCCGGTGGTGTGCCCGGCCGATCCCCCTCGGGCACCCGGAACTGGTTTTCCGGCCGCTGGTGCTGGGCCCAGACGAGATCCCGGCGATCATCGATTCACAACAGGCGCAGACCAACCCGGAACTGGCCGTCCTGTCGGCGATGACTCACGGTGAAAGCGCGGACCGGGAGAAGATCTTCACGGCGATGCTGGAAGGGCTCGAGCACATCGAATCCGAGCAGGCACAGGGTTATATTGACGAAGTGCTGGCCATGCTCACGGTAGGGGCCCGCGAGATTCTGGAGGAAATGATGGCCACCGGTACACGCGAGTACAAGAGCGACTACGCTCGCGGCTACTACGGGCAGGGGAAGGCTGACGGCCTCGCCGAAGGCCTCGCCGAAGGGCTCGCCGAAGGCGAAGCGAGGGGCGAGGCCAAGATGTTGCTGCTCGTGCTGGACGCGCGGGGAGTCGAGCTGTCCGACGACGCGCGGACCGAGATCCTGGAATGCTCCGATCTGACACGGATCGAAGAGTGGGGACGACGCGCCGGCACCATCAACTCCATTGACGAGCTGTTCGCCTGACGCCACCCGGAACAGATGACCGCCCGAGCCGGAGGTCGGCTCGGGCGGTCGATCGTCCCCGCGGGGCTTACTTCTCCTTGAGCCAGCTCATCATCGGGCGGAGCTTGGCGCCGGTCTGCTCGATCGGGTGCTGCGACAGCTCCTCGCGGTACTTGCGGAAGTTGCCCTGGCCGCCGTCGAACTCCTCGACCAGCTCGCGGGCGAACGCGCCCGACTGGACCTCGCCGAGGATGCGCTGCATCTCCTTCTTGGTCTCGGAGGTGACGACGCGCGGGCCGCGGGTGTAGCCGCCGAACTCCGCGGTGTCGGACACCGACCAGTACATCTTGGAGATGCCGCCCTCGTACATGAGGTCGACGATGAGCTTCATCTCGTGCAGGCACTCGAAGTAGGCGACCTCGGGCTGGTAGCCCGCCTCGACCAGGGTCTCGAAGCCGACCTTGATCAGCTCGGACACGCCGCCGCACAGCACGGCCTGCTCGCCGAACAGGTCGGTCTCGGTCTCCTCGGTGAAGGTCGTCTTCAGCGCGCCGGCCCGGGTGCCGCCGATGCCCTTGGCGTACGACAGCGCGAGCGGCCAGGCGTTGCCGGTCGCGTCACGCTCGACGGCGACCAGCACCGGCACGCCGCGGCCGGCGGTGAACTGGCGGCGGACCAGGTGGCCGGGACCCTTGGGCGCCACCATCGCCACGTCGACGCCCTCGGGCGCCTCGATCAGGCCGTAGCGGATGTTGAGGCCGTGACCGAAGAACAGCGCGTCGCCCTCGACCAGGTTCGGCGCGACGTGCTCGGCGTACAGGTGACGCTGGATGTGGTCGGGCGCGAGAATCATGATCAGGTCGGCCTCCTCGGCGGCCTCCCCCGGCGTGACGACACGCAGGCCGTCGTTCTCGGCCTTCTCACGGCTCTTGGAGCCCTCGGGCAGACCCACCCGGACGTCCACGCCGGAGTCGCGCAGCGACAGCGCGTGGGCGTGGCCCTGGCTGCCGTAGCCCAGCACCGCCACGTGCCGGCCCTGGATGACCGACAGGTCGGCGTCGTCGTCGTAGAAGATCTCAGTCACTAGCTTGCCTTTCGTGGTTTCTTGCGGCTCGCGCCCGCAGGGCTCACGCGCTGCGGTCCAGGGCCCTGAGCGAGCGGTCGGTGATGGAACGGGCGCCGCGGCCGATGGCCACCATGCCCGATTGGACGAGTTCCTTGATGCCGAACGGCTCCAGCACCTTGATGAAGGCGTCGAGCTTGTCCGGCGTGCCGGTGACCTCGATGGTCACCGCGTCCGTGGCCACGTCCACGCAGCGGGCACGGAAGAGCTGCACCAGTTCGAGCACGTTGGAACGCGTGTCGGAGTCGGCGCGGACCTTGATGAGCGTGAGCTCCCGCTGCACGGACTGGGAGGGGTCGAGCTCCACGATCTTGATCACGTTGACCAGCTTGTTGAGCTGCTTGGTGACCTGCTCCAGCGGAAGCTCGGCGACGTTGACGACGATGGTCATGCGCGACACGTCGTCGTGCTCGGTCGGCCCGACCGCCAGGGAGTCGATGTTGAAGCCGCGCCGGCTGAACAGCGCGGCGACCCGGGCCAGGACGCCGGGCTTGTTCTCGACGAGAACCGACAGCGTGTGGCGGCTCATGCGTTGCCTCCTGCCAAACCGGTGGATGGTCCGTGGGCCCGGCCGCCGTCGCGGCCCGGGCGGCTCATGACTGCTCCTCGTTGTCCCACACGGGAGCCATGTCGCGAGCGATCTTGATCTCGTCGTTGCCGGTTCCGGCGGCGACCATGGGCCAGACCATGGCGTCCTTGTGCACGACGAAGTCGACGACCACGGGCACGTCGTTGATCTCCATGGCCTTGCGGATCGTCGCGTCGACGTCCTCGGGGCGCTCGCACCGCAGGCCGACACAACCGTACGCCTCGGCCAGCTTGACGAAGTCGGGGATGCGGCGCGGCGACTGCAGGTCGGTGTTGGAGTAGCGCTCGTTGTAGAACAGCGTCTGCCACTGCCGGACCATGCCGAGGTTGCCGTTGTTGATCACGGCCACCTTGATCGGCACGCCTTCGAGCGCGCAGGTGGCGAGCTCCTGGTTGGTCATCTGGAAGCAGCCGTCGCCGTCGATGGCCCACACCGTGGTCTCCGGCTGCCCCATCTTGGCGCCCATGGCCGCCGGCACCGCGAAGCCCATCGTGCCCGCGCCGCCGGAGTTGATGAACGTGCCGGGGTTCTCGTAGCCGACGAACTGGGCGGCCCACATCTGGTGCTGGCCGACGCCGGCCACGTAGTAGGCGTCCGGCCCGACGATCGCGCTGATGCGCTCGATGACGTACTGCGGAGCCAGCGAGCCGTCGTCCGGAGCGTCGTACCCGAGCGGGTAGGTGTCGCGGTAGCCGTTGAGCACCGTCCACCAGGCGGCGTAGTCGCCGGTGCGGCCCTCGGCCTGCTCGTGCTTGATGGCGCCGATGAGGTCGGTCAGCACCTCGCGGCAGTCGCCGACGATCGGGACGTCCGCGTGGCGGTTCTTGGAGATCTCGGCGGGGTCGATGTCCGCGTGGATGATCTTGGCCTGCGGGGCGAAGGTGTCGAGCCTGCCGGTCACCCGGTCGTCGAACCGCGTGCCGAGCGCGATGAGCAGGTCGCTGCGCTGCAGCGCGCCCACGGCCGCGACCGTGCCGTGCATGCCGGGCATGCCGAGATTCAGCTGGTGGCTGTCGGGGAAGGTGCCCTTGGCCATCAGCGTGGTGACCACCGGGATGCCGGTGAGCTCGGCCAGCTGCATCAGCTCGGCGGAGGCGCGCGCCTTGTGCACGCCGCCGCCCACGTACAGCACCGGGCGCTTGGCCTCGGCCATGAGGCGCGCGGCCTCTCTGATCTGCTTGGAGTGCGGCCGGGTCACCGGGCGGTAGCCGGGCAGCCGCATGGTGGGCGGCCAGCTGAAGGTCATCTTGGCCTGCAGGGCGTCCTTGGAGATGTCGACCAGGACAGGGCCGGGACGGCCGGTGGAGGCGATGTGGAAGGCCTCGGCGATGATGCGCGGAATGTCACCGGCCTCGGTGACCAGGAAGTTGTGCTTGGTGATCGGCATGGTGATGCCGGAGATGTCGGCTTCCTGGAAGGCGTCGGTGCCGATGAGCGGCGCCGCGACCTGGCCGGTGATCGCCACGATCGGCACAGAGTCCATGTACGCGTCGGCGATCGCGGTCACCAGGTTGGTGGCACCCGGGCCGCTCGTGGCCATGCAGACCCCGACCCGGCCCGTCGCCTGGGCGTACCCCTCGGCGGCGTGCCCGGCGCCCTGCTCGTGTCGTACAAGGACGTGCCTGACCTTGGTGGAGTCGTAGAGCGGGTCGTAGGCGGGAAGGATCGCGCCTCCGGGAATCCCGAACACGGTGTCCACCCCGACCTGCTCCAGCGCCCTGACGAGGGCCTGCGCACCTGTCATCTCTTCGGTCATCGGCTCGTTTCCTTGCGTGGCTGAGCTGGGTGTGGCCATAAAAAATGCCCCGCCCCGCCGAGGTGGCGGTGCTGGGGCTGCGCGCAGGCTGGGGACTCTTCGTCAGCGACCCGCGCGCCGGCGAAGTACTACACCGTCAAGCCGAGGCTGCGCCAGCCCGGCAATCGAGTCCCCAGTGATACGCATGCCGCAACCATAGCCCCTGGGACGTCACGGGTGTCAAATCCCCGGACACAAGTCTCATCATATGGGATGGCGTTGCCCGGCCTCGCTCTGCTCCCCGGGACTCTGAGCCTGAGTCAGGCGGTGTTCTGGAGGGGGGCGACGCTGGTGCGCATGAGGGAGTCGACGCCGCGCGCCGCCATGGGTCGGGCGACCAGGTAGCCCTGGCCACGGGTGCAGCCCATCTCGCGCAGCAGTTCGAGCTGCTCGGGACGCTCGATGCCCTCGGCCACCACGATGAGCCCCAGGTCGTGGCCGAGCCGCACGATCGTGCGGGTGAGCAGCGTCAGCGTCTCGTCGCATCCGAGGCCCGACACGAAGGACGGGTCTATCTTGATCATGTCGACCGGAAGCTGCCGCAGGAAGGCCAGCGAGGCGTACCCGGTGCCGAAGTCGTCGATCGCCAGCCGCACCCCGAGGGCGCGCAGCTCCGACAGGCGGTTGACGACCTCGTCGGCGTCCTCGACGAGCATCTCCTCGATCACTTCGAGGGTCAGCGCGCTCGCGGGCAGGCCGCTCTCGGCCAGCGCCGCCTCGACGGTCTCCACGAACCGCGGCGCGGTGATCTGCCGGCAGGACAGGTTGAGCGACAGCCCGATGTCCCAGGACGACGCCCGCCAGGCCGCGACCTCGCGGCACGCCTCACGCAGGATCCACTCGCTGAGCGGGACGATCAGGCCGGTGTCCTCGGCCGCGCCGAGGAACTGCTGCGGCGGTACGAGCGTGTTCCCCCGGCACCAGCGCACCAGAGCCTCCACCGCGGTCACCCGGGAGGTCGCCAGATCGACCACGGGCTGGTACTCCACGGCGAACTGGCCGGCGAGCAGCGCCCGCTGGAGGTCGGCGGCCAGCTCCAGGCGGCGTACGACGTCGGCGTGCATGTGGGCGGCGAACACCTCGACGCGGCGGCCGCCGAGCTCCTTGGCCCGCGTGGTCGCCACGTCGGCGTTGCGGATCAGGTCGCCGGCCGGCACGCCGTCCTCGGCGAAGGCCACCCCGACGCTGGCGGTCAGCGCGATGTCGCGGTCGGCCACCCGGAACGGCTCGGAGGACACCGCGCGCACCAGCCGCTCGGCCAGGTCGATGGCCGACTGGGCGTCGGCGGTGCCCGAGCCGGTCGACGGGCCGGAGCCGCCGGACTCCAGCAGCACCGCGAACTCGTCGCCGCCCCAGCGGGCCAGCGTGTCGTCGGAGTGCACGGCCGCGCGCAGCCGGCGGGCGGCCTGGCTGAGCAGGTAGTCGCCGCAGGCGTGGCCGACCGAGTCGTTCACGCCGGTGAACCCGTCGAGGTCGATGAACACCACCGCCGTGGTGCCGCCGCCTCTGCGCGCCAGCACTTCGCGGGTGCGCTCTTCGAAGTAGGCGCGGTTCGGCAGGCCGGTCACGCCGTCGTGGAAGGTGAGGTGGGCCACCTGGTTGCGCAGCGCCACCTGGTCGCTGACGTCCCGCGTGGAGATCAGGACGAGGTCCTCCCCCTCGCTGGGGTGGCGGGTGGCGACGGACTCGGCGGGACGCCACGTGCCGTCCGCGGCGCGGACCCGGCAGGCGACCCGGCAGGCGCTCTGGCGCTCCAGAGGGGGCTCTTCGTCGGACGTCAGCGTCTTCAGCGCCGCCTGGACGCCTGGCGCGTCCTCCGCGTGCACGTAGTCGAAGATCGAGCGGCCGATCAGCTCGCGCGGCTGGTAGCCGTACAGCGCCTCCACCCCGGAACCCATCTCGCGCATGACGCCGTCGTGGTCGCAGACCAGGACCAGGTCACCCGCGCTCTCGGCCAGGTGGATGAGCCGGCGTTCGGTGGAGTCCAGGCCCCCGCGCATGCTCACCGTCTCGACGGCCAGCACGAAGACCTTGGCGAGCAGGACCACGACCACCGAGGCCACCACGAAGGACAGCACCGCCATGGACGGCCCGGCCCCCTTGGCGATCACGTGGGCGGCCAGGACGACGGTGGCGACGGCGGCCAGCGCGAGCGGCGCGCCCTCCACGACCACCGACGAGGGCGCCCGCATCGGCCGGGTGCGGGCGCGGCGGCCCCACGGCGCGGCGGCCAGCAGCAGGAACGCGGCCGGGGCCACCAGGCCGGCGGCGAGCGAGGGGGTGCCGCCGACGGTCACCCGCGCCATCGCGGTGGCGAGCTCCTGCAGCGTGATCGTCGCGAGCACGGCCAGCGCGGCGACGCCCACCCGGCGCCCGGCGGAGCGCGACGCCAGCGCGGCAGGGGCCACGGCGCACGTCGCCAGCAGGCACATCACGGGCGAGGCCAGCGTGCTCGGCTCGTCCGATTTGGCGTACAGCGGGCCCAGCAGCACGACCCAGCCGATGATGAACAGCGACGCGGCGCTGATGTAGGCGCTGGAGGCGTAGTGCAGCAACGACCTGCCGTACGCCCGGCGCCTCGCGGTGCGGCCGCAGCCGACCGCGAGCAGCACGGCGCCGGCGATGAGCAGGACGTCGGCGAAGGTGAGCATGAACGGAGTGCCCTCGGCCAGCGGACGCACGCCGACCCCGGCCAGCCAGGCGCCGGAGCCGGAGGCGAGCCAGCGCCAGGCCGACGACTGGTGGCGCCACCCGGGCGCGACGCGTACGGCACCGGCCAGCAGGGAGACGGCGGCGACGAGGCCGGCCACCACCCCGGCCACCGCGGTGACCGCCGTGGAGGAGGCGTCGACGAGAAGGGCAGCCGCCAAGCCCACCGCGCCGAGGCCGGCGGCGGCGGTCAACGGGACCCTTGGGTCACGAAGGCCGTTCAACGTCGTCGCCCATGCGGCTCATCCCTGTCACGTCGCCAGTGTCGCGCCCGCCGGGTGGCGTAGGAGACGACAACCGCTCAGTCGTCACCGATCTGTAAACCGCCTTGCTCGCTGTCCCGAACGGTGGCGCGGTGAGACTCACCGTACGCATCGGAGGTCACGAGGCAGCCACGGCTTGGGTTTGCTTTCCTATCGTTACGAGTCAGAAACGAGAGTCAAGCCGATCAGTACGACCCCGTGATCACGTTGTTCAGCGGCTCGCCGGACAGATATCTCAGCATTTGAGATCGCATGAGCTTGGTCATCCGCCGCAGTGACGCCGGGGTGCTGCCCGCCACGTGCGGAGTGATGAACACTCCCGGAGTCGTCCACAGAGGGTGGTCCTTGGGCAGCGGCTCGGGGTCGGTCACGTCGAGGGCGGCCCGCAGCCGCCCGGTGGCGAGCTCGGCCACGAGGGCGCCGGTGTCGACGACCGAGCCGCGCGCGGCGTTCACCAGCACCGCGCCGTCCTTCATCCTGGCGAGGAAGGCGGCGTCCACCATGCGCGCCGTGCCCGGCGTCTGCGGCACGAGCAGCACCACCACGTCGGCGTCCGGCAGCAGCCGCGGCAGTTCGTCCTCGCCGTGCACGCCCTCACGCGCGGTGCGGGCGACGCGGACGACCTCCACCTCGAAGCCTTCCAGGCGGCGCTCCAGCGCCTGGCCGATCGAGCCGTACCCGATGACGAGCACGGTGGCGTCGGCCAGCACGCCGGTGTGGTGGTAGGTCCACTCGCCCCGCTCCTGGGCGGCGGCGAAGGCCGGGAAGTCGCGCAGCACGGTGATCATCGCGCCGACCGCCCACTCGGCGGTGCCCGCGTCGTGGACGCCGCGCGCGTTGCACAGGGTCACGCCTTCGGGAAGGTAGGGACGGTACGCCTCGACGCCGGCGGTCACGGTCTGCAGCAGGCGCAGCTTGGGCATACGGGCGAGCAACTCGGCGGTCAGGCCGGGCGGGATCAGCGGAGGGATCCACACCTCGACGTCCTCGACGCCCTCGGGCGGCGACCCGAGGCCGTCGTACAACACACATTCCACGTCCGGCAGATCGGTCAAGACATCGACGATGGCCTGCGAAGGAGCCCAAATCTTCATGACCGTCAACCCTAACGACCCGCCGAGCGGCCCGGAACCTCGCGGCGGTGGCGGCAGTATGGGGTGACGTAGGAGGTTCATGATGTCCGACGGATCACCGCACACCGGCACCGCCCACGCCGACCGGCCCCCCACCGCCGCCCAGGCACAGCCCACCGCCGCCCAGGCACAGCCCACCGCGACCCACGCTCGAACCCGGAGGCGGGCCGCGGGGCGCGCGGTCGCCGTGGCCGCCGCCGCCGTGCTGCTGGCGGGCTGCACGCCCGGAACGGCCGGGCGCGCGGACGGCGACGGCTCCTCCGCCCCACCGGCCGGCGGCCGCTCCTCCGCCGCACCGGACGGCGCCACGACCACGGGCCCGTCCGGCGCCGCCGCGTCCTCCGCGTCCCCTGGGTCCCCCGCGCAGGCGGCGACGCCCGGCAAGCCGCGGACGCTCGTCGGAGGGCTGGCCGTGCCCTGGGCCATCGCCTTCCTCCCCGACGGCGACGCGCTGGTGACCGAGCGCTCCACAGCACGGCTGCTGCGCGTCACCCCCTCAGGCAAGGCCTCCCAGGTGGGGGTCGTGGAGGAGGTGTCCGCGAGCGGGGAGGGCGGCCTGCTCGGCGTCGCCGTCTCCCCACGGTTCACCAAGGACCACTACGTCTTCGTGTACTACACCGCCGCGACCGAGAACCGCATCGTGCGCTACCGCTACGAGGACCGCCTGACCGACCCTGTGACGATCCTCAGCGGCATCCCCAAGGGCGGCATCCACAACGGCGGGCGGCTCGCGTTCGGACCCGACGGCTACCTCTACGCCACGACCGGCGAGACCGGCGACCGTCCGCTCGCCCAGGCTCTCGGCACGCTGGGCGGCAAGATCCTGCGCATGACGGTGGACGGCGCCGCCGCGCCGGGCAACCCGTTCCAGAACGTGATCTGGAGCTACGGGCACCGCAACGTGCAGGGCGTCGCATGGGACTCCGCCGGGCGCATGTACGCCCCGGAGTTCGGCCAGAACACCTACGACGAGGTGAACCGGATCGAGAAGGGGAAGAACTACGGCTGGCCCGGTGTCGAGGGCTTCGGCGGCGGTGACGCCTTCGTCGATCCGCTGCTCACCTGGTCCACCGCCGAGGCGTCCCCGTCAGGCATGGCCTACGCCAAAGGTTCCCTGTGGGTGGCCGCGCTGCGCGGAACGCGGCTGTGGCAGGTGCCGCTCACCGGGGACGGCCGCACGGGCAAGCCCATCGCCCGCTACACGGGCGAGTACGGCCGCCTGCGCGCCGTGACCGCCGCCCCCGACGGCTCGGCCCTCTACGTCAGCACCAGCAACAAGGACGGCCGCGGCTCCCCCGCCGACAACGACGACCGCATCCTCGTCATCCCCCTCACCTGACGCCCTCTCCGAACCCCGGTGCCCTGGAGGATGATGACGACCGCCACCACTCGGGGAACCCGCCCCGTCCACTCATGGGAGGACAGAGAGGACGATGTGACCGTCACCACCTGGGGGACTCGTCCCGTCCACTCATGGGAGGACGGAGAGAACGATGTGACCGTCACCACCTGGGGGGACTCGCCCCGTCCGTTCGCAGGAGGGCGCAGATCGGCGCCGCGGCGGTGGGGAGTGGTACGGCGATGACGGCGCCGTCGTACGGGGGGCGACCGGTGAACTGGGCGGACGACGGCTATGACGACGTGGTCACGTTGCCGTTCGAGTTGCCGTTGCTGTGGCCGTTGCCGTTGCTGTGGCCGTTCGAGTTGCTGCTGCCGTTCCGGTTCTGGGGGGCGTTCCCATTCCCGTTGCGGTTCGAGTTTTGGTTGCGGTTCGAGTTCTCGTTGCCGTTCCCGCCGTTGCCGTTCGGGTTCTCGTTGCCGTTCGGGTTCTCGTTGCCGTTGGTGTTGCGGTGGGCGTTGTTGCCGTTATCGCTGTTGTTGCCGTTGCGGTTGTTGCGGTTACCGTTTCCGTTGCCGTTTTTGTCGGTCGTGACGGGGGTGCTGGGTTCGGTCTGCTGTTTCTTGCCGTCTCTGCGGCGCTGTTTGCCCGAGCCGTCTGAGTTCTGCACGGCGGAGTCGCCGGAGCCGTCCCTCTTGTTGGTCCCCGACTGCCGTCCCGGCTGGCAGATCACCTTGGGCGCGGGCTCGTACACCGTCGTCCGCGGCTTGTCCTTCTTGACGACCTTGCCGCCCCTCTGGAAGACCCGGGTGACCGAGACGGTGAATCCGGGGGCGCCGGCCATGGGGATGCAGTCAGGGGCGCTGTCGGTCCTGGTCTGCGGCTGGGTGGGGTCGGTGCGGTCGGAGATCTCGACGGCGACGCGGTCGTACTTCTTGGTGCTCCACAAGGACACCGTCAGCGACGTGGCGGTGTAGGAGGCCTTGATCAGCACGCCGTACTCGGTGTTGTTGCGCCACCGCAGATCGTCGTCGGGGTAGTTCACCGACGCGTCGCGCCCCACCGGGTAGCGGGTGACGTAGAACGGGTACGGGGTGCGGTCGACCTCCTCCATCCCTGAGACGAAGACCGCGTCGTACATGGTGGTCGCGAACTGCGACATCCCCCCGCCCGTCGCGAGGACCAGGCGGTCGCCGTCGATGGCCTGCGCGCGGACGAAGCCGCGGGTCGCCGGGTCTCCGACGGTCTCGTTGAGCGAGAAGGTCTGTCCCGGCCGGACGATCATGCCGTCCACCAGGTCGGCGGCCTTGTGGATGTTGGTCACCCTGGGGGCGCAGCACGGGAAGGCCGTGCTCGACTCGCCGATCTTCTCCTTCACGCCGAGCTTCATGGCCTCCGCGTCGCCGAGGCTGGGCTGGATGACGGCCAGCGACACCGGGATCGTCCGGCCGCCGGGGTCGGCGATCACTTCGCCGACCGCCTCGGCGAGCTTGTCGGTGTTGACGCCCTTGCCGATGCGGGCGTGTACGAGCTTCGGCACCTGGTTCTCGATCACGAACCCGGCCTCGCGCGGCGCCTCGGCCACGCCGACCAGCTTGGTCTCCAGCCCGGCGACCGCCTTGCGGGCGTCGAAGACCGGACGCACCCGGCCGAGCGCGTCCGGCGTGAAGGTCAGGTTGGCGGCGATCACCTTGGGGCTGAGGCGGACCATCCGCTGCCCGTTGACCAGGGTGATCGGCGCGGCGACCGCACGCTGGGCGGTCGCCATCGCCCCGTGGAAGAGCGACACGCCGACTCTGGGCCGTACGACCATGACCGGGAGCTTGACCTGGGCGGGGGCGTCCACGAACGCCCGCGTGATCGCCGCGGCGGTCGCCGCCCGGTCGAGCGCGAGCCCGTTCTTGGGAGTGACCAGCTCCGGCGTGGTGCCGTTGTAGACGATCGCACCCTCGCGGACGGGACGGTCGATCTCCTTGGCCACCTTGCGGACGCGCTCGGCGAGCTTCTTCTCGTTGAGGGAGACGCGCAACGGCAGCTCACGGCTCCCGGTCAAGGAATGCCAGACGGCGATCGGGCTGGGGAAGCCGGTCTCGGCGTCGGCGACCGTCGCCTCGACGTCGATCGTCAGCCCGGCGTCGCGCGGGTCCAGCACCGCCACGCGCCGCCCGTCGAGCATGAGCCCGACGGCCTCCTGGTCGTTGCCGTCGAACCGCTTGTGCAGGCGGTCGATCGCCTGGGTGGCGTTCAGGCCGCCGATGGCCACGTCGTTGACGTGCGTTCCCGGCGGCACCTTCCCCCAGATGAACGTGGCGGGGACGCCGTAGGCGAGCAGGAAGAGCAGGCCGACCGCACCCGTGACGAGCAGGGCGATGCGTAATCTGCTCCGCCGGGCCGCCGGTTCGGGCTCGTCGAGGTCCGGCGGCTCAGGCTTGGGCTCGTCCTCCGGCCGGCGCACGCGCACGCTTCCCGTCATCGGCCACGGCTCGGGCGGGCCGGCGGGGGGCGGCAGGGTCACCGGCGGGCTCTGCGGCGCGGCCGACGGGGGCGGGGTGCTGACGAAGATCTCGGGCGACACGCCGGGCGGCAGCGGCGCGACGCCGCGCGGGAGCCTCTTACGGGCTCCGGACGCACGCCCGGCGGGCTGGTCGTCCTGGCCGGTCTTGTCGTTGGAGTACTGCCGGTCGACGGGCAGCGCCACCGGCGTGTCCGGGCGTACCGCCGCGAACGGATCGGGAGGCGGGTCGATGGACGCTCCGGCGTTCCGCACGCCTTCGTCCTCCTCCCGCTCCGTACCGAATCCCCCGCATCACCCTAAACCAACTCCAGTCACAAATTCTGCAACATCGGCGGATGAATCCAGTCCCAGGTACGGAGAATCAACCGGTGAAAGGCGTACTAAGTACGGAGGCGGGCGGCAGCGTGGGCAGAGAGGCGGCCGGCGTGCGCGCCGGCCGCCCGCCCCTTGGTCAGGACCGGCCTATTCGGAGACCCCGAGCTTCTCCAGGATCAGCTCGCGGGCACGTCCGGCGTCCGCCTTGCCGCGGCTGGCCTTCATCACGCCGCCGACCAGCGCGCCCACCGCGGCGATCTTGCCGGAGCGCACCTTGTCGGCCGCGTCGGCGTTCGCCGACAGCACCTGGTCGATGATCGAGGACAGCTCGCCCTCGTCGCTGACGATGCGCAGGCCCCGGGCCTCGACCACCTCGTCCGGGGAGCCCTCGCCCGCGAGCACCCCCTCAAGCACCTGGCGGGCCAGCTTGTCGTTCAGCGCGCCGGAGGCCACCAGCTCGACCACCCGGGCGATCTGCTCCGGCGTGATCGGCAGCTCGGCGAGCGGCGTGCCGGACTCGTTGGCGCGCCGCGCCAGCTCGCCCATCCACCACTTGCGCGCGTCGGCCGCCGGCACCCCGGCCCGGACGGTCGCCTCGACCAGGTCGATGGCGTCGGCGTTGTGCATCGCCGCCATGTCGAGGTCGGAGACGCCCCACTCGGCCTGGAGCCGCCTGCGCCGCGCGGTCGGCAGCTCGGGCAGCTCGGCGCGCAACTCGGCGATCCACTCGGGGCTCGGCGCGATGGGCAGCAGGTCGGGCTCGGGGAAGTAGCGGTAGTCCTGCGCCTCTTCCTTGGACCGGCCCGAGGTGGTGGCGCCGGTGTCCTCGTGGAAGTGCCGGGTCTCCTGGGTGATCTTGCCGCCGTCGGCGAGGATCGCCGCCTGCCGCTCGATCTCGCCGCGCACCGCCCGCTCGACGCTGCGCAGCGAGTTGACGTTCTTGGTCTCGGTGCGGGTGCCCCACTCGCTCGACCCGCGCGGCATCAGCGAGACGTTGACGTCGCACCGCAGGGAGCCCTCCTCCATGCGGACGTCGGACACCCCCAGCGTGCGCATCAGCTCGCGCAGCTCGGTGACGTACGCGCGGGCGACCTCGGGCGCGAGCCGGTCGGTGCCCGGGATCGGCTTGGTGACGATCTCGACCAGCGGGATGCCGGCGCGGTTGTAGTCGACGATCGAGTAGTCGGCGCCGTGAATGCGGCCGGTCGCGCCGCCCACGTGCGTGGACTTGCCGGTGTCCTCCTCAAGGTGGACCCGCTCGATCTCGATGCGGACGGTCTCGCCGCCCACCTCGACGTCGAGGTAGCCGTTGCTGCACAGCGGCTCGTCGTACTGGCTGATCTGGTAGTTCTTCGGCATGTCCGGATAGAAGTAGTTCTTCCGGGCGAAGCGGCACCACTCGGCGATCGAGCAGTTCAGCGCGAGGCCGATGCGGATCGTCGACTCGATCGCCTTGTCGTTGGCCACGGGAAGCGCGCCGGGCAGCGCCAGGCACACCGGGCAGACGTGGGTGTTCGGCGGGGCGCCGAAGGTGGTGGAGCACCCGCAGAACATCTTGGACGCGGTGCCCAGCTCAACGTGGGTCTCAAGGCCCAGCACCGGCTCGAAGCGCTCGAGCGCCTCGTCGTACGGCATCACGGAGTGGGTGGTGGTCACAGGGACGGAGCCTCCTTCAGCAGCGGGCCGCCCCAGCGGTCCTCAAAGGCCTTCTCGACGGCGGCGCCCACCCGGTAGCAGCGGTCGTCACCGAGCACGGGCGCCATGATCTGAAGGCCGACCGGCAGGCCGTCCTCGTCGGCCAGGCCGCACGGCACCGAGATGGCGGCGTTGCCCGACAGGTTGGCCGGGATCGTGCACAGGTCGGCGAGGTACATCGCCATCGGGTCGTCGGCGCGCTCGCCGATCGGGAACGCCGTGGTGGGCGTGGTCGGCGAGACCAGGACGTCCACCTGGTGGAAGGCCGCCTCGAAGTCGCGGGCGATGAGCGTGCGGACCTTCTGCGCCGAGCCGTAGTAGGCGTCGTAGTACCCGCTGGACAGCGCGTAGGTGCCGAGCATGATGCGCCGCTTGACCTCGGGCCCGAACCCGGCGGCGCGGGTGAGCGCCATGACCTCCTCGGCGCTGTGCGTGCCGTCGTCGCCGACCCGCAGCCCGTAGCGCATGCCGTCGAACCTGGCGAGGTTGGACGAGCACTCGGAGGGGGCGATCAGGTAGTAGGCGGGCAGGGCGTAGGCGAAGCTCGGGCACGAGACCTCGACGACCTTTGCGCCCAGGGACTCCAGCAGGTCGACGGCCTCACGGAAGCGGGCGAGCACGCCGGGCTGGTAGCCCTCGCCGCCGAACTCCTTCACCACGCCGACGCGCAGGCCGGCGACGTCGCCGCGGCGGGCGGCCTCGACGACCGGCGGCACCTCCTCGTGGATGGAGGTGGAGTCCATGCTGTCGTGGCCGGAGAACGCCTCGTGCAGCAGCGCCGCGTCGAGCACGTTGCGCGCGAACGGGCCGGGCGTGTCGAGCGAGGACGCGAAGGCGATGAGCCCGTACCGCGAGGAGCCGCCGTAGGTCGGCTTCATCCCGACGATGCCGGTGACGGCCGCGGGCTGGCGGATCGAGCCGCCGGTGTCGGTGCCGGTGGACAGCGGCGCCTGGTAGGAGGCGACGGCCGCGCTGGAGCCGCCCGAGGAGCCGCCGGGGATGCGGTCGAGATCCCACGGGTTGCGCGTCGGGCCGTAGGCGGAGTTCTCGGTGGAGGAGCCCATCGCGAACTCGTCCAGGTTGGTCTTGCCGAGGATGACCAGGCCGGCCTCGCGCAGCCGCGCGGTGACCGTCGCGTCGTAGGGCGGGCGGTAGCCTTCGAGGATCTTGGACCCGGCCGTGGTCGGCATGTCCTTGGTGGTGAAGACGTCCTTGTGCGCGATCGGCACGCCCGCGAGCGGGCCGAGGTGCTCGCCGGCGGCGCGCCGTTCGTCCACCGAACGGGCCTGCGCCAGCGCCGACTCGGTCGCCACGTGCAGGAACGCGTTGACCCGCGGGTCGACCTCGGCGATGCGGTCGAGGTGGGCCTGCGCGACCTCGACGGCCGAGACCTCGCCTGAGGCGATCAGGGCGCCCAGCTCGGCGGCGGTCTTGTGGATCAGGCTCATGCCTCCTCCCCGAGGATGCGCGGGACGCGGAAGCGGTCGTCCTCGACCGCCGGGGCGGCCGCGAGGGCCTCCTCGGGGGTCAGGCACCGGCGCACCTCGTCGGGACGGTAGACGTTCGTGAGCGGCAACGCGTGCGACGACGGCGGGATGTCCTCGGTCGCGACCTCGGCGACGCGGGCGACCGCGCCGATGATGTCGTCGAGCTGGGTGGCGTAGTGGTCGAGCTCGTCATCGGACAGCGCCAGCCGGGACAGCCGGGCGAGGTGGGCGACCTCGTCGCGGGTTATGGCGGACATGAGTCGTTAACCCGTTTCATGGATGGCAATCGGACAGTGTCATCCTAGGGCGCGTGACCGAACGTGGCCGAACCATTAACCATGGTTCTCGCGGCCATGACCGCCGATGATCCCCCACCGGCGGCCGTACGGCCACTACAGGGCCGTGACCTCGTGTGACTCGCGGCGGTCGTAGGGCGGCGCGCCCAGCCGCTCGCGAAGCCAGACGCTCGCCTCCCGCGCGGGCATGGGCTCGGCGAACCGCCACCCCTGGCCGGCGTCGCAGCCCATCTCGCGCAGGCGCTCGGCCACCTCGTCGTTCTCCACGCCCTCGGCCACCGACCGCAGCCCGAGAGAGCGCACCAGGTCGACGATCGAGCGGACGATGCGCTCGTCGTCGACCGTCTTGCCCAGCCGTTGCACGAACGAGCCGTCGATCTTCACCTCGCACACCGGCAGCCGCTGGAGGCGGACCAGCGAGGAGTAGCCGGTGCCGAAGTCGTCCAGCGCCAGCGGGACGCCGAGCTTCACCAGGGCGTGGACCGAATCGGCGGTGTAGGCCTGGTCGGTCATCAGGATGCGTTCGGTGACCTCCAGCTGGATCGCGCACGCGGGCAGCCGCAGGCGGTGCAGCCCCGCCTCGATCAGATCGGGCAGGCTCGGGTCGAGCAGGTCGCGGGCCGACACGTTGACCGACACGGGCACCTGGATGCCGGAGTGCCACCAGCGGGCCGCCTGCTCCAGCGCGGTGTCGATCACGTACTGGGTGATCTGGCGCATCAGGTACGACTGCTCGGCCAGCGGGATGAAGTCGTCCGGCGGGACCGGGCCGCGTTCGGGGTGCCACCATCGCAGCAGCGCCTCGACGCCCTCGACCATGCCGGAGGAAAGGCCCATCTTGGGCTGGTAGTGCAGCTCCAGCTCGCCGCCGCCGATGGCGCGCCGCAGGTCGCCGAGGAGGTTCAGCCGCTCGGGCGAGTTGCGGTCCTTTTCGGCGAGGTACACCTCCACGCCGGTGCGGCCCTCCTTGGCGAAGTACATCGCGACGTCGGACCGCTGGAGGAGCAGCTCGAAGTCGGGCGCGTGGTCGGGATAGAGCGCGATGCCGACCGAGGCGTCCAGGTCGAAGGTCATGCCCTCCAGCCGGACCGGCTCGGTGAGCGCCACCCGCAGCCGCGCGGCGACCTCCCGCGCGGCCGCCGCGTCGCGGACCGTCGGCAGGAGCACGGCGAACTCGTCCCCGCCGAGCCGCGCCACGACGTCGCCCGGCCGGACGCTGTGGGTGAGGCGGTGCGCGACGATCTGCAGCAGCCGGTCGCCCACCGGGTGCCCGAGGGTGTCGTTGACCTCCTTGAACCGGTCGAGGTCGAGCAGCAGCAGGCCGACCCGGACGTCCTCGCGGGCCTCGGCCAGCGCCTCCTCAGTACGCAGGATCAGCAGCTTGCGGTTGGGCAGGGCCGTCAGCCCGTCGTGCATGGCCTGGTGGTCGCGGCGCAGCGACAGTGAGGCGGTGAAGTACAGGGTCGCGAGCGGCGCGACGAACAGCGGGACGAGCGCGGGCGAGCGGCTCATGACGACGACCACGAGCGGGGCCAGGCCGAGGAGCGCGGCGTAGACAAGACTCTGGTGCCCGATGCTCGTGCGGATGACGCGCAGCAGGGAACGGCGTTCGTGCAGGGCCACCGCCGAGCACACCATGGTGGCGCGCACCGCGAAGTACGCCACCGCCGCGAGGGCGACGGCCGTGATGTCGGTGCCCTCCGGCACCCATGGCGCGGCCGGGTGGGGATGGTGGCCGAACGCGGCGAGCACCACGGCCGCCGCCGTCGTCGCCAGGGTCACCTGGGAGACGTTGAACAGCACCCGATGCCAGGCCCTGCGGTGGAGCAGGCCGCTGACGACCAGGGCGAGGGCGTGGATCAGCACGGCCACCGACAGCCCGTAATAGAGCAGGACGGCGAAGGTGAACAGCGTCGAGGTCGCCGTGCCTCCGGCCATGCGCGTGGTGGAGACGATGATCGGCCGGAGCTCTCCGAGCACCACGAGCACGATGAGCACCCAGAACAGCGGGGTGCGCGCCAGGTCGACGAGGTCGCCGAGACCGAGCCTGATCTCGGCGGCGACCAGCGCCGCGAGCCCCGTGGCGACGCCCCCCGTCAGGAAGGCCCACAGAGGGGAGAAGGGACGCGGCGGTGTGTCCCGTGTGTCGGATGGATCCGTCATAAGCAAGTAAACCCCCAAGAGGTCACTATGGGAGGGTACGACCTCTGGGCCACTTCGCGAAACCGGTTGGGCACGTTCCGTCACCGGTTATTTCCGACATAGGGTAGTTCTGCTTCGTGTCGAGCACGGCTGCCGGATGACTGAAACTTGAAGAAATATTGTTCTAGGAGCCATCCTCCAGCATCGACGCCACCATGAGGCGCTGATCGCCGCCGCTGCGACCAGCGGAAACTCCGGCAGGCTGCTCCGCGCCGGCCACGGCAGAGGGCTCCGCGCCGACTACAGCAGAGGGTTGTTCTACGCCGGCAAGACGGAGGGTTCTACGCCGGCTTCAGCGGAGGAGTCCGCGCCGGCTAGGCGGAGGGCTCCGCGGCGGCCGCAACAGAGGGCTCCGCGTCGGGCGCAGCAGAGGGCTCCGCGGCGCGCGCGGCGAGGGGCTCGGCTTCCGTCACGGCGGGGGGCTCTGCCGGGGCTCCGGCCGACGCTTCCTCCTCGCCGGCCGTGGCCGGGGGCCTGACGGCGTCGGGGCCCTCGTCGAGGAGCGTGCGGAAGGCCGTCTCGTCCAAGATCTGGACGCCCAGCTTGAGAGCCTTGTCATATTTGGAGCCGGCGTTCTCTCCGGCGACCAGGAAGTCGGTCTTCTTGGAGACCGAGCTGGTCACCTTGCCGCCGCGCGCCTGGATGGCCTCGCCCGCCTCGTCCCTGGTGTACGCGGCAAGCGTGCCGGTGACGACCAGGGTGAGCCCGGCGAGGGTCTGCGGGCCCTCCACGGCCGGGGGTTCGTCCTCCATGCGGACGCCCGCCGCCTTCCAGCGGTCGACGATCTCGCGGTGCCAGTCCTCCGCGTACCACTCGCGGATGGAGGCGGCGATCGTCGGCCCGACCCCCTCGACGGCGGCCAGTTCCTCCTCCGAGGCGCCGAAGACGCGGTCCAGGGACAGGAACGCCGTGGCCAGCGCCTGCGCCGCCGTCGGGCCGACGTGCCGGATCGACAGGGCGACCAGCACCCGCCACAGCGGCTGCGACTTTGCCCGCTCGAGCTCCTCCATCATGTGCTCGGCGTTCTTGCTCGGCTCGCCGTTCATGTTCGCGAAGAACGTGACGATCTTCGGCTCGCCGGTCTCAGGGTCGGTCTTGGGCAGGCCGGTGTCCTGGTCGCGGACGACCGACTTGATCGGCAGCAGGCGCTCGATGGTGAGGTCGAACAGGTCGGCCTCGGTGCGCACCGGCGGCTCCTGCGGCGGCAGCGGCGCGGTCAGCGCGGTCGCGGCGACGTACCCCAGGCCCTCGATGTCGAACGCCCCGCGCCCGGCGGCGAAGAAGATGCGCTCACGCAGCTGCGCCGGGCAGGACCTGGCGTTCGGGCAGCGGATGTCGACGTCCGCCTCTCGCATGCGCCGCAGCTCGGTGCCGCATTCGGGGCAGTGGGTCGGCATGACGAACTCGCGCTCACTGCCGTCGCGCAGCGCCGTCACCGGGCCGACGATCTCGGGGATGACGTCGCCGGCCTTGCGCAGCACCACGGTGTCGCCGATGAGCACGCCCTTGCGCACGACCTCCGAGGCGTTGTGCAGAGTCGCCCGCTCGACGGTGGACCCGGCCACGACGACCGGCTTCATCACCCCGTACGGCGTCACCCGTCCCGTGCGGCCGACGCCGACCTGGATGTCCAGCAGCTTGGTGTTGACCTCCTCGGGCGGGTACTTGAAGGCGATGGCCCACCTGGGGGCGCGGGAGGTGGAGCCGAGCTGCCGCTGCGACTCGATGCGGTCGACCTTGACCACGACGCCGTCGATCTCGTACTCGGGGTCGTGGCGGTGCTGCCGGTAGTACTCGATGAACTCGGAGATCTCGGTGAGGCCGTCGACGACCTTGTACATGCCGCTGACCGGCAGCCCGAACTCCCTGAGCCGCTCGTACACCCCCGACTGGGTCGGCGGCGGCGGCGCGCCGCCCTCCCAGACGCCGACGCCGTGGCAGATCATCGCCAGGGCGCGCTGGGCGGTGACGCGCGGGTCCTTCTGCCGCAGCGACCCCGCGGCGGAGTTGCGCGGGTTGGCGAACGGCGGCTTGCCGGCCTCGACGAGCTGCTCGTTGAGCTTCTCGAACCCCTCGACCGGCAAGAACACCTCTCCGCGCACCTCCAGCCGGTCGGGGATGCCGTCGCCGGTGAGGCGGTGCGGGATGTTCTTGATCGTCCGGACGTTGGCGGTGACGTCGTCGCCCACGCGGCCGTCGCCGCGCGTCGCCCCCCGGACCAGCCGGCCCTTCTCGTACACCAGGGCGATCGCCAGGCCGTCGATCTTCAGTTCGCACAGGTAGGGGCCGGGGTCGGCCTCCAGCAGCCGCTCGGCCCTGGCCTGCCAGCCCGCCAGGTCGGCGTCGTTGAAGGCGTTGTCGAGGCTTTCCAGCCGCCGCAGGTGCTGGACGGGGGCGAAGTCGGCGGAGATCGGCGCGCCGACCTTCTGCGTCGGGGAGTCGGGCGTGCGCAGAGAGGGATGCGCCTCCTCAAGCTCGCGCAGCTCGCGCATCCACGCGTCGTACTCGCCGTCGCTCACGGTCGGCGTGTCGAGCACGTAGTAGCGCCAGTTGGCCTCCTCGGCCAGCTCGGCCAGCTCGGCGTGGCGCTCCAGTGCGCCCACCGGCACGCCCTCCACCTCGGCAGCCATGCCGTCTCCCCTCGTCGTTCGGCCCCATGGAGAACGCTACGGGCTACGAGGAGTACTCCCGCCCCCGCATAGACGCCCTACCTGGGGAATCGTTACCACCACCATGCCATCCACCACCGACATTTCCCCACGAAAAGGACGCTTCTCCCCGGCCTGCTAGGGGTCTCTCATGCCCCTGGCCGCCGTCCATCCCACGGGACCGGCGGGCCGTCAGCCGCCCGGGGCTCGGACGCCTTCGCCGGGCGTCAGCGGGGTTCGTCCTCGGGGTCCTCGCGCAGGACGCGGGCCGCCTCGCGGCAGCGGGCCAGCGCGGCGCGGGCGTATCGGGGAGAGGCTCCGGCGAGGCCGCACGCCGGGGTGAGGACGACCTGCTCGGCCAGCCCGGAAGGGGGGAACCCGAGCCGCCCCCACAGTTCGAGCGCCGGCTTGGCGACGACGCCGACGTCCGGAAGCCGGGAGTCCGTGCCCGGGACCACCCCCATGAACAGCGCCGTGCCCGCCTCGATGGCCTCGCCGATGCGATCCTCGTCCCGGCGCCGCAGCAGGCCCGCGTCCAGCGAGATGCCCCGGGCGCCCGCGGTGCGCAGCACATCGAACGGCACCTCGGGCGCGCAGCAGTGCACGATCGTGAAGGTCTCGGCGGGCAGCACGGCGCCCAGCCGGTCGGCGGCGATCGGCCCCTCGACGGCGGCCAGCCGCCCGAACCCGGAGGCCGTCGGCACGGTGCCCGCCAGCACGCCCGGCAGGCCGGGCTCGTCGACCTGCACCAGCACCTCCGCGCCCGGGACGCGCGTGCGCACGGCCGCGAGATGGGCGGCCAGGCCCTCCGCCAGCGACTCCGACAGGTCGCGCACGGCCCCGGGGTCGGCGAGGGTCTTGTCCCCGTGGCGCAGTTCCACGGCGGCGGCGAGCGTCCACGGCCCGCACACCTGGATCTTCAGCCGTCCCTCGTACCCCTGGGCGACCTCCTCCAGCGCGTCCAGGTCGCGGGTCAGGTGGTCCATGGCGCGGCGGACGTCACGGCCCGGACGATCGGTGAAGCGCCACCCGGACGGCTGCACCTCGACCGGCATGTCGACCAGCAGCGACGCCGTGCGCCCGACCATGTCGGCGCCCACGCCCCGGCCGGGCAGCTCGGGCAGGTACGGCAGCTCGGGCAGCTCGCCGAACACCATGCGCAGCGCCTCGAAGTGGTCTTCGCCGGGATGGGACCCGACGCCCGTCGCACTCGCCGCTTCCCACGGAAACTCGCTCACACCGCGCAAGCTTAGGACCGCCGGGCTATCCCAGGCCCGGCGGCGGCACCAGACGGCGGACCCGGGCCGGAAGCGGGGCCGCCGTTCCAGGGTCGCGATCTCGGAGGTTCATGATGGAGAGATGAAGCTAACCAAGCACGGTCACGCGTGCGTCCGCCTGGAGAAGGACGGCGCCACTCTCGTCATCGACCCCGGTGGCCTCACCGAGGAGTCGGCGCTCGACGGAGCCGACGCCGTGCTCATCACGCATGAGCACTTCGACCACCTGGACGCCAAGCGCCTGGCGGCCCTGCGCCCGGACGTCCAGATCTGGACGTGCGCCGCGGCGGCCCGGCAGCTCGAAGGGCTGAGCGCCAAGGTGAACGTCGTCGGGGAGGGCGACTCCTTCACGGCCGCGGGCTTCGAGGTGGGGGTCGCCGGCCGCGAGCACGCGCGCATCGGCTTCGACGTACCCGTCGTGCAGAACATCGGCTTCCTCGTCGACGACGAGGTCTTCCACCCCGGGGACGCGTTCACCCTGCCCGGCCGTCCCGTCGGCACCCTGCTCACGCCGACCAGCGGCCCGTGGCTGAAGGCCCTCGAGATGGTCGACTACCTGCGGGAGGTGGCGCCGCGGCGCGCGTACTCCATCCACGACGGCCTGTACAACGACATCGGGCTCATGCTCGTCGACAACACCCTCGCCCGCCGGGCCAAGGCGCAGAACGCCGACTTCCGGCGCCTGGCGACAGGTGAGAGCGTCGAGCTGACCGACTGATCCGGCCTCCTCGGCAGAACTCCGGAGACGAGCTCAGGGAGCGAGCTCAGGAGGACGAGGCGATGGTGGCGGACCCCAGGACGGCGTCGCCGTTGTAGAGCACGGCCGCCTGGCCCGCCGCCACGCCGGTCGCCGGGGTGTCGAGCTCGATGTGCAGCACCTCGCCGGAGAGCTGGGCGCGGCAGCCGTACACCTCGCCGTGCGCGCGAAGCTGCACCTGGCAGGTCAGCGGCTCGTACGGCTCGGCGACCGGGCCGTTCCAGACCGGGCGCTCGGCCACGATCGAGCCGACCGCCAAGGACGAACGGGGGCCGACCGTCACCGTGTTCGACACGGGCTCGATCGACAGGACGTACCGCGGGCGGCCGTCGGGCGTCGGGCGGTCGAGGTGCAGGCCCTTGCGCTGGCCGATCGTGAAGCCGTACGCGCCGCCGTGGGAGCCGAGGACGGCGCCGGACTCGTCGACGATCGGGCCCTCCTCCGCGCCGAGCCGCTCGGCCAGGAACCCGCGGGTGTCGCCGTCGGCGATGAAGCAGATGTCATGGCTGTCGGGCTTGTCGGCGACCGCGAGGCCGCGGGCGGCGGCCTCCTCGCGGACCTCGGCCTTCGTGGAGCCGCCGAGCGGGAAGATCGCGTGCGAGAGCTGCTCGCGGGTCAGGACGCCGAGGACGTACGACTGGTCCTTGCCGGAGTCCACGCTGCGGCGCAGCACGCCGTCCTCCAGGCGGGCGTGGTGGCCGGTCGCCACCGCGTCGAACCCGAGCGCGAGCGCGCGGTCGAGGACGGCCTCGAACTTGATCTTCTCGTTGCAGCGCAGGCACGGGTTGGGCGTGCGGCCGGCGGCGTACTCGCTGACGAAGTCTTCGACGACGTCGCGATGGAACCGCTCGGCCATGTCCCAGACGTAGAAGGGGATGCCGATCACGTCGGCGGCGCGCCGTGCGTCCCGGGCGTCCTCCAGCGTGCAGCAGCCTCGCGCGCCGGTGCGGTACGACTGCGGGTTCGCGGAAAGAGCCAGGTGGACGCCCGTCACGTCATGGCCGGCCTCGGCGATGCGGGCGGCCGCCACCGCGGAGTCGACGCCGCCGGACATGGCGGCAAGCACACGAAGACTCATAACACCCCCGAGACTACCCGCCCGCCCGTGTCCCCCGGCTCCCAGACTCCGGCTCACGTTCGCGTTCACGGCGGACACCTGGGAGGATCCAGGGCCATGGGACTGTTCGGACGGAAGAGCGAGCCGAGTCGGCCTGCCGACGCGATCGCCGGCTTCTGGGCGTGGTGGTCGAGTTCCCGGCCGAAGGTCGAGGCCCTGGTGCAGGCCGGTGACTCCGAAGGGCTCGCCGCAGAGATCGCCCCCGTGGTCGCGGCCCTGAGCCCCGAGCTGACCTGGGAGATCACTCCCGGGCGGGCGGCGCTGCACGCGCTGATCGTCTCCTCGGGCGGCGATCCCGAGCTGCGTCCGCTGGCCCATCGCTGGGCGGCCGCGGCGCCGCCGGCGGACGCCCTGTGGGAGTTCCTCCCGTCCCGGCCCGCCCGCTCCGACGCGGCCGAGCTCAAGCTGGAGGTCGCGGGACGAGAGCTCGCCCTGGGCGAGCTGGTGCTCGGCCTTCGGGTGCCCAACGGCACGCCGCGCATCGACGTCGCCGCCTATCACCCGATCTTTCCTGATCTCGACGACGAGACGCGCATGGAGGCCACCCTCCTCGCCCTCGACCGGCTGCTCGGCGAGGACGAGGTGGCCCGCTGGGTGGGCGACATCACCGCCGCCACCTTCCAGCCCATCGACGCCGTGGCCGCCGTCCACCTGCCCGCCGTGGTGGCCGACCTGGCCTCTGAGTACGGGCAGGAGCAGTGGGCCCTGCTGGAGGGCCGCACGGCCGGCGGGGCGCGCCTCGTCGCCGCCGCCCGCCACCCCCTGCGCCCGGTCGACCACCCTTTGCTCGATCAGCACATCGCCATCACGCTGCCGTACACCGAGTCCGACGAGGACGGCCTGCCGGACGGCGGGTCCGCCTCGGCGCTCCGCGAGTTCGAAGAGCGGCTGGCCGCCCTGCTCGACCGGCTCGGCGACGGCGCCCTGCTCACCGTGCACGTGAGCGCCGAGGGGGCTCGCGTGCTGCACGTCTACGCCGACCCGGCCGCCGGCGCTCCGGCCCAGGTCGACAAGCTGGCCGGCACCTGGAAGGACGGCCGCTCCAGCGTCGAGGTCGAAGAGGACCCCGGCTGGATCGCCATCTCCCCCTTCCTGAGCTGACACCCCACCTTCCCCGCCGCCCCACGCGCACGGCCCCATCGTTCCGTGAGGGCACGGTTCCACCGCCCCGCCGCGCGAGCACGGCCCCACCGCCCTCCGCACGAGGGCGCCGGCACCACCCCTACTCAGTGGGCGGTGTGGGGGGCGGGATGGCTGTTCAGAGCTTGGGCTATCCAGGTGTGGGCGGTGGTCTGCGGGTGCGGCCAGGGGGCGTCCTCGATCTTGGCGACCAGTTCCCAGTGGCGGACGGCGCGCGGGTCGTGCTCCTCGTACGCGCGCGAGAGCGCACGCCTGAACTCCGGGCCGTCGTCCGCCGCGCCGTACATCTCTCCCAGCAGGGCGACGACCCGGTCGAGGACCGGCCCGGCCGCGTCGGACTCGGGCTCGACGCCCCGGTCGACGGCGGCGAGCACCATCTCGGCGATCTCGTCGTTGGCCTTGTGCCAGCCGCTGAAGTTCGCGTCCCCGGCCTGGTCGCGCCGGTCCCAGAAGCCCGTGTCGTCCCGTCGCAGGACGGCCCGGTAGTCCTCGTCGGAGAGCAGTTCGATCAGTTCGAGCCACGCGTCGAGCTGCTCGGTGGTGGGCTCGGCAGGCAGGTCGGGCACCATGGCCTCGCGCAGCCCGGTGAGCCACTGCTCGCGTGCCCGGTTGCCGCCGCCGACCTCGGCGACGAAGGCGTCGATCAGCGCCTCACGCTCGGCGGCTCCGAGGCGGCCGAGCGTGTTGAGCCTGCGCAGGTCGGTCTCTGAGGGGTCACCGCGCTCAAGGGTGGCCCGCAGCACGGCGCGGGTGCGCTGCAGCCCCTTGAGCTGGGTCTCCACGGTGCGAAGCTGGAGGGCGAGCACCTGCCGCAGATCGCGCTCGCCCAGGTTCCGGATCGTCGCAAGGTCCACTCCGACCTCGCGCAGAGTGCGGATGAGTTCGAGCCTGGCCAGGTCCTCCTCCCCGTACAGGCGGTAGCCGGCCGGCGTGCGGTCACGCTCGGGCAGGACCCCCACGTCGGAGTAGAACCGGATGGTCTTCACCGGCAGGCCGGACAGCCTGGCGAGCTGCCCGATCGTGTACCCGTCGGGTCGTGGCGCCATGGCTCGGCTCCGTTCGCGTACGTGGACGTCAAATCCGTTTGAGTCTCCAGTGACTGGACACTTTACCGTTTGCGGCATGGCGAAGAACAAGATCACCAAAGTGGTGAAGATACAGCTCAGAGCCGGTGAGGCCGGCCCCGCGACCGTCGGCAAGGACCTGGGCCCGCTGGGGATCAACCTCATGGACTTCTGCCGGCGGTACAACGCCGCCACGGAGACCCAGCGCGGTTTCGTGGTCCCTGCAGAGGTCACGATCTACGACGACAGATCGTTCGACCTCGTCACCAAGATGCCCACCACCGCCTCGCTCCTGCGCAGGGCCGCCGGCCTGGACGGCGGCAGCCCGCGTCCCGGGCACCAGACCGCGGCCACCATCACCCGCGCCCAGCTCCGCGACGTGGCCCGCACCAAGCTCCCCGACCTCAACACCACCGACCTGGACCAAGCCGAAAAGATCATCACCGGCACCGCCCGCTCGATGGGCCTCCAGGTGATGGAATGATCGGCCCAGCCATCAGAGGAGGAGCGAACTTGCCGAAGCGGACGCCGGCGAATTGGGACGACCTGGAGCGGGAACTGCACGAAGCGGGCATCTCCCCTGCCGCGATCGAGGAGGGCGCCAGAAAGCTCCTCGCCGAGCAGGACGAGGCGCAGGCGAGGACCCCAGCGCGCCCGCTCTAGGCTTCCTCTCCCACACGCCGCGTGGCCTCACAGGCGGGATTTCAGGACGTCGACCTCACAGCCTGGCGCGAACGGGTCGAAGCCGTGTTCGATCAGCCAGCGCACCACCAGCAGGCTTCGTAACGACCACCACGCGTGGATCACGTCGAGGTCGACGTCGGCGCCATAGCCGGCGAGGACGTCGCCGAGATGCTTCTCGTGTCCGAGCGTCAAGGTGGCCAGGTCGAACAGGGCATCACCTTGGCCGGCCTCGGACCAGTCGATGATGCCCGTGACCTCGTCGCCGTCGACGAACACGTGAGCGATCTGCAGGTCGCCGTGGGTGAACGCCGGACTCCAGGGCCGCAGCGCGGCCTCGGCGAGCCGGCGGTTGCGGGTGACCAGGCCGGCGGGCAGGACGCCGTTCGTCACGAGCCACTCGCACTCGCCGTCGAGTTCCGCCGTCAGCTCATCGACGGGCCGGCCGGCTCGGCCGGGCCGGGGTGGCGACGGCGCGTCGTGCAACCTCCGGACGGCGGCGCCCGCCGCGGCCCACGCCGCAGGGGACGCGGTCGACGGCTCGCCGAGACGGCCGAGCGCCGTCCCCGGGACCGCGGCGATCGCGAGCACCGGCGGCTTGTGCCACAGGATCTTCGGGGTCGGGACCGGCGCCAGGGCTATCGCCTCGACCTCCACGTCGAGGCGCGTCTGATCGGCGTCCACCTTCAGGAACACGTCGCCGACCCGCAGGGTCGCACGCTCGGAATGGGCGACGAGCAATTCAACCTCATCCATGAGCGCCCAGTATCCCGGGAACGATCGTCGACATCACCGGGTTAATCGCATGCGATCGCGCGGCTGACGGCGTCCCGCCACCAAGCGGCCTCGCGCCGACATCGACCGCCGACCAGGTCGAGTCCACCCCTTTTGTCGGAGGCCTTCAGGGCACCGGCGAGATCAATCTGGCAACTGGAACCTGGCGGGGGAGAACCATTTGATTCGCGTCCCTCAACTCGGCCCTGAACGTCGCGAATTCCCGCCCGCAACGCTATGTAGCGATGACATCATTGACGGTGATCAAAGGTGATGGAAGGTCCGCCGTGCGGTATGGACGTGCCGCGCTTGGGTGTGGGTGCGAGGGGACGCCATGAGCACGGAATCGATCGGCCCGTATGCATCGATGTGGCAGCTGTACGGCGCCGTCATGCGGCGCCTGCGGGAGAGCAGGCCCAATCTCGGGCTCCGCCGTGCGGGGGAGCTGATGTACACAGACTTCTCCAACCTGGCGAAATGGGAACGCGGCGAACGCACTCCCCCGGCGGACATGATCCAGCGCCTGGACGAGGTGTACGGCGCGCACGGCATTCTCACCGCCTTGTACGACGTGCTGGTCGAATTCAAGACCGCCACCGAATCAGCCCGGCGGCACGCGGGTAGACATCTGGAAAACCCCGCATATGGCAACGGAGACGACGACATGGAACGTCGAGCCGCCCTCCAGTTCCTCGCCGGACTCGGCACCCTCGGCGCTTTCGGAGTCTCCAGCGAACCCTTCCGCGAACTCCTCGACCTCTCCCTCGGCCACCCGCACCGAACGCTCGAAGACTGGGAACTGGCCTGCGCCGACCACCTGCGGGCCCTGCGCACCCGTCCCCCCGCCCAGGTCACCGCCGATCTGTTCATCGACCTGATGGCGGTCCGGCGCCAGCTCCAGACGTCGACTCCAGCCGAGGTGACCGAACTCCAGCGCGTCACCGCCATGCTCTCGTCGCTCCACGCCAACGCCCTGACCCGGCTCGGCGACCACGGCGCGGCCGTCCGCTGGTGGTTCAGCTCACGACAGGCCGCCGACGCCTCCGGAGACCTGGAACTCCGGCTACTGGTCCGCGCCGAGGAGACCGGCCACGGCCTCTACGGTCAACGCGACCCCGAGACGATATTGCGTATGACGCGCAGTGCCCAGCGACTCACCGATAAGCCCTACCTCAAGCTGTTGAGCACCGAGGCGAAGGCTCTGTCGATGCTCGGCAGGCACGAGGAGGCGCTGAAGACACTGCACACCCTGCGCAGGGCCGTCGAGCAGGGCGAAAGCGACAGGTACGGCTTCTGGAAACCGGACGGGCTCCACTTCGCAGAAAGCTGGGTGTACGCCGGAGTGGGCAACGAGTCCGCAGCGACCATCGCCGGCGGAAAGGTGCTGGAGTCCACTCAAGATTACGTGTACATGGTCAATATCCAACTCCATGGGGCGCTCTGCACGGTCACCCAAGGCGGTGTGGACCAGGGACTGCAACGAGCCGCAGCGACGATCGACGCCGTCGCCCCCGCCTACCGTGGCCATCACATGATCGAGACCGCCAAAGTGGTACTCCGCGCCGTTCCTTCCGACCAGCGAACTCGCCGCTCAGTAACCGACCTTCACGAGCTCCTGGCTGCCGCGCCTCTCCCGCGAGGCACCTGAAGACGATTGCGAGACCAGTACACCGGCCGGTTCAGCCGGTGAATGCGCCTTCTGGTCGTCCTGCCGGGACGGGGGCGTTTGCGGACGGCTGCCCTGATGAATTCGGTATTCATTCACGCTCGACGATGAATACCGCAGCGCGTGTTCAGATAACTGCGATGGGCGATTGGTAACGGTCATCCACAATGTCCGTCCTGTCGTGATGGTGAAGAAGAGGACGGTCCCCGTGCGGGAGGGAGGCCGCGTCGCTCGGCCCTGCGGGCCCGGGGTGACCGGCGCACGCGTCGACCGCCGGGATGCGCGGGGAGCGCCGAGATCCCTCTCGCGCGGCCGGCATCGTCCCGGCGCAGGGATGAGAACCACGCCGACCGAATTGCCGAAGTGCCCGCTTTCCTGCGTGCTGGGCGGATAAGATCATCCGCGAAAGTTACGTATGGTACTCAGGGGGACAAAAGTGACGATCAGCCGGCGTGACGTGTTCAAGGTGGGCGCCGGGCTGATGCCGGCGATCGCGCTGTCCGGATCGCCGGCGTACGCGGCGGGCGCGCCCACCGTGACGGCGGCGGGGACCGTGCCTTCGCAGCTGGCCGTCCTCGACATCGTGATGAAGACGTACGTCAAGGAGCGGAACATCCCCTGCGCCCAGCTCGCCGCGGTGAAGAACGGCAAGCTCGTCCTGGCCCGGGGATACCGGTACAGCAGCGACACGGCCGTCCCCACCGTGCAGCCGACCTCGCTGTTCCGGATCGCGAGTCTCAGCAAGAACATCACCGCCGCGGCGGTCCTGCGGCTGGCCCAGGACGGCAAGGTGTCGCTCGGTGCGAAGGTGGCCGACCTGCTCGGCCTGCCGACCACGGCCGACTCGCGGCTGAAGGACGTCACCCTGTGGCGCCTGATGCAGCACACCGGCGGCTGGGACCGCGACATCTCCGGCGACTACCTCATGGCCGATCGGACCATCGCCGGCAAGCTCGGCGTGCCGCTGCCGATCGGAAAGAGCAGTATCGTCAAGTACGCCGGCGGCCGGCCCCTGGACTTCGCCCCTGGCACCCGGATGGCCTACAGCAACTACGGCTACCTGCTGCTCGGCCTGGTCATCGAGAAGGTGTCGGGGCAGAGCTATGAGTCGTACGTGAAGCAGAAGCTGCTCGCCCCGGCCGGCGTCACCCGGATGCGGCTCGGCCGCAGCCTGAGGTCGCAGGCCGCGACGGGCGAGGTGCCGTACTTCTCGCAGTACACAAGCAAGACGGTGCTGGCCGACTCGGGCACCGTCGTGCCCTCGCCGTACGGCGGCTTCAACATGGCCAACCACGACGCCAACGGCGGCTGGCTGGCGTCCGCGGTGGACCTGGTCAAGTGGGCCGGGATCTTCGACGCGGCCGGACCCGTGCTGAACGCCACCTCGATCAGCCGGGCGTTCGCCAAGCCGGAGATCGGCGCCACCGCGGACGGCCACTGGTACGGCTGCGGGTGGTACGTGCGCCAGGTGACCGGCCACCTCAACACCTGGCACAGCGGCAGCCTGCCCGGCACCTACACCTACTTGGCCCGGCTGCAGAAGGGCTTCACCTACGCCGCCGTCTTCGACCAGCGCGAGGAGACCGGCACTCTGGACTACGACGTGCTCAGCTCCCGGATGAACACCGCGTGGAACAGCGTCACCACGTGGCCGACCAGCGACCTGTTCTCGAAGTACCTCTGACCCGAGCGGCACCGGCGGCCGCTCGCCACGTCTTCTTCGTCGACTTCTACGTTGACCCGGGCGAGCGGATCCCGCGAGGAGCTGCATGATCTGATCCCGCCCCCAGCGGCGTACGGCTCCCGAGCGAGCGGACGGGCCGGGGGGCGGGAGGGGTCAGGTGAGGCCGGCGCGGCGGGCTCGTTCTACGGCGGGGGCGATCACGCGGGCGAGTTCTTCCACGTCGGCGAGGGTGGAGGTGTGGCCGAGGGAGAAGCGCAGGGACCCTCGCGCGCGGACGGCGTCGGCTCCCATGGCGAGCAGCACGTGGGACGGCTGCGCGACGCCCGCCGAGCAGGCGGAGCCGGTCGAGCACTCGACGCCCTTGGCGTCGAGCAGCATCAAAAGCGCGTCGCCCTCGCATCCGGGGAAGGAGAAGTGCGCGTTGCCCGGCAGGCGCTCGTCGGGGTGCCCGTTGAGCACCACGTCCGGCACCGCCCGGCGTACCTGGGCGATCAGCTCGTCGCGCAGCGCGCGCAGCCGCGTGGCGTTCTCCTGCTGACGCTCGACGGCGATGCGGACGGCCGTCGCGAAGCCGGCGATCGCGGGCGCGTCCAGAGTGCCGGAGCGCACGTCGCGCTCCTGGCCGCCGCCGTGGAGCACGGGTACGGGATCGACTCCCCTGGCGAGCAGCAGTGCCCCCGCGCCCACCGGGCCGCCGACCTTGTGCCCGGACACGGTCATCGCCTGCACGCCGGAACCGGAGAACGACACCGGCAACTGTCCCACGGCCTGGACGGCGTCGGTGTGGAACGGGATGCCGTACTCGCGGGCTATCGCCGCGAGCTCGGCGATCGGCTGGATGGTACCCACCTCGTTGTTGGCCCACATGACGCTGACGAGTGCGACGCCGGCGGGGTCCTCTTCGATGGCGGCGCGCAGCGTCTCGGGGTGGACGCGGCCGTACTCGTCGACGTCCAGCGGCTGGACGCGCGCGCCCTGCCGTTCGGCCAGCCAGTGGGCGGGGTCGAGGAGGGCGTGGTGCTCGACCGCGCTGACGAGCACGCGGTCGGCTCCGCAGGACGCCCGGCGCGCCCAGAACAACCCCTTGACGGCGAGGTTGTCGGCCTCTGTGCCTCCGGAGGTGAACACGACCTCGCTGGGCCGCGCCCCGAGCGCGCCGGCGATGACCTCGCGCGACTCTTCGACGACTCTGCGGGTGCGGCGGCCCGCCGCGTGGAGGGACGAGGCGTTGCCGACGCGCGTGAGCTGCTCCGTCATCGCCTCGATGGCCTCTGGGAGCATCGGCGTGGTCGCCGCGTGGTCAAGGTAAGCCATGGCGTACTCCAGAGTACCCAGTTTGAGAACTGTACCGTCCAGCCGGTATAGTAACGGCTGTGAGAAAAGATGAGCTTTTGAACTCGGCGGAAGAGCTGCTGGCCGACCAGGGGGCGGCATGCCTCACGCTGTCGGCCGTCGCAGAGCGCGCCGGCGTGAGCAAAGGCGGTCTTCTCTATCACTTCGCCACCAAAGAGGCGCTGATCAGGGGCCTCATCGAGCGCCTGATCGCCGATTTCGACGAGCTGGTCACCGCCCAGGGCGAAAGCTCGTACACCCGGGCCTATCTCGCCGCCACCATGGCGGCGGTCCGCAGCGGCAGGCTGAGGCGCTGGGCCGTGGTCACCGGCGCGGCCGGCGACCCGTTGCTTCTCGCGCCGCTGCGCGAGGCGATGGCCCGCTGGCATCGCGAGGGCATGGAGTCCGAGCCCGACCCGATGGCGGCGCAGATCGTCCGGCTCGCCTGCGAAGGGCTGTGGGACGTGGCGACGCATGATCCCGGCATCTACGACGAGGCGCGATTCGAAGAGTTGCACCGGCGCCTCCTGGCCCTCCTGCCGAGCCCATGACCGCTCAGCGACCTCCTCGCCCCGCCATGGCGCCCGTCACGTTATGAGCGCCCTTTCCGGCTGAACCCCGGAGAGGGCTCTCAGCGCGGAGCAGGGTGGATGCCTTCGTATCACGGGGGCGTCTCCGTCTCGCGTCTCGGTCTCGCGGGTGTCTCCGTCTCGGGCGGCGGTCGTCCCGCGTCGGCGGCGCGCTCCGGCCGTCGCGTCTCGGCGAGGTTCCCGTTCCCACGGCGTTCCCCGGTAATCATCCTGGACCGTCACCGTCACGTCGGCGTGCTCAGGGGGCGAACTCTCCTGGATTGCGGGCGGCCTGGGGCGCTCGTCGGCGGATGCCTCCGCCGCTGAGCGTCCGACCGTGCGTCGCCGTGCGTCGCCGTGCGTCGCCGTGCGTCGCCGTGCGTCGCCGTGCGTCGCCGTGCGTCGGTGCGTCGCGGGGGTGCGTCGCGGGGGTCCGCCGCCGGACGTGACCCGCGGCGTCCCTCCCTGGACGTGATGCACGACGTCCCGCCCTGGACGTGATTCACGGAGTTCCGGTCCGGACGCCCGTCCCCCCGGAGGAATACCGGGCGTCCGCCGCCCGGACGGCGCCCCCGGGCCTCCGTGGCCGGCGTCTCCTCCGGGCGCCACCTCGGCGCGTCGCCTCCGGGTGTCAGCTCCGGGGCGTCGCCTCCGGGTGTCAGCTCCGGGAACCGTGGCCGCGTGTGTCGAGGTCGAAGGTCGGCCGCTGCGCGCATGTTCGGACGCCGATCGCCGTGGTCCGCCTCCTCTCCCTTCCCTCCCCCTGTTCCCCTCCCCCGCTCCCCCGTTCCCCGTTCGTCCCCTTCTCGTCCTGGCGCCGCTCGTGGTGCGCAGGACAGGTCGCGGGCGGCCGTCCCCCGGGCCGCCGCCGTGGCCGGCTTCACCGTGTGACAGAAGATCGTTGAAAGGAAATCGTGATTACCCGCGAATTGAGGGTGGCCCGCTCCAGGGCGATCCTCACCTTCGTCCTCGCCGGCCTCGTGTGCGGCACATTCACCGTGCGCATCCCCGCGCTGACCGACAAACTCGACATATCGGAGGCGTCGGTCGGCGTCGTCCTACTCGCCTGGGGGCTCGGGGCGCTGGTGACCATGCAGTCCATGCGTAGCGTGATGGCGCGGACGGGCAGCCGCGCCGTGCTGCGGGTCGGAGCCCCGCTGTGCTCGGTGTTCCTCATCGGGATCGCCTTCGCGCCCACCCTGCCCTGGCTGATCGTCGCCGCGGCGCTGTTCGGCATGGCGTTCGGCGCGGTCGACGTCGCCATGAACGCGCAGGGTTCGGCAGTCGAGCGCGCCTACGGACGGCCGCTGATGAACGGCATGCACGCCGGATGGTGCGTCGGCGCCATGGGGGCCGGCCTGCTCGGCACGGCCGCCATCGCGATGGGGGTGTCCTTCACGGCGAACCTCACGCTGGTTGCCCTGGTCTGCGCGCCGGTGGCGTACGTGCTGAGCCGCGGTTTCCTCGCGGACCGGACCGCGACGGAGCAGGGCTCCGCCGGGGCGGGCTCGCGCGCGCCGCGGCGGCGGCTGCCGGCGGTGGTGTACCTGCTCGGCGCGATCGCGTTCGGCGCCTTCATGGTCGAGGGCGCGGTCGCGGACTGGAACGGCCTGTTCCTGCGGGACGTCATCGGTGCCCCCGAGGCGGTCGCCGCGCTCGGCTATCCGATCTTCGAGGCCGGCATGCTGATCGCACGGCTCACCGGTGACCGGCTGCGCTCGGCCGCCGGCACCCGTCGTCTGATCGCCGCCTCCGGCCTCGGCACGGCCGCCATGTTCACGCTGGTGATCACCACGTCCTCGCCCGTGGTCGCCGTGGCCGGGATGGCGCTCATCGGCCTCACCGTCGCCACCGTGTCCCCGATGGCGATCTCGCTCGCGGGCACGGCCACGTCCACCCCGGGGCCGGCGATCGCCCAGACCGGGGCCATGGGATACGCGGGGCTGCTGCTCGGCCCCGTCGTGATCGGGTTCGTGTCCCACGCCACGACGCTGCGGCTCGCGCTCGGCGTGGCCGTGGTCCTCGGCGTGCTCATCGCGGTGGCGGCCCGTTTCCTGCCGCGCGAGGAGTCCCGCCTGGACGTCCGGCGGCTTTCCCAGCGGCCCGCGGCGGACCGTCCAGGCGCCCCCGGCGTCACCGCACCCGCGGCGCCGGAGCCGCTGGACCTGGTCGCCTGACCGCCATGGAACGGCGCCGCACCCGCTGTCGAGCGGGGTGCGGCGCCGTTTCGGTGCGGGCCCGTGCGGGCTACTTGCGCTTGTCCACCTCTTCGGTGAGCTGCGGGACGATCTGGTGCAGGTCGCCCACCACGCCGAAGTCGGCCAGCTCGAAGATCGGCGCCTCGGGATCCTTGTTGATCGCGACGATCGTCTTGGCGGTCTGCATGCCGGCCCGGTGCTGGATGGCCCCGGAGATGCCGGCCGCGATGTACAGCTGCGGCGCGACCGTCTTGCCGGTCTGCCCCACCTGGAACTGGTGCGGGTACCACCCGGCGTCCGTCGCGGCGCGCGAGGCGCCGACGGCGGCGCCGAGGGCGTCGGCCAGCTTCTCGATGACCGCGAAGTTCTCGGCCGAGCCGACGCCGCGTCCGCCGGAGACCACGATGGCGGCCTCGGTGAGCTCGGGGCGGGCGCCCTTCTCCTGCTTGACCCGGTCGACGACCTTGGCGGCCCGGTCGGCGTCCGACAGGGTGACCGTGACCTGCTCCTCGGCCCCCGCTCCCGCGGACGGCTGGACGGCGGTGGCGTTCGGGCGGACCGCGAAGATCGGGGTGCCCTTGGTGACCCGGGAGTGGACGTTGACGCCGCCACCGAAGATCGACTGCTCGGCGACGAGGCCGTCGGAGATGCCGACCGCGTCGGTGATGACGCCGGAGTCCGTCTTGATCGCCAGTCGTCCGGCGATCTCCTTGCCCTCGGCGGTCGCGGCCACCAGGACCGCCGCCGGGGCGGCGGAGGAGACGAGCTGGGCCAGCAGCTGGGCCTTGGGCGCCACGACGAAGTCGGAGATGTCCGCGGAGTCGGCGACGTAGACCTTGTCGGCGCCGTGCTCGGCGAGTTTCGCCTTGGCGTCGGCGGAGTAGCCGGGGCCGGCCCACACGGCCGACGGGGAGCCGAGCGTGCGCGCGAGCGTCAGAAGCTCAAGGGTGACCTTCTTGACCTCGGCGTCGACGTGCTCGACGAGAACCAGAATCTCTGCCATCGGTCGCCCCTCAGATGAACTTCTTCGACGCGAGGAAGTCGGCGGCCTTCGAGCCGCCGTCGCCCTCGTCCTTGACGATGGTGCCGGCCGCGCGCGGCGGGGCGACGGCGAACTCCGTCACCTCGCTCCAGGCGGCGGCGAGGCCCACCTGGGCGGCGTCGATCTCGGCGTCGGCGACGCCGAAGGTCTGCACCGGCTTCTTCTTCGCGGCCATGATGCCCTTGAAGGACGGGTACCGCGGCTCGTTGATCTTCTCGACCACGGAGACGACGGCCGGCAGCGAGGCCTGGACCCTGTCGTAGCCGTAGTCGGTGACGCGCTCGATCGTGACGGCGGACCCGTCGACCTCGACCTTGCGGGCGAAGGTGAGCTGCGGCGCGCCGAGCCGCTCGGCCAGCATGGCGGCGAGCACGCCCATGCGCGCGTCGGTGGACTCGGAGCCGAGGATGACCAGGTCGAAACCGATCTTCTTCAGCGTCTGGGCCAGGGCGTAGGAAGTGGACAGGGCGTCCGAGCCGTGCAGGGCGTCGTCGACCAGGTGGACGGCCTTGTCGGCGCCCATGGCCAGGGCCTTGCGGATCGTGTCGCCGGCCTTGCCCGGCCCCATGGTGAGCACGGTCACCTCGCCGCCGTGGGCCTCTTTGATCTTGAGGGCCTCTTCGACGGCGTACTCGCACAGCTCGTTGATGACCCCGTCGGCGGCGTCACGGTCGAGCGTGTTGTCCTTGCTACTCAGCTTGCGCTCGGTCGCCGTGTCGGGGACCTGCTTCACGCAGACGACGATGTTCATGGCCGGTGGCCGACCTCCCGTTTCACTGGCGCCACCGCATCGCTGGGATGGCGCCGACTGATCGGCACGTGCGCGCGGGGGTACGCACACGTCGTACGCGCCGCTCCGGTGACCGGCACCGGAGCCGCATTCAGACTGTCACGCGCCCGGGGACGCCGTGACGTTGGGTGGCCCGGGACGATCTCCGTGTCGGAAAGCCCATCCCTTTCCTCCCCTTAATGTACCCGAATTAGTTACTCGTCAGTAGCTTAGCGGCGCGCCCGCAGCGTACGCCCCGCCGGGGCCCGCACAACGCGACCTTCCCGCCATACCGAACTATATTCCAGTAGCTTATCGGGGCCGTGCGTGCCGCGCGGGGTCACCCGGCGAAGGCCACCGTCACCAGCACGATCAGCACGGCGATCAGGGCCAGCAGCAGCGTGGACGGGCTGAACAGCATAGTCAGCGCCGCGTACAGTCCGACGGTACTCGCCCCGCTGACCAGGTCGAACACCACGCGCCCGCGGGCCTTGGCCACCACGCCGGCGCCCGCGTCCACCAGCACGCCCACGCCGTAGGCCGACATGACCAGCAGCGACATCTCGGGGATGTACCGGTACGCGGCGGCGGCCACCAGGCCCGACACCACGCCCGAGCCCACCACCCAGCGCCGGCGCACCTTGTCCCGGTGGCGCACCCGCGGGTCGACCTCCTGACCGGCCATCTCACGGCTCCGCGGCCGCCATTCCTGTGTGGGAGGCTCCGGGGCGGCGGCGCGGCGGCGGCGTTCGGCCGGCACCGGCGGCGGCGCGGCGACGCCCAGCCTGGCGCACAGCTCGGCGGCCGTCGGACGGGCCGCGGGGTCGCGCCGCAGGCACTCCTCCAGCAGCGGCGCCAGCCAGGCCGGCGCCTCGGTCAGGTCGGGATCGTGGTGGACGACGCGGTAGGCCACCGCGGGCGGCGGCCCCGTCCCGTACGGCTGGCGCCCCGAGGCGGCGTAGGCGACGGTGGCGCCCCAGGCGAACACGTCGGCCGCGGGACCGGCCTCCCCGCCTTCGAGGACTTCGGGGGCGAGGTATCCGGGGGTGCCGAGCACGGCGCCCGAGGCCGTGACCGACGACGAGTCCAGCGCGCTGGCGATGCCGAAGTCGATGACGTGCGGCTCGCCGTCGGCCAGGATCACGTTGGCCGGTTTCAGGTCGCGGTGCACGACCCCGGCTGCGTGGACGGCCGCCAGCGCCTCGGCCAGCCCGCTCGCCAGCCGCGTGAGCTCCCCGCCGCGCAGCGGCCCGCCCTCGGCCAGCACCGCGCCGAGCGACCGGCCCTGGACGTACCGCGTGACCAGATAGGGGCGGGCGCCGCCGAGCTCGGCGTCGAGCACCTCGGCTAAATGCGGCCCGCGCACCCGGCGCATGGTCTCGACCTCACGGGCGAGCCGGGCGAGCGCCGCCTCGTCGGCCGCCACGTGCGGGTGGAGCACCTTGACCGCCACCGTGCGCCCCTCGGGGTCGAGCGCCAGGTGGACCTCGCCGAACCCGCCCGCGCCCAGCCGCGACAGCAGGTGGTACGGCCCGAGCCGACCAGCAGTGCTCATGTCGCTCCTTCCGGCCGGGCCCGGCCCGTCGTCGGTGTCGGTGTGGTCACCCGCCCCAGAAGGCCAGGAAGCCCAGGCCGAGGTTCTTCATCAGGTCTTCGATCAGACCGCCGATGAGGCCGGTCACGCTGCTCCGGGCCTGCGCGCTCAGCGCGTCGATGGCGTGCGAGGGGGCCTGCCAGGGGACCCACGACGGGCTGGCCGACATCGCGGTCACCAGCGTGAAGAACGCCAGCGTGCCCACGATGATCGTCACGATCATGGCCGCGCCCGGACTGCGGATGGCCGCGGTCAGCGTGCGGGCCACGGCCCTGCGCGGCGCGCCGCCGCCGGGCAGCAGGAACAGGCCGCCGACGAAGGCCGCGGCGGCGTACGAGGCGGCCCGGTCGGAATCCATGCCGCCGGCGAAGTGCAGCCCGCCCCAGGCGCACAGCCCGAACATCACCGACAGCGGGGTGACCAGCACCGTCGTCAGCGTGGCGCGGATCAGCGCCCACGGCGTGCCGAGCACGGCGAGCAGCGGGTCGCTGGCGCTGCCGCCCCGGATGGACCGGCGCTGGGCGAGATCGCTCCAAAGGTGCTCGCCGACGCGCAGGCACAGCACCACGATGACGATGAAGACGCTCACCAGGACGGGCAGCAGGCGCGCGCTCGCCACCGCCACGGCCAGCAGCAGAGCCGACAGCACCGGATGCCCGGAGCGGTAAGGCGGGCGGTCGGGCTCGGGCCGCCGCTCGGGACCGCGCGAGCCGGGCGCGGGGGCGTACCGGTCGGGGCCCTGGGCCGGCGGGTACGCCTGCGGCGCGTGGGCCGGCGGCGCGCTGCCGCGCGTGGGCGCCGGATAGGCCGGCGGGGGCGGTCCGGCCACCCGCTGGTCGGCGTAGGGCACCGGCGCGTACTGGCCGGGCGGGGCGTAGGGCGCGGGAGGGTATCCCGGCGCGGGCGGCGGCGCGAACGCGGCCGGCGCGGCGGGCGGCGGCGCGTCGGCGCGGCCCCGCCTGCGCTCGCGTTCGGGTGTGGCGTACTGGACGGGCGGGAGCAGGTCGGAGTAGCTGTCCTCGGAGGCCGGCTTGGTGCGCTTGGTCGGCGCCAGGCCGTCCGCCCGGTCGTAGCCGCCGATGACGGAGGTGCCGTCGTCGCCGTTCAGCACGTGGGTGGCGTCCGGGACGGCGCCGCCGGCGCCGGGAGCGTCGCCGCCCAGCACGCGGGTGCCGTCGGGCATCCGGCCGTTGACCTGCGCGCCGTCCAGCCGCCGGGTGTGCCCCGCCGGCGCCGCGGTCTCCTGGAAGGCCGCCATGTTCGGGTCGAGCGACCTGGCCATGGCCAGCAGGCGCTGGGCGTTCGGCCGCTCGGCCGCGTTCACCGCGAAGGCCGCGCGCAGCCAGCCGCGCAGCCACGGCGGCGCCTGGTCGATGTTGGCCCGGCCCTCCATGATGTTGTAACAGACCGCCTCGAACGAGCCCGAGCCGAACGGCGGCTTGCCGGTGGCGCCGAAGAACACGGTGGCGGCCAGGGCGTGCACGTCGGCCGCCTGGGTGATCTCGTCGTCCCTGATGATCTCGGGCGCCAGGTAGCCGGGGGTGCCGACGAACATGCCGGTCTGGGTCAGCCTGGTGGCGTTGACCAGGTGGGCGATGCCGAAGTCGATGACCAGCGGATCGCCGCCGACCAGCATGACGTTGGCCGGCTTGAAGTCGCGGTGGATGACGTCGGCGGCGTGGATGGCGATCAGCGCCTCCGACAGGCCGCGCGCCAGCCGCACCACCTCGCGGGCCGGCAGCGGGCCGTCGGTCAGGACGGTGTCCTCCAGCGTCCGACCGGGGGCGAAGCGCGTGACGATGTACGGCGTCGCGCCGGTGAGCTCGGCGTCGAGGACCTCGGCGACGCGCGGGCTGCGCACCCGGCGCATGGTCTCGACCTCGCGCGTGAGCCGGTCGCGCGCCTTGAGGTCGGCCGCGACGTGCGGGTGCAGCACCTTGACGGCCACCTGCCTGCCCTCTTGGTCGAGGCCGAGGTGGACCACGCCCATCCCGCCCTCGCCGAGCCGGCGGAGCAACCGGTAGGGCCCCAGTCTGTCGAGCGTCTCGGGCACGGTTTCCCCCGTCGTCATGCTGTGTTTCTCCGAAGCTCCGTCAAGCGGTGCGGCTCCAGTCTGTCGAGCGTCTTCGGCACGATCTCCCCCGTCGTCATCCTGTGTTCCTCCGAAGCTCCGCCAACCGGTGCAGCCAGGTGTCCACGTCCACTGGACTCCAGACTGCATCGCCCAAGGGCATGACGAGCGTGCCGACCGCGTAAAGGGCCACGAGCGCGGCGACGACCCCGAGTATCCAGGTCAGCGCCATGATGGCGCCCTTGGCGGGGAACGCGGCGGCGAGCGTCCTGCCCATCTGGCGGGCCGGGCCCTCCACCCCCGGGCCGGCGCAGATGATCCAGAGCGAGACGGCGACCCCCCAGCTCAGGGCGGTGCCCGGCGGGATGCTGTCGACCAGGAAGATGAGCACCAGCGTCACGGGCACGCCGAGGATGAGGGCGTACGGCACCAGGGCCAGCGTGACCCCGACCGACTTGAGCAACGCCCCTGGCCTGCCGAGCACGCGCAGCACGTCGCCGGCGGCGGCCGTGGCGGGACGCCGGGCGGCGAGCGCCGGCTGGGCGAGGTCGGCCGCCCTGAGCAGCACGGCCGCGGGGACCACGAGCACCGCGACGACGACCGGCAGCGCGACCGCCGCGCCGACTGCGATGATCAGCGCCAGCACGCCCGCCACGGTGTACACCCCCGATCGCGGCGTGCCGTCGGCGTCGGCCCCCGCCCTGCCGAAGTCGGGCGTGGCCTCGGGGGGCAGGTGCACGGTCGGCACGTACGGCTGCGCCGCCTGCTGCGCCGGGTGGCGGATGTGCGGGGTCTGCTCGAAGATCTCGGAGGACTGCTCGAACAGCGCCTGGTGGTACGGCCGCCCGCCGTGCCCCCCGGGCGTGGGAAGGCCGGACGAGGCCTGCCCGCTCGGCGCGACGGGCCCCGGAAAACCGGACGCACCCCGCGAACCGGGCACCGCAGGACCCGAGCCGCCGGACGCGCCGTGGGAGCCGGACGCGCCGTGGACGCCCGGAGCGCCGTGGGCACCCGACGCGCCGCGCGCCCCGTGAGCACCGGAGGCGCCCTGGGAGCCGAGGGTGCCGGACGAACCATGGGAGCCGGACGCGCTGTGGGAACCGGAGGTGGCGTGGGAGCCGGCCGATCCGGGCAGGGGGGCGGATCCGGGCAGGCCGGAGGCGCCGGACGCGGCGCCCGCTCCAGACAGGCCAGAGGCGCCGGGCGCGGCGCCCGGGCCGGCGCGGTGGGTCTTGGGCTTGGCGTCGGCCTCGCCGAGCTCCTCCGGACGCACCCGCCTGGTGGGGACCTCGCCCTGGTCGAACGGCGCCGGCCGGCCGCCCTCCCACGGACGGGACGCGCCCGGCGGGGCGTACCGGGTGGGGACCTCGCCCTCAGCCTGGCCACCGGCCCCGGGCGCGCCCTGGGCGCGCTCGAAGGCGATGCCCGCCTTGCGGAGCTCTTCGCCGGTCACCCGCACCGTCGGCCACGGATCGCCGGCCGCGGGGGTGGGCGGCGCGTCGCCGAGCAGCGAGACGAACTCTTCGGCGGGCGCCCCGCCGGAACGAGCGTCACCAGCGCCGGGACGGGCCTCACCAGCGCCGGGAAGCGACCCGCCGGACGCCACGCCGGGGAAGCCGGCGTACGGAGTGGGCACCCCGATGTCGGGCGGGACCGTACCAGGGCGGGCGCCGGACGCCGCGGCGGCGCCGGGAAGCGGCTCTGGGACGGCGGCGCCCGCCCGGGAGCCGGACGCCGCGCCGGGCAGGACGCCGGGAAGCGAGCCAGGGAGCGCGCCGGGCGGGACCGCCCCGAGACGCGGGTCGGCGGACGGGGAGACCCCGGCGGCCCCGGGCGGCTCGGCGCGGAGCGCCTCTGGACGCGACAGCGAGGTGCCGGTGATCGGCATGCCGGACATGTCAGGAACCGTGCGGATTTCGTCGGGCACGCTCGGACGCCCCTTCGGCGTCCGCGGCGGCACCAGACGGGAGAGCTGGGTGGCGAGCTCGGCGGCGCCCGGCCGCTTGGCGGGGTCGCGGTTGAACGCGGCGCGCAGCAGGGGGCGGATGACGGCCGGGGCCGCGTCGACGTTGGCCCGGCCCGCGGTGATGTTGTAGAAGACCATTTCGAGCGTGCCCTTGCCGAACGGCGGCGCGCCCGTGGCGGCGTACAGCATGGTGCCCGCCCACGCGTGCACGTCGACCTCAGGCCCGGCCTCGTGGCCTTCGATGATCTCGGGCGCGAGGTAGCCGGGGGTGCCGATGAACATGCCGGTCTGGGTGAGCCTGGTGGCGTCGACGGCCTGGGCGATGCCGAAGTCGATGAGCACGGGCTCGCCGTCGAGCATGAGCACGTTGCCGGGCTTGAGGTCGCGGTGGATGACGCCGGCGGCGTGCACGGCCGCGAGCGCCTCCGCGACGCCGGAGGCCAGCCGGAGCAGCGCGCCGACCTCCAGCGGGCCGTCCTGCTTGACCGCGTCGTCCAGGGGCCTGCCCGGGACGTAACGCGTCACGATGTAGGGACGGCTGCCCGTCACGTCGGCGTCGAGCACCTCGGCGATGTGGCTGCTGCGCACCCGGCGCATGGTCTCGACCTCGCGCGCCAGCCTGCGGCGTGCGACATCGTCCCCGGTCACCTCGGCGCGGAGCACCTTGACGGCGACCTGCCTGCCCTGGGAGTCGAGTGCGAGATGCACCACTCCCATGCCGCCTTCACCGAGCCGCCGGAGCAGCCGGTAGGGGCCCAATCGGTCGTCATGATTCATCTGATCTCCGGCGGTGCCCCGGCATCGATGACCGGAGGAAAGCGCCTTGCTCCAATTGTCATGGTTCGCTCACTTTGTGCAATGCCCATACCGGAAAAGCCCGGTCGGCGAATCATGGCATGGCACACCGACGGATCCGCGGGGCGCGAACCCGCACGCCATCGCGGCAGGCAACCCCCGCTGCCGGCCCACCGGCCGGCGATCCGCAGGAGGCGGCCGCCGGTCTCTCCCTTGAGCCCGGCGCGCGGACCAGAGCGCTGCGCGCGCTCGCGGCCGTTGACGGCACGTAGCACCATACCGGCTTAAACCCCGCCCATGAGAGGAACCAAGAGGCCACATTCCCGGTAGTACAACGCCTGAACCGGCCCCAACGGTTTCCCAAAAAGGGAAACTTCTGTGACCTGTGCGCGTCACTGAGCCAGCGGGACCACCTCGGCGGCCTTGATGCGGCCGAGCGCTTCACCCGAAAGCGCCAGCTTGGAGCCCCTGATGCCGCTGCCGATGACCACCAGCGGCTGCCGCGCCACCTCGGCGTCCACCAGCACGGGCCAGTCGTCGGGCAGGCCGAGAGGCGTGATGCCGCCGTACTCCATGCCCGACAGCGCGACGGCCTCCTGCTGCGGCGCGAAGGAGGTCTTGCGCGCGTCGAGATGCCGGCGGACGACCCCGTTGACGTCGGCGCGCATCGTCGCCAGCACCATGACGGCCGCGTACCGCGTCTCGCCGCCCCGCTTGGCCGCCACGATCACGCAGTTCGCCGACTCGTGCAGGGCGACGCCGTACCGCTCGCAGAACGCGGCGGTGTCGGCCAGCGCCGGGTCGATCGGCGCCACGGCCACCTCGTCGGCCATGGTCTGGACGGCACGGGCGACCGGGTCGGCGAGCAGATCGGGCCGCTCGCCGGCGGGCACCCATTCGAGCGTGCCCAGCTTCATGGGTCATGCCTCCTTAAGTACGCGGTGGTGGAGCTCGGTCACCACCTTACGTGCGGACTCGAAGGCCCCTGCCTGCCATGCGATGAGATGGGTGAGCCAGTCCCCCGCGAAGTACACCCGCCCGGCCGGGCGCAGGAGCGGCCGCGCCGCGTTCGGCGAGGTCCAGCGCACCCACGCGCCTTCGATGTGCCGCTGCCGCTGCCAGGCGACGGAGGCGCTTGCCAGCAGGTCCCGGCCGTACTTGCCGCCGTGGATCCTGCGGCCCTGGGTCAGGGCCCGGCGCAGCCGCCGCTGGTGGGTCAGCGCGCCGTAGGCCTCGGCGTCGGCGCCGGTGTTGTAGTAGCCCACCACCAGCCCGCGCTGCCCGTGGAAGCCGTAGGACGGGTACCAGATGTGGCCAACGTCGAGGTCGGTCTCGGTGGCCCCGCCGTAGACGCGGTCTTCGATCTCCCACCAGCGCCGGCCGTACTCCAGCCCGAGCTTGCCCGCCGCCATCGGCACCGCCGAGGACAGGGCGGCCTTGACGTCGGCGCCGAGGTTGCCGGGGATGCGGGCGAGCAGGTGCGGCGGCAGCGCCGCCACGCAGTACTGCGCCCGCAGCGGCGCGCCGCCCTCGATCGCGACCTCCACCCCGTCGGGGGTGGAGGTGATCCCGGTGACCCGGGTGCCGGTCCTGATGCGCTCGGCGCCGACCTGCCGGGCCAGCGCGCGGACGATCGCGTCCATGCCGCCCACCGGCTGGAACATCGGCATCGCCTGCTCATAGCCGGCGTCCATCGTGAGCGCCCGGCCGAGGCCCTGGCTGAGGACCTCCGTCAGCGACGGGACCGCGCCGAGCCCGGCCCCCGGCCCGACGCCCGGGTCGACCCGGAAACCGCGGCGTTCGCCCCCGGTGTAGGCGTGCGACGAGCCGATCTCCCCGAAATGGGTGAGGAAGTCCAGCAGCCGTTCCTTGTCGGCGGCGGTCAGGCGGGCGTCCAGCGCCCCCGCGTCGGCGGCCTTGGCCAGCAGCTCGGAGATGTACCCGTAGGCGTCGGCGCGCGCCGTGCGCATCCGCACGGGCCGCTTCATGCCGTCCGTCAGCACGTAGGCGGCGGAGTTGCCGTTGACGAACACCTCAAGCGGGACGCCCAGCTCCCGGCAGTAGTCGAGCGTGACCATCCACTGCGCGATGCGGGCCGGGCCCGCGTTGAAGTACGTGCCCTCCCCGAACGTCACCCGCTGGAGGCCATCGCCCGCCTGGCCGGGGAGCGGCAGTTCGGCCAGGGTGTCGCCGCCGCGCAGCGTGAGGCTGCGCCCGCCCACCCGGTCGCGGGCCTCCAGCACCGTGCACTCGTACCCGGCCTTGCCCAGCTCGTACGCGCAGGCCAGCCCGGCGACGCCCGCGCCGAGCACCAGCACGGACGCGGCGCGCCCGCCGCGCAGGGCGAAGTCGGAGCGCTGCGGCGGCACGTACGGCGACGGCGCGGCCGACCCGCCCACGACGGGCAGCGGGGCGGTGTCCTTGGTCGGGGCCAGCCCGAGCACTCCCATGGCGGCGTACATGGCGCCCGCGCCGCCGGCCGCGCCGATGCCGACCAGCAACGACCGCCGCGTCAGGCCGTCCGGCCCCGGCGAGCCATCGCGCCGGCGCTTGGAGTGATCTCCTTGCGCCGGGGAGTTCGCGCGCCGGGAGAGGTTCGCGCGCTCTGGGGGGTTTCCATGCTGGGGGGAACCGTCGCCGAGATCTCCCGGCGACCCTTCGTCGGCCACGGGCTCACCCGTACACGCCGCTGCCGCAGGCCACCTGGCCCGCGATCATGGCGAAGATGCCGAGCAGCGCCATGATGTCCCGGAAGTCCTCCGTGGTGAACTCGGTGTGCCGGGGACCCGCCGCGTGGACGCCCGGGATGAGGGAGCAGCCCGCGGCGATGGCCGTGGAGTTCCACTCGACCCCCAGCGTGAACGGCGGCGCCACCACGTGCGGCCGGAAGTCGCTCAGCCGGTTGAGCGCCCGGGCGGTGGCCTCGCGGATCAGCGCCTGGGCGACGCTGGGCGGCAGCAGCTCGGCGGCGAACTTGTCCACGCCCTTCTTGACCGCGACCGTCTCGACGTCGCCGAGCAGCTCGCGGGCCTCGGCGCAGACCGCCTCGTCGCCGGTGACCAGCGCCACCGGCACGCCGAGGAACCCGGCGAACCCGGCCACCAGCCGCGTCTCGCCGCACACCTCGCCGTTGAGGTAGACGTTCTGGATCTCCTTGCCCATCCAGGTGTGGTTCAGCACGCCGTGCTGCGTGCCGGCGCGCGCGTGGTAGCCGGCGAAGCAGGCGGCCCGGAAGTCGGCGGTCAGCCCCTGGGCCATGCGCATCGGCTTGCCGGGGCCGCGGAGCAGGGTGGCCCTGGCGTCCAGCAGGTCGACTCGCAGGTTCTTGGTGGAGCCGTGAGCGTCGTTGACGGTCACGGCCGTGGCACCGGCCTCGTAGGCGCCGGCGATCACCGCGTTGGCGTCGGCGGTCATCAGCTCGCAGCCGCGCTCGTAGCCGCGGCCTCCGGCGTGCATCTCCTCGGGGTCGGTGAGCCCGGTCACGCCTTCCATGTCGACCGAAACGTAGACCTTCATCGCCCTCCCCAGCTCTCTACCCGCTCGATGTCGTCCGCCCGCATGAAGCCGAAGTCACGCTCCATGATCTCCGCGATCGTGCCGCGCCATCGGGCTGGGATCTCCTCGACGGCCGGAGGGTAGCACCGCTCCAGCCACGCGGTTGACCCGGGTGTGGCCCGCAGGTACTCGGCGGCGCGGGCGAAGGGCGTGTCCTCGATGCCCGGGACGTGCGCGCAGCCGTACTCGATCATCTCCTGGCCGCCGTAGGGCGGCGGCTGCTGCCACTTGCGGGCCACCGGCCGGTCGGCCGTGATCGTCGTGCGCATCGGCCGCCGCTCGATCGCGGCCTGGATCAGTTCCTTGTACAGACACTTGCCGCACCGCCCGCACGGGCCGGCGTCGTCGCCGCGCAGGCACCAGCGCACCTGGTCGCGCAGCTCGGAGCCCAGCGCGACGCGCATCGTCATCGCCTCGCTGATGCCGGCGACCGGCAGGACGAGCGGCAGGCCGGCGGCGGCGAACAGCCGGCCCCACGGCCCGTGCGCAGACCACATGGGGTTGTCGGGCGTGTACCGGTGCACGTACCGGCCGCCGCCCAGCCACCGGGAGCCGATCTCGTACCCCAGGGCGACGCCGCCGAGGTCCATGGCGTCGGCCAGCAGGACGGCGCCCGCCATCACGGCGTGGTGCTCGGGGTAACCGGGCCGGGGAGAGCGCAGCAGGAACTCAAGGTCGGACTCGACGACCGTCACGTCCCTGCCGGTCTTCTCGGCCAGCGCGGCCAGCACGTCCGACCGGTAGTGCGTCCAGCGGTTGGGGACGCGCGGGTGGGCGACCCGGCGGAAGTGGACCAGCGGCGCGTCCGGCAGCATGGCGGCCACGGCCGCGGAGTCTGCTCCGCCGCTGTAGGAGATCGCCGCCCGCGTACCGGCCGGACGGGGCGTCCCGCCCACCGGCCCCGCCTCGATCCCCCAGCCGCTGTCGAACGCCGCCGCGAGCTCCGGCGAGATCGGCCGGTCGAACACCACCCTGCGCCGCGTCCACGGCGCCGCCACCGTCCAGGCCGCGAGCGCCAGCAGATCGGGATGCACCGAGTCGGGGCCGTCCGGCGCCCGCGAAGGATCGAAGGCCGTGGAGGCGGAGGCGCCTCGGCGGCCGGGCAGGCGCACATGGCAGGTGTCGGTCGCCAGCTCCACCGGATGCCCGTCCGTGACCGTCCCGGCGAGCTCCTCCCAGGCGTCCAGCCGCAGGCGCAGCTCGAAGACGCCTTCGCGGAACGTCCACGCCACCCTCACGACGCGGTCCCGCCGCCGCTCTCGCTGGAGACCGCACCGCTCTCCCTGAGACCGTCCACGGCCTGCCAGAGCCGGACCTCCGCCTGGAGGAGATGATCGACGGCCGAGGCGGTCTCGGTCGCCAGCCGGTGCGCGTCCTCGACCTTCGCGGTCAGGGCCGTGCTCGGCGCGGGCGAGCCCGCGCGCTTGACCTCGCGCCGGAGCTGCTCGACGTCGCGCCGCAGCCCTTCGATCTCCCTCTTGAGCGCCTGGACCTCCCAGAGGGCGTCCCGCACGTCCTGCCGGTGGTCGGCCCGCGTCACATAGCGGGCATCCAACCGGCCGACCACGGCGCGCCGAAGCCGCAGCGGCGCCAGGACACGCATCACCAACCCAGCCATGACCGGTCACCCTAACGGCAAAGCCTGATCTACCCGAATCCCACAGATGACCGTTACATCACATTCCCTGACAAGCCCCGCTGACTCGGCGCAGGACGGACGTCCACCCACCCCGAAGCGACCACGCAGCCGGACCGACGTCACCACTCGGCGTATTTGTCTTATAACATTCCGTGACGCACCCTCCCTTTGTACACGACACCCTCAACCTGATGTTCCGCGACCGGCCGCACCCTGGAGGAGATCATGAAGGACGCCACCTGGCCCGTCTACAGCCCCTTCGCCAAAGAGCACTACGGCAAGGGACTCGAAGCAGGCAGACAGGAAGGTCTCAAGGAAGGACGTCAAGAAGGACTTGAGGAAGGACGTCAAGCAGGACTTCAAGCAGGACTTCAAGCAGGACGCCGGAAAGCGCGGGCCGAAGAGAGGGGCAACGCGGTGCTGACCATTCTCAAGGCTCGCGGCGTCCACGTCTCCGACGACGCCCGCGAGCGCATCACAGCCTGCACCGATCTCACCCTGCTCGACACCTGGATGCTGCGCAGCATCACCGCGACCACCACGGACGAACTGTTCGCCGACTGAGCGCGTTACTCTGCGGCGATGTGGTCAGCGCCGGGGGTGGGGAGCGGGATCCACTTGTGGGACCAGGCGAGCATGGCTTCTAGGACGGGGGCCAGGTCGCGGCCCTTCTCGGTGAGGTGATACTCGACCTGGACCGGGGAGGAGGGAAGGACGCTGCGCTCGACGAGGCCCTCGGCCTCCATGGTGCGCAGCCGGGACGCCAGCATGGTGTCGCTGACCCCCGGTACGGCCTCCTTGATCTGCGCGTACCGATGACTTCCCGTGAAGATCACGCGCAGGATCGCGCCGGTCCAGCGGGCGCCGATCAGCTCGACGGCCGTGTGGAACCGTGCGCAGACCTTGTGGACGTCCGTCGTGGCGGTCACGGGTCGCTCCTCATGCGGGCTGTGTCTCACGCAGCGGCTTCAGGGCCTCGCTGACGCGCTTGAGCTCATCGAACATGGCCTTGGCCGACGCGAGCATGCCGTCGTCGGGGGAAAGACTACCGTCCTCGCCGATCAACTGGCCGACGAAGGGGATGGAGACGGCCTCCACCACCGGGACCATCTTGAGCGTGGTGACGACCTGCTTGATCATCTGCGCGGCCCGGAGGCCTCCCGAGGCGCCGCCGTAGCTGACGAGCCCGACCGGCTTGTAGGCCCACTCGTGGAACAGGTAGTCGATCGCGTTCTTCAGCGGCGCGCTGTAGCCGAAGTTGTACTCCGGCATGACGAACACGAAGGCGTCCGCCTCGTCGACCTTGGCGCTCCAGTCGTGGGTGTGCTGGTTGATGTAGTTCCGCAGCCGCGGATGGTGCGGCTCGTCCATGAACGGCAGGGCCAGCTCGGCGAGGTCCACGACCTCGACCTCGTCGAACCCTCCGTGCGCCTTGGCCTCCGTCGCGATCCAGTCCCCCACGGGCGACCCCGCGCGGTTCGGCCGCGTGCTCGCCACGATGATCTCCAGCTTGGCCATGTCCATCTCCTCACCGCCCGGACGCCGGCCCCGAGGGGGCGTCCGCGGACCTTAGGTACTAAGGAATGCTTAGCGACTAATCGGAACTTAGCAGCAAGGCCGGATATTTCCGAACCGGGGGGTGACGCGAGAAGGTCCCGGAACGACGACACCGGGCCGGCCAGGGTGGCCGTGCCCGGTGCCGGGGTGGAGCGGGACGTCAGCGGAGGGTGCCGCTGGTCATGCCCGCGGGCTCCTCCGGAACGGCGATGAGGCCGAGTTCGGCGGGAGAGGACATCAGGGGGTGGGCCGGGACGACTCGGACGGTGTACCCGAAGGCGCCGGTGCGGTCGAGGGGGACCACGCCGGTGTAGGCGGCCTTGCCGTCGTCGCTCACCGACTCGGCGGCGAGGGTGACGTACGACGGCCCGAGCAGCTGGTCGTGCCCGCCGACCTTGCCGTACGCGGCCTCCACGCTGACGTCGCCGGGCGACAGCTCGCCCAGCGCGACGGTGGCGCGCACCTCCATCGACGCGCCCAGCTCGGGGGTGTCCCCGATGCCGGAGGTCTCGATGTGCTCGACCCGCACGCCCGGCCATGCGCGGGTGACCCGCAGCTTCCAGGCGGCGAACTCGCGGGCCTTGGTGTGGTCGGCCGTGGACAGCTCGCGAGCCGACTTGGCCGCCGGGGTGTACAGGCCGACGACGTAGTCGCGCAGCATGCGCCCGGCCAGGACCTTCGGGCCGAGGGAGGTGAAGGTGTGCTTGACCATGTCGAGCCAGCGCCGCGGGTGCGTGCCGCCGGCGCGGTCGTAGAACCGGTCGGCGACCTCGCGCTCGATGAGGTCGTACAGCGCGCCGGCCTCGATCTCGTCCCGGCGGTCGGGGTCCTCGACGCCGTCGGCGGTGGGGATCGCCCAGCCGTTGTCGCCGTCGAACCACTCGTCCCACCAGCCGTCCTTGATGGACAGGTTCAGGCCGCCGTTGAGCGCGGCCTTCATGCCGGAGGTGCCGCACGCCTCAAGCGGGCGCAGCGGGTTGTTCATCCACACGTCGCAGCCCTGGACCATGAGCTGCCCGAGGGCCATGTCGTAGTCGGGCAGGAAGACGATGCGGTGGCGCACGTCCTCGCGGTCGGCGAACCTCACGATCTGCTGGATGAGCTTCTTGCCGCCCTCGTCGGCCGGGTGGGCCTTGCCGGCGATCACGATCTGGACCGGCTTGTCAGGGTCGAGGAGCAGCTGCTTGAGCCGGTCGGGGTCCTTGAGCATGAGCGTGAGCCGCTTGTAGGACGGCACCCGGCGGGCGAAGCCGAAGGTCAGCACGTCGGGGTCCAGAGCCTCGTCGATCCAGCCCAGCTCGACGGTGGAGGCGCCGCGAGCGCGCCAGGAGGCGCGCAGCCGCGCGCGGGCGCCCTCGACGAGCGTGCGGCGCAGCCTGCCGCGGATGGCCCAGATGTCCTCGTCGGAGAGCTTCTGCACGCCCTCCCAGCCCTGGGCGATCTCGATCAGCGACGGCAGCTCCTTGCCGGCCAGCTCCATGACCTCGCGCGCGACCCACGTGGGGGCGTGCACGCCGTTGGTGATCGAGCCGATGGGGATGTCGTCCAGGTCGAAGCCCGGCCACAGCCCCTGGAACATCTCGCGGCTGACGGCGCCGTGCAGCTCGGAGACGCCGTTGACCCGCTGGGCCAGCCGCATGCCCATGACGGCCATGTTGAAGATCGCCTCGCCGCCCTCAGGCCCGTCGGGCTCGGCGCCGAGGGCCAGGATGCGCTCGACGGGCACGGTCGGCCAGGCGTTCTCGCCGCCGAACTGCTTGCCGATCATCTCGGCGGGGAAGCGGTCGATGCCGGCGGGCACCGGGGTGTGCGTGGTGAAGACGGTGCCGGCCCGGACGGCCTCCAGCGCCTCGTCGAACGACAGGCGGTGCTCGGTGAGCTCGCGGATGCGCTCAAGGCCGAGGAAGCCGGCGTGGCCCTCGTTGGTGTGGAAGACCTCCGGCTCGGGGTGGCCGGTGACGCGGCAGTACGCGCGCAGCGCCCGCACACCGCCGATGCCGAGCAGAAGCTCCTGCATGAGCCGGTGGTCGGTGCCGCCGCCGTAGAGCCGGTCGGTGACGTCGCGCGCGGCGTTGTCGTTCTCGGCCACGTCGGAGTCGAGCAGCAGCAGCGGGACGCGGCCCACCTGCGCGACCCAGATCTGCGCGTGCAGCGCGCGGCCCTCGGGCAGCGGGATGGCGACGCGGGACGGCGTGCCGTCCTCCTCCTTGAGCAGGCTGAGCGGCAGGCCGCCGGGATCGAGGCTCGGGTAGTGCTCCTGCTGCAAGCCCTCGGCCGACAGCGACTGGCTGAAGTAGCCGTGCCGGTAGAGCAGCCCGACGCCGAGGATGGGCACGCCGAGGTCGCTCGCGGCCTTCAGGTGGTCGCCGGCGAGGATGCCGAGACCTCCCGAGTACTGCGGGAGCGCGGCGGCGATGCCGTACTCGGGCGAGAAATAGCCGATGGCCGCGGGCGCGCCGGGCAGTGTCTGGTACCACCGCGGCGCGGTCATGTACTCGCGCAAGTCGTCGGCGGCGTCGGCCAGCTTGCGGAGAAACCTGCGATCACGGGCCAGCTCGGCCAGCCGGTCAGCCTCCACCGCGCCCAGCAGCGCGACGGGGTCGTGCCCTACCCGTTGCCACGTGTCGGGATCCACCTCTGCGAACAGGTCCATGGTCTCGGGATGCCATGACCAGCGCAGATTGTGGACGAGCTCGCCGAGCGCGGCGAGCTCCACGGGAAGGACGGTACGGACGGTGAACCTGCGGATTGCTCTCACGGGGCCAGACCCTAGTTACTCAGCGCCACGACGCGCGACCGGAACACTCTTGTGCGCCTACCAGATCTCATGCGTTTCTGCTCTCACCGCTACCCAAGCAGCTCAAACCTCACGAAGTCCGAGTCATTACAGTGATGTCAAATTGATCATGTGCGGCCTATGACCGCAGGTGGGCTGTGTCGAGGGTAAGGGACACAAGCCACCCCAAGTATCCCCCGACTTCCCTCAGGCAGGCTTGAAGAGCGACTATGGGGGCAGTCCCATGTAAGAGCCTCACGCAGCCTCCGAGCCCCGGGACGACGCCTGTCACCTGGGGCGCGGCCGACCATGCCCGCCGACAAATGTCCGCCCACACTCCGGCTCGGACCGGTCACTATTCGAAAGTGAAGATCACCCTGCCCTCACAATCCCGGCGACGACCGGTGCGTCGCCGCTACCTTGAGACGCGATGATCGGACGAATCCCAATTCAGGACATCCAACCTGTCGTCGACTGCGGGCAGTGGCCCGCGAAGGCGGCGGCCGGCGAGACCTTCGAGATCAGCGCCACCGTGTTCCGCGAGGGACATGACGCGGTGGCGGCGGGGGTCGTGCTGACCGACCCGCAAGGCTCGCGGGGCCGGCCGTTGCCCATGCGCGAGGTCGCCCCCGGCACCGACCGCTGGGCCGTGGAGGTGACGCTGCCGACCGAGGGCGAGTGGCAGTTCCGCGTCGAGGCCTGGAGCGATCCGATCGCCACCTGGCTCCACGACGCCGCCATCAAGATCCCTCGCGGCATCGACGTCGACCTCATGTGCGAGGAGGGGGCGCGGCTGTTCGAACGCGCCGCCAAGGGCGTGCGCCAGGCCGGCTGCGACAAGTGCGTCCATCGCATGACCCTGCAGCACGTGGCCGAGCAGCTGCGCGACGACGATCTGGACCCGCGGGCGAGGCTGGCGGTGGCGCAGCTTCCCGAGACGGCGAGCGTGCTGGCCGCCCACCCGCTGCGCGACCTGGTGACCCGGGGGCCGAGGCTGCGGGTGCGGGTGCACCGCAGGCGCGCGCTGTACGGGTCGTGGTACGAGCTGTTCCCCCGGTCCGAGGGCGCGGTCGTCGACGAGGCCGGCGTCCCGAGGTCGGGGAACTTCCGTACCGCCGCCGAGCGGCTGCCCGCCGTCGCGGGCATGGGCTTCGACGTGGTGTACCTGCCGCCGATCCACCCGATCGGCGAGACGTTCCGCAAGGGCCGCAACAACACCCTGCACCCCGAGCCGTACGACGTGGGCTCGCCCTGGGCGATCGGCTCGGAGGACGGCGGCCACGACGCGGTCCATCCCGACCTCGGCACGCTGGAGGACTTCGACGGGTTCGTGGCCCGGGCCCGCGAGCTGGGCCTGGAGGTCGCGCTCGACCTCGCCCTGCAGTGCTCCCCCGACCACCCCTGGGTCAAGGAGCACCCCGACTGGTTCACGATCAGGGCGGACGGCTCGATCGCCTACGCCGAGAACCCGCCGAAGAAGTATCAGGACATCTACCCGCTGAACTTCGACAAGGACCCCGAGGGCATCTACGCCGAGGTCCTGCGGGTCGTACGCCACTGGATGTCCCACGGCGTGCGCATCTTCCGCGTGGACAACCCGCACACCAAGCCGGTGGGGTTCTGGGAGCGGCTGACGGCCGAGATCAACGCGACCGACCCCGACGTGCTGTTCCTGTCGGAGGCGTTCACCCGTCCCGCGATGCTCCAGACGCTGGCCAAGATCGGCTTCCACCAGTCGTACACCTACTACACGTGGAAGAACTCCAAGACCGACCTCGAGAGCTACCTGGCGGAGCTGTCGCACGAGACGTCGCACTTCCTGCGCCCGAACTTCTTCGTCAACACTCCGGATATCCTGCACGAGTACCTGCAGAACGGGGGCGTTCCGGCGTTCAAGATCAGGGCCGTCCTGGCGGCGCTGGCGTCACCGACGTGGGGGGTCTACGCGGGCTACGAGCTCGCGGAGAACGTCTCGGTGCGACCGGGCAGCGAAGAATATCTCAACAGCGAGAAATTCGAGCTGAGGCCGCGTGACTGGGCCGCCGCCGAGCACGAGGGCCGGAGCCTGGCTCCCTTCCTCACAACCCTCAATTTGTTCAGAAGAGCACACCCGGCGGTTCAGGAACTGCGTAACCTACGGTTTCACAACATCGACCACCCGGACATGATCTGCTTCTCGAAGCGGCTGCCCGGCGCCTATGACGCGTCCACACGAAGGCACGCCGTAGGAGATGTGGTCCTGGTCGTGGTCAACCTCGATCCACACAACACCCATGAGGCGACGGTCTGGCTGGACATGCCGGCCCTCGGCCTCGATTGGGACGCCGAATTCGTCGTGGACGATGAGCTCTCGGGCGAGTCGTACCACTGGCGGCATGCCAACTACGTGCGTCTCGATCCGCATACCAACCCAGCCCACGTCCTCACACTGCGAGCGACGCCGGCCAGTCAGCCGTAGCAGGCCCTGGCGAAGGCGGCGGAAAGCGCGCATCAGCACAGCGGGGAGTCCACAGGTGAGCTTGACGCCTCAGCCCGTCCCGAACACCTTCACACACGAAAAGCCGCGCGACCCTCATTGGTACAAGCGCGCCGTCTTCTACGAGGTCCTCATCCGGGGTTTCGCGGACAGCAACGGCGACGGCACCGGTGACATCCGCGGCCTGATCAGCAAGCTGGATTACCTCCAGTGGCTCGGCGTCGACTGTCTGTGGCTGCTGCCACTCTACGAATCCCCCCTGAAAGACGGCGGGTACGATATCTCCGACTTCATGAAGATCCTCCCTGACTTCGGTGATCTGGGGGACTTCATCAAGCTCGTGGACGAGGCGCACAAGCGCGGCATGCGCGTCATCGCCGACCTCGTCATGAACCACACCAGCGACCAGCACCCGTGGTTCCAGGCGTCCCGGCACGATCCCACCGGCCCGTTCGGCGACTTCTACGTCTGGTCGGACGACAACGAGAGCTACAGCGACGCCCGCATCATCTTCATCGACACCGAGACCTCCAACTGGACCTTCGACCCGGTGCGCGGGCAGTACTACTGGCACCGGTTCTTCCACCACCAGCCGGACCTCAACTACGAGAACCCCGCGGTTCAGGACGCCATGGTGGAGGTCCTGAACTTCTGGCTGGACCTCGGCATCGACGGCTTCCGCCTGGACGCCGTGCCCTACCTGTTCGAGCAGGAGGGCACCAACTGCGAGAACCTCCCGCAGACCCACGCCTACCTGAAGCGCATCAGGAAGGAAGTGGACGCGCTCTACCCCGACCGCGTGCTGCTCGCCGAGGCCAACCAGTGGCCGGCCGACGTCGTCGAGTACTTCGGCGACCCGGTGACCGGCGGCGACGAGTGCCACATGGCCTTCCACTTCCCCCTGATGCCGCGCATCTTCATGGCCGTCCGCCGCGAGACGCGCTACCCCATCTCCGAGATCATGGCGCAGACCCCCAAGATCCCCGAGAACTGCCAGTGGGGCATCTTCCTGCGCAACCACGACGAGCTCACGCTCGAGATGGTGACCGACGAAGAGCGCGACTACATGTACACCGAGTACGCCAAGGACCCCCGGATGCGGGCCAACGTCGGCATCCGCCGCCGCCTGGCCCCGCTGCTGGAGAACGACCGCAACCAGATCGAGCTGTTCACCGCCCTGCTGATGAGCCTGCCGGGCAGCCCCGTGCTGTACTACGGCGACGAGATCGGCATGGGCGACAACATCTGGCTGGGCGACCGTGACGGCGTCCGCACCCCCATGCAGTGGACCCCCGACCGCAACGCGGGCTTCTCCGACTGCGACCCCGGCCGCCTCTACCTTCCCGTGATCATGGATCCGATCTACGGGTACCAGGCGCTCAACGTCGAGGCCCAGCAGAAGAACCCCGGCTCGCTCCTTCACTTCACCAAGAAGATGATCGAGATCCGCAAGCGCCACCACGTCTTCGGTCTCGGCGAGTTCACCGAGCTCAACTCCTCCAACCCCAGCGTCCTCGCCTTCGTCCGCGAGCTCGGCGACGACCGGGTGCTGTGCGTCAACAACCTGTCCCGCTTCCCCCAGCCCGTCGAGCTGGATCTGCGCCGGTTCGAGGGGGTCACGCCCGTGGAGTGCACCGGAGGGGTGCCATTTCCACCAATTGGCGAACTTCCGTATCTTTTGACGCTTCCCGGGCATGGGTTCTACTGGTTCACCCTTCCGCCAACGAGCGCAGCAGCCGAGGAGACGTGAGACCTACTCTCGAAGAGCTTCTTGCCGGCTGGATCACCCATCAGCGGTGGTTCGCCGGCAAGGGCCGCGCGATCAGCGACCTGGCCGTCGAGGCCGCCACTCCGTTGCCCCTTCGTGGTCCTGCCGAATCCTTCCACAGCGATGTGGCGGGGTCCCGCGGGACCACGGACCGCAGGCCGCAGGCCCGCGAGCAGGTGCAGGTGCGCCACTTCGTCATCACCGTACGTCAGGACACGCGCACCGATCGCTACCAGCTTCTGGTGGGCTTCCGTCCCGTGCTGCCCCAGCGGCTCAGGCACGCCGCCATCGGCGAGACCGCCGACGGCCACGCCTACGACGCGGTGCACGACTCCGACGTCACCGGCGTGCTGCTGTCGTCCATCGCCTCCGGCGCCGACATCGGCCCGCTGCGCTTTCGCCACATGCCGGACGTCGAGATCGACCCCTCGCCGCGCAGCCTGGTCCTGGGCGCCGAGCAGTCCAACACCTCGCTCGTCTACGGTGACGCCTACATCTGCAAGCTGTTCCGCAAGATCGTCCCCGGCGTGAACCCGGAGCTGGAAGTGGTGACCGCCCTCGCCGAGCGCGGCTCGCCGCACATCGCCAAACCGTACGGGTGGATCGAGGCCGACATCGGCGGCCAGAACACCACGCTCGCCTTCACCCAGGAGTTCCTGCCCACCGCGAGCGACGGATGGGCGCTGGCCCTCACCAGCGTGCGCGACCTGTACGGGTCACTGCCCGGCACCGCCGCCGCGGAGGCCGGGGGCGACTTCGCCGCCGAGTCCAACCGCCTCGGCATGGCCACCGCCCACCTGCACAAGGAACTGGCCGCCGCCTTCCCGACGAGCACGGTCGAGGCGCCCGAGGTCAAGCGGATGGTCGAGGGGTTCAGGCGGCGCCTGGAGAACGCCATCTCCGAGGTGCCCGAGCTCGCCGCCCACGCCGGGGTCGCCCACGAGGCGTTCGACCGGCTGGCCGACACCGGGCGGCCGATCACCGTGCAGCGGGTGCACGGCGACTACCACCTGGGCCAGGTCATGCGCACACCCAGCGAGTGGGTCCTGCTCGACTTCGAGGGCGAGCCGGGGCAGCCGCTGCAGGACCGCCGCGCCCTTGACTCCCCGCTCAGGGACGTCGCCGGCATGCTCCGCTCGTTCGACTACGCGGCGCGCCACCTGCTGGCCGACCATCCCGACGCCGCCGAGCTGCACCCCCGGGCCGTCGAGTGGGCCCAGCGCAACCGGGCGGCGTTCATCGCCGGATACTCGGCGGGCGGCGGGCGCATCCACGGCGACGACGCGGTGCTGCTGCGGGCGCTGGAGCTGAGCAAGGCCGCCTACGAGGTGGTCTACGAGGCCCGCAACCGCCCGTCCTGGCTGCCCATCCCGCTCGCCGCCTTCACCGACCCCGACGACTGACTCCCCGGCCGGCCGGGAACGAGGCCGGCAGGGACGGGCGGTCCAGTCCCGGGACGCGACCGGCCGGGACGGCGGTGACCCTCGGCGCCGTTGACGACGCCTCGCACCACACCTCGGATACCATCTGTTACCACATGTCGACACAGAGTCAGAGAGTGGGCTGATGAGGCGAAGGCGGCTCGCGATCACCATCGTGGGCGGCGCCCTCGCCGTGGTGCTCACCACGGGCGTGGCGGCACTGGCGGTGTGGACGGGCGGCAGCGGGCCGCGCCGTCCCCGCCCGGCCGACACCGGGCTCGACGGTCCGTCCCCGCCGGGGTGGCCCGGGCGGGCCGGCCCGGGGCAAGAGGAGCACCAGGGCGGCGAGGACCGCGAGGATCACAGTGACCACGGCGATCAGGGTGACCCCGGCGACGAGGTGAGCGCGCGGAGCCGCGAGGCCGCCCGCGCCCGTCGCGGCGAGGCCGGCGCCATGTCCCGTCTGGGGCTCCCCTCCTCCGGCGACCCGCGCGACGGCGGCCATCCGCCGGCCCCGACCCGCGCCGAGCAGGCGCGCGCGACGGAGTTCCTCCTCGCCGACCCGCCGCTCGCCTCGATCGTCCGCAGGGCTTACGCCAAGGCGGCGCACCGTCCCTTCTCGTCGGCCGCGGATCTGCGGGTGAGGTCGCTGATCTTCCGCCGGTTCGGGTGCGAGACGCGCCGCTGCCTGCAACTGTTCGTGTGGTTCCCCAACGGCGACGAACTGGATATCGGGCGCATCGTCGTCGACATGGACTCCGGCGGCGTCCGCGTGCTGAGGTGGTGACGCGGCCGTTCCGGCAGCGCCGAAAACCTCGCGATTGCCATAAGCATCGTCGAAAACGGTGCGATTGCCATAAGCATGGTGCGATCCACCCGACATCATGGGTTGGCGGGACGATCTGGGGCAGGGTTAGCTCATGAACAGCAGTCACGGTGCCGAGGAGCGGTGAGCGATCTGATGAACGCGGATCTTGACTTGAACCGGCTGGCCGGTGGCGCGCACCACGATCCGCACGCGATCCTGGGCGCGCATCTCTCCCCCGAGGGCCTCACGGTACGAGCGCTCAAGCCGCTGGCCGAGAAGGTCGAGCTGGTCTTGGAGGACTCCGCGCACGAGATGCGCCACGAGGCGCACGGGGTGTTCGCCGTGACGCTGCCGGGGGTGGACAAGATCCCGTCCTACCGGCTCCGCGTCACCTACGCCGACGGGCAGCCGTACGAAGGCGGCGACCCCTACCGCCACTGGCCCACCCTGGGCGAGGTCGACCTGCACCTGATCGGCGAGGGCCGGCACGAGCGCCTGTGGGAGGTGCTCGGCGCCCGTGTCATGCGGCACGACGACGAGGACGGCACCGCCTTCGCCGTCTGGGCGCCCAACGCGCGCGGCGTCCGCGTGGAGGGCGGGTTCAACCACTGGAACGGCGCGGCGCACCCGATGCGGTCCCTGGGCCGGTCGGGGGTGTGGGAGCTGTTCATCCCCGGCGTCGGCGCGGGCGAGCACTACAAGTTCTCCATCCTGGGCGCCGACTCGGTGTGGCGGTCGAAGGCCGACCCGATGGCACGGCGCACGGAACGGCCGCCGGCCACCGCGTCCATCGTCGAGTCGTCCTCCTACGCCTGGGAGGACGACGACTGGATGCGCCGGCGCGCCCAGCGCGACGCGCTCGCGGCGCCGATGAGCACCTACGAGGTGCATCTGGCCTCCTGGCGTCCCGGCCTGAGCTACCAGCAGCTCGCGACCGAGCTGGTGGAGTACGTGCGCGAGATGGGCTTCACGCACGTCGAGCTGCTGCCGGTCGCCGAGCATCCCTTCGGCGGCTCGTGGGGCTACCAGGTCACCTCCTACTACGCGCCCACCTCGCGGTTCGGCGGCCCGGACGAGTTCCGCCACCTGGTCGACCGGCTGCACCAGGCCGGCATCGGCGTGCTGCTCGACTGGGTGCCCGCCCACTTCCCCATGGACGAGTGGGCGCTCGCCCGGTTCGACGGCACTCCCCTGTACGAGCACTCGGACCCCAGGCGCGGCACCCACCCCGAGTGGGGCACGTTCATCTTCGACTTCGGCCGCCGCGAGGTGCGCAACTTCCTGGTCGCCAACGCCGTCTACTGGCTCAAGGAGTTCCACATCGACGGCCTGCGCGTGGACGCGGTCGCCTCGATGCTGTACCTGGACTACTCACGCCCCGAGGGCGAGTGGACGCCGAACATCTACGGCGGACGCGAGAACCTCGACGCCGTGGAGTTCCTCAAGGAGATGAACGCGGTGGCCTACCGCGAGGCGCCCGGCATCGTCACCATCGCCGAGGAGTCCACCGCGTGGCCCGGCGTCTCCCGTCCCGTGCACCTCGGCGGGCTCGGCTTCGGGTTCAAGTGGAACATGGGCTGGATGCACGACACCCTGGCCTACCTGCACCACGAGCCGGTGTTCCGGCAGTACCACCACCACCAGATGACGTTCTCGCTGATGTACGCCTACGCCGAGAACTACGTGCTGCCGCTGTCGCACGACGAGGTGGTGCACGGCAAGGGGTCGCTGCTGGGCAAGATGCCCGGTGACGAGTGGCAGCGGTTCGCGAACCTGCGGGCCCTGTTCGCCTTCATGTGGGCCCATCCCGGCAAGAAGCTGCTGTTCATGGGCAGCGAGTTCGGCCAGGGCTCCGAGTGGTCCGAGGAGCGCGGCCTGGACTGGTGGCTGCTGGACTTCGAGCCGCACCAGGGCGTCCAGCGGCTGGTGCGCGACCTCAACCACCTGTACGCCGAGACGCCGGCGCTGCACTCGCAGGACCACACCCCGTCCGGCTTCCAGTGGATCGACGCCGACGACGCCCCCGGCAACGTCTTCTCCTTCGTGCGCCACGGCGCCGACGGCTCGATGCTGGCCTGCGTGGTGAACTTCTCCGGGGCGCCGCACGAGAACTACGCCATCGGCCTGCCCGCCCCCGGACGCTGGGAAGAGGTGATCAACACCGACGCCTACCACTACTTCGGCAGCGGGGTGGGCAACTTCGGGTCCGTCGAGGCCGTCGAGGAGCCCTGGCACGGGCTGCCCTACTCCACGCGTCTGCGCGTGCCGCCGCTGGGCGCGCTGTACCTGCGCCACGCCGCCCCGAAGCGCGAGCCCGCGGAGCCTGCGGAGCCCGCGAGCGCCGTCACCGAAGCGGACGCCGAGGACCTGCCGCCGGTGTGAACCGGAGGGAAAGCGTGCGCCTGTTCACCGGAAACGTCGCCTAGGGTGTCGCTATGGACGCGACAAAGTCGATCATGGACACCGTCGACAGGCTCCGGCAGCGGCGCACGGCCCCCCTCGTGCTCGAACTCGACCTCACCGAGGGCCTGACCGAGGGGCCGCCCTCCGACCCGCTCGGCGCCCTGCTGTCCATGCGCAAGACCCGCCTGGCCGATGTGCTGTCGGGGCTGCGCCGCGCCCGCAGGGATCCACGCGTCAAGGGGCTCATCGTCAAGATCGGCGGACGGCCCATCGGGCTCGCCATGGTCCAGGAGCTGCGCACGGCCGTCGTCCAGCTCCGGGCCGCGGGCAAGCTGACCGTGGCCTACGCCGAGACCTTCGGCGAGTTCGGCGCGGGCACCGTGCCCTACTACCTGGCCAGCGCCTTCGAGAGGGTCTACCTCCAGCCGTCCGGCGACGTCGGCCTGACCGGCGTCTCGCTGGAGCAGCGCTTCGTCAAGAACGCGCTGGCGAAGATCGGCGTCGACTACCAGATCGGCCAGCGGCACGAGTACAAGACCGCCCCGAACATGTTCACCCAGGACCACATGACCGAGGCGCACCGCGAGTCCACCGCGCGCATCGCCGAGTCGGTCGTCGAGCAGGTCGTCTCCGGCATCGCCGAGGGACGCGGCCTGGCCCCCGAGCGGGTCCGCGAGCTCATCGACCGGGGCCCGTTCATCGGCGCCGAGGCGGTCGAGGCCGGCCTGGTCGACCGCCTCGCCTACCGCGACGAGGTGTACGACGAGGTCCGCGGCGAGGGCGACCTGCTGCTGTACGTCTCGCGGTACGCCAAGGGCGCCATCGCCAAGAAGCTCCCGCACCCGGGCGAGCGGGTCGTCGCGCTGATCCACGGCCACGGCCAGATCCGCCTGGGCCGCAGCGGGCGCAGCCCTCTCGGCGGCGGCGGCTCCATGGGCTCCGACACGATCGCGGCCGCGTTCCGGGCGGCCCGCCGCGACGACAACGTCAAGGCGGTCGTGTTCCGCGTCGACAGCCCGGGCGGGTCCTACGTCGCCTCGGACGTCGTCTGGCGCGAGGTCGTGCTCACGCGCAAGGCCGGCAAGCCGGTGATCATCTCGATGGGCGACCTGGCCGCGTCGGGCGGCTACTTCGTCGCGATGGCCGCCGACGTGATCGTCGCCCAGCCGGGCACGCTGACCGGCTCCATCGGCGTGTTCGGCGGCAAGCCCGCCGTCGGCGAGCTGCTCGGCCGCATCGGCATCACCTCCGAGTCGGTGGACGTGGGCGCCAACTCGGGCATGTTCTCGCCGAGCCGCGCCTTCTCCGAGCCGCAGTGGGAGCGGGTCAACGCCTGGCTCGACCGCATCTACGACGACTTCGTGGGCAAGGTCGCCGAGGGCAGGGGCTTCGACCGCGACCGGGCCCACGAACTGGCGCGCGGCCGCGTCTGGACGGGCGCGGACGCGTTCGCCAGAGGCCTGGTGGACGAGCTGGGCGGCCTGGAGGACGCGCTGGCGATCGCCCGCAGCAGGACGGGCCTGCCCAAGGACGCCACCGTACGGGTCTATCCGCGCATGCACCCTCTGGAGCGGCTGCGCCCGCCGGAGTCCAGCGAGGACCGCGCGGCGGCGCTCGGCCAGGTGCGCCTGGGGACCGCTCGCCCGGCTGGCCGCCGACCTCGGCCTGCCCGCGTACGGCCCCCTCATGCTCCCCGGGTCGTGGACGATCCGTTAGCCGAGCGGCGGATCCGCTTCCGGATAATCCATCACGAAACGAATAGTTATGCTGGGGGAATGACCGCCATGGCGCCCGCACGCACCGCACCTGACCTGTCGTTCCTCCTGGACCACAGCAGCCATGTGTTGCGCACGCGCATGGCGGCGGCGCTCGCCGAGATCGGGCTGACGGCGCGCATGCACTGTGTGCTGGTGCACGCGCTGGAGGAGGAGCGCACGCAGATCGAGCTGGCCGAGATCGGCGACATGGACAAGACCACGATGGTGGTGACCGTGGACGCCCTGGAGAAGGCCGGCCTCGCCGAGCGCCGCCCGTCCGGCAAGGACCGCCGGGCCCGCATCATCGCGGTCACCGAAGAGGGGGCGCGGGTCGCCGCGCGCAGTCAGGAGATCGTCGACCGCGTCCACGAGTCCGCGCTCGCGGGCCTGGCCAAGGACGAACGCGAGGTCTTCCTGCGGATCATGAACCGCCTGGTCACCGGCGAGCTCGCCACTCCCTCCGACAATCCGCAGCCGGTACGGCGGGCGCGCCAGCGCGCAAGTTAGATCCGTCAAGGATCGTCTATAACAAAACTATCTGCTACGGTCTCTCCTGTCGTCTCATCCGACAGGAGAGCACCTATGTCCGCCACCTCCCCCTCGAACGCCGGCCGGCGCCCGTCGCCGCAGGCTGCCCCGGCCCGGCCGCGCTCGCGATGGGTCGCCCTCGGCGTGATCGCCACGGCGACGCTGATGACCATCCTCGACGGCAGCATCGTGACCGTGGCCATGCCCGCCATCCAGACCGACCTCGGCTTCTCCCCCGCCGGCCTGAGCTGGGTCGTCAACGCCTACCTGATCGCGTTCGGCAGCCTGCTGCTGCTGGCCGGGCGGCTCGGCGACCTCGTCGGCCGCAGGCGCGTGTTCCTCGCCGGCACGGCGGTGTTCACGGCCGCCTCGGTGCTCGCGGGCGTGGCCGCCGACCCCGCCACGCTGATCGTCGCCCGGTTCCTGCAGGGCGCCGGCAGCGCCATGGCCGCCGCCGTCGGCCTCGGCATCCTCGTGACGCTGTTCGCCGAGCCCGCCGAGCGCGCCAAGGCGATCGCCGTGTTCAGCTTCACCGGCGCCGCCGGCGCGTCCATCGGCTCGGTGCTCGGCGGCCTGCTCACCGACGCCCTGACCTGGCACTGGATCTTCTTCATCAACCTGCCCGTCGGCCTGGCCGCGCTCGCGGCCGGCGCGGCCGTGCTCCCCCGCGACCGCGGCCTCGGACTCGCGGCCGGCGCCGACGTCCTCGGCGCGCTCCTGGTCACCTCCGGGCTCATGCTCGCCATCTACACCGTCGTCCAGGTCGAGGCGCAGGGATGGACGTCGGCGCCGACGATCGGCTTCGGGACGCTCGCCGTCGCGCTGCTCGCCGGCTTCCTCCTCCGCCAGGCCACCGCGCGGACCCCGCTCATGCCGCTGCGCGTCCTGCGGTCGCGGAACGTGGCCGGGGCGAACCTCGTCCAGATGCTGATGGTCGCCGCGCTCTTCTCCTTCCAGGTGCTCGCCGCGCTCTTCATGCAGAGGGTGCTCGGGTACGGCGCGACCGCGACCGGCCTGGCGATGCTTCCCGCGGCGACCGCGATCGGCGCGGTGTCGCTGGCCGTCTCGCCGCGGCTGTACGCCCGGTTCGGCGAGCGCGACGTCCTGCTGGCCGGCATCGTCCTGCTGATCGGCGTGCTCGCGCTGCTGGCCCGCGTCCCCGTGGGGGCGCACTACGTCACCGACCTGCTCCCGGCGATGCTGCTCGCCTCGGGCTTCGGGCTGGCGATCCCGGCGCTGACCGCCCTCGGCATGTCGGACGCCGGCGAGGACGACGCCGGGCTCGCCTCCGGGGTGTTCAACACCACCCAGCAGATCGGCATGGCGCTGGGCGTCGCCCTGCTCTCCACGCTGGCGGCCTCCCGCACCGAGGGCCTGACCGCGCGGGGAGAGGACCAGGCCGCGGCGCTGACCGGCGGCTATCACCTGGCCTTCGCCGTCGGCGCCGGCCTCCTGGTCGCGGCCTTCCTCGTCGCGCTCTTCACGCTCCGCCGCGAGCCCCGATCACCGCAGGCCGGGTCGCCGCAGGCCGAGTCACCGCAGACCAGGTCGTCGCAGGCCGGGTCGCGGCGGGTCAGGTCGCCGCGCGATAGCGCCCGCGCAGCCGCACCAGAGGCGGCAGAGCGGGGGTGACGTAGTCGACGTGGAGCACCTGGGCCAGGAACAGCGTGTGGTCGCCGCCGGGGATGACCCGGGCGGTCTCGGCCTCCAGCGCGGCCACGCCGCCGTCGATGACGAACGCCCCGGTGTGGCGGCCCCGATGGTGCGGCGTCCCGGCGAGGAGCAGGCGCGCGCTGGGACGCCCCGGCGTGGCGAACCGGCTGGCCATCACGGCCTGGTCGCCGGACAGCAGGGTCACCGCCCACCGGTCCTCGCGCAGCAGCACCTCGCAGAGGTAGCCGGCGGAGGCCAGGCTCAGCAGCACCATGGGGGGATCGGCGGAAAGGGAGGTGAACGTGGTCACGGTCGTCCCGATGTCGTCGCGCTCCTCGCGCACGGTGACCACCGCCACCCCCGCGGCGAGCTGCCTCATCGCCTCCACGAACTCGTTCATGGCCCCCACTCCTACCACCGATCGACCGCGCGCCGGTCCACCAGCACGTCCGCGTCCACGTCCGACGCCGACCACCTGCGGGCGAGCGCGCGCGGCGGGCCGGCGCGCAGGGGCGAGCGTGCGCGGCGAGGCCGGCGAACACGGGCATGCGTGCGCGACGGGCCGGGCGCGCGCGGGCATGCGGCCGGGTCATACCTTGTGAGGTATCGCCGGACGCCCACGGGCTCGGATACAACGAAGCGGTGAGCGCGACGATGGAGGAGACGCGGTTCGGCGAGCAGCTCAGGCGCTGGCGCGACCGCCGCAGGGTGAGCCAGCTCGAACTCGCCATCAGGGCCGGCACGACGCAGCGCCACCTCAGCTACATGGAGCGGGGCCGCTCGATGCCCGGCCGCACCATGGTGGTGCGGCTGGCCGAGTCGCTCGGCCTGTCGCCGCGCGAGCGCAACGCCCTGCTGCTCGCCGCCGGCTACGCGCCGGTCTTCCCCGAGTCGCGCCTGGACGAGCCGCTGCTGCGTCCGGTGCTCGACGCCCTGACCGGCGTCCTGGACGGCCACCTTCCCTGCCCCGCGGTGGTGCTGCGCCCGTACGGGGAGGTGGTGGCGGCCAACAGCGCCATCGGCGTGCTCACGGAGGGCGCCTCGGCGGAGCTGCTCCGCCCGCCGGTCAACCTGCTCCGGCTCGCGCTGCACCCCGACGGCATGGCTCCCCGCGTCCGCAACCTGGCCGCCTGGGGCCGGCACATCATCGAGAACATGCGGGCCGTGGCCCTCAAGAGCCCCGACCCGCGGCTGGAGGCGTTCATCGCCGAGCTGGCCGGATACGTCCCGGCGGCCGACCCGGGTCCTGACCACCTCGGCTTCGCCGTGCCGCTGCGCCTGTGGTCGCCGCAGGGCGAGCTGCGGCTGCTGACCACCATCACCTCGTTCGCGACGGCCGTCGACGTCACCCTGGCCGAGCTGCACCTGGAGGCGTTCCTCCCCGCCGACGAGACCACCGCGCGGCTCCTGCGCGCCCGCGCCGAGGGCGGCGTTCCCACCGTGGAGCCATGACGCGACCATGACCGCGGCGGCCTGTCGGACGGCGCTCATGCGGAAGGTCCTCCGCGGAGGCTCCGCAAGGAGCCGTCCGGGAGGACCTTCCAGGAAGCGAGGGCCGCGCCCGGTCAGGCGAGGCGGTTCACGCGGTCAGGCGAGGCCGTTCTTGGTGAGCCAGTCCTTGGCGACGGCGGGCGGGTCCTCCTTGTCGACGGCCACGCGCTTCATCATGTCGACGAGCCCGGCGGTGTCGAGCTTGGCGGAGATGGCGTTCAGCGTCGTGCGCACGGTGTCGTTCACGCCGGCCTTGTTGACCAGCGGGGTGACGTTCTGCGCGCTGAAGACGCTCTTCGGGTCCTGCAGCGGCACCAGGCCGTTGATCAGGATCTTCGGGTCGGTCGTGAAGACGTTGCCCACCTGGACGGCGCCGCTCTTGATGGCGTCCGCCGTGGTGTCGCCGGTGGGCTTCCACTCCTTGAACGTCAGGCCGTAGACGTCCGTGAACTGAGCCTCACGACGCTTCTTGAACTCGGGCGGACCGCCGACCGCGAAGTCCTTGGCCACCTTGGCCAGGTCCTCGATGGTCGTCAGGCCGTACTTGGCCGCGGTCTCCTTGGTGACGGAGAGGGAGTCGTTGTCCTCGGCCGCGGAGGAGTCGAGAATCTCCAGCTCGGCGGGGAGCTTGGTGGCGAGTTCGGAGTTGACGTCCTCCTTGCTCGCCGCGGTGCTCTTGCGGTCGATGAAGCCGAGCAGCCCGCCGTTGTACTCGGGCAGCACGGTCAGCGCGCCGCTCTTGATCTGGTCGTAGATGACCTCGCGGCTGCCGATGTTGAACTTCTCCTCCACCTGGACGCCCTTGGCCTGGAGCGCCTGGGAGTAGATCGAGGCGAGAAGGACGTTCTCCGGGAAGTTCGCCGAGCCGACGACGGCCTTGGCCGCGCCGGCGGAGGAGCCAGAGGCGCTGGGGGCCGCGCTCGCGCCGGTGTCGCCGCTGAGCGGGTCTCCGCCGCCGCACGCGCCCAAGGTCAGCACCGCGGCGAGTGCGACCGCCGCGGTGGTAATGATTCGCCTCATTGGTGCTAATCCCTTCAAAATCGGGGGGTTGTACATGTTACTGCCTCACGCGGCGGCTCACCCCAGGTGAGACCACCACACGCTGCAGCAACGTAAAACAGATCTGCACGACGAGGGCGAGCACGGCCACGAGGACCGCTCCCCCGATCGTGCTGGAGTAGTCCTTGGTCGCCAGCCCGTCGATGATGTAGCGGCCGAGCCCGCCGAGCCCCACGTACGCGGCGACGGTCGCCGTCGCGACCACCTGGATCGCCGCCACGCGCAGCCCGAGCAGGATCAGCGGCATCGCCACCGGGACCAGCACCTTCATCAGAACCTGGCCGCCGCGCAGGCCCATGCCGTACGCGGCGTCGCGCAGGTCGTGCTCCACGCCTCGGATGCCCTCGTAGGTGTTCACCAGGATCGGCGGGATCGCCAGCGCCACCAGCGGCACCAGCACCGGCCAGGTCGTGCCGACCCCGACCAGCAGGACGATCAGCACCACGAGCCCCAGGGTGGGCAGCGCGCGGGCCGCGTTCGCCGTGACGACGACGAGCACGGCGCCCCTTCCGGTGTGGCCGATCAGCAGGCCGAGCGGGATCGCGATGAGCATCGACAGCAGCAGGGCCACCAGCGAGAACTGGACGTGCTCGAGCAGCCGGGCCGGGATGCCGCCCGGACCCGACCAGTTCGCCGGATCGCCGAAGAAGTCGATCAGCCAGTTCACGCGGCCCTCCTGGCGCGAGCCCACGGCGTGAGCAGGCGCTGCGTCAGCACCAGCAGACCGTCGGCGAGCACGGCCAGCGCCACGACCAGCACGATGCCCACGATGATCGGGGTCGGGAACTGGCGCTGCCAGCCGTCGATGAACAGGTAGCCGAGCCCGCCGCGGCCGATCAGCGCGCCGACGCTGACCAGGCTGATGCTGGAGACCGTGGCCACCCGGAGGCCGGCCAGCACCACCGGCACCGCGATGGGCAGCTCCACCTGGAGCAGCCGCCGCATCGGCCCGAAGCCCATGGCCACGGCCGACTGGCGCACGTGGTCCGGCACCGCCGCCAGGCCGTCCACCACCGCGGGGACCAGCACCGCCAAAGAGTAGAAGGTGAGCGGGACGATCACCGTCGCGCGCTCGGCCAAGCCGGTCAGCGGGATCAGCACGATGAACACCGCGAGCGACGGCAGGGAGTAGACCACGTTCATCAGGCTCACCGTGGGCTGGTAGAGCACCCGCCAGCGCGCGCTCGCCAGGCCCAGCGGCAGCGCGATGACCAGCCCGAGCAGCACGGGAACCAGCGCGATGATCACATGGTCCACCAGCATCTGCTGGATGTTCGGCAGGTTGCGGCCGATCCACGCCCAGCGGATCAGCGGCTCGCCCTCATCCATGGGAGACCGTCCTGGCACGTGCCAGCGCCTCGTCCAGGGCCTCCCGGGTGACGACGCCCTCGAAGCGCCCGTCGCCGTCCACCGCGATCGCGTGGCCGGACGGCGCGAGCAGGGCGGCGTCCAGCGCGGCGCGCAGGGAGTCGGTCCGGCGGTCGAACGCGCCGAACGGCAGCAGCCCGTCCACTCCTGCCCCCCGCCCGGAGCCACCCGCACCCGAGCCCTTGGCGACCGAGCCGTTGGCCGCCGATCCCTTGGCGACCGGACCTTCCACGCTCGGGCCGCCCGCGGCCGGAGCGTTCGCGTCCGGGCCGCTCGCCTTCGGAGCGTTCGCTTTCGGGTCGTTCGCTTTCGGGTCGTTCGCTTTCGGGTCGTTCGCGCGCCAGCCCAAGGGACGGTCGTCCGCGTCGAGCACCACCGTCCACCCGGGAATGTCCCGCTCGCGCCGCACCGCCACCCCCTCGGCCGGGACGAACGACAACCGCCGGATGCCGCGATCTCTGCCGAGGAACCCCTCGACGAAGTCGTCCGCGGGCTCGGCCAGCAGGGTCGGCGGGTCGGCGATCTGCGCGAGATGCCCGCCGACCCGCAGCACCGCGACCGTGTCGCCCAGCTTGATGGCCTCATCGATGTCGTGCGTGACGAACACGATCGTCTTGTGCAGCTCGGCCTGGAGCCGCAGCAGTTCGTCCTGCAGGCTCGTGCGCACCACCGGGTCCACGGCGCTGAACGGCTCGTCCATCAGCAGCACGGGCGGGTCGGCCGCCAGAGCCCTGGCCACCCCGACGCGCTGCTGCTGCCCGCCGGAGAGCTGGAACGGATAGCGCCCGGCGAGCCCGGTGTCGAGACCCACGCGTTCGAGCAGCTCCATCGCGCGAGCGCGCGCCTTCTTCTTGTCCCAGCCGAGGAGGTACGGCACGGTCGCGACGTTGTCCACGATCTTGCGATGCGGGAACAGGCCGGCCTGCTGGATGACGTAACCGATGCCGCGGCGCAGGGTCGGCGGGTCGATCTGGCGGACGTCCTGGTCGTCGAGCAGAATGCGGCCCGATGTCGCGTCGATCATGCGGTTGATCATGCGTAGCGAGGTCGTCTTGCCACATCCGGACGGCCCGACGAAGACGGTTATGGCCCCGGTGGGCACCTGGAGACTGAGATTGTCGACGGCCACCGTTCCGTCGCCGTAGCGCTTGGTGACGCCTTCGAAAGTGATCACGCACGACCTCGTGCTTCTCCGGCCGGACCTCGTGGCCCGGATACGTCGAGTCGGCTGCGCACGGCTACCACCCGTTCGGCAGCCCCCACGGTAGGTGACGGCCCGACCGCAGGTCCACTTGATCTATCCCGACACAGCCTATGGGGATCTCCGACAATCCCTCCCAGCGCCCCCCTCATGCCGACTTGTCGGCTTTTCGGAAAAGAGGGAAGGCTCGGTGGACAGGTGCTTCTTGCTGGTACTTTCGCGATATCTATCAAACTGGCATCGATTGGTGCGGCCTCCGGCGCGACCTTGACATGATTGGCTCCCGACCCCCCTCTAACCTCCGGCGCCACTCCCAACCCACCGACCACGCTCGAGAATTCCAGAGGATCCGGCTGTGACCCCTTCGCTCATCGACCGCCGCCCTCGGGGCGAACTGGTCGCCGAGCTCTACGACCGTCACGCCGCCGGGCTGTTCGCGTACTGCCACGACCAGCTCGGTGACACCGCCTCCGCCGCCAACGCCCTGGCGGCCGTTCTCATCGGCGTCCCGGCCGTCGAGCCCCCGCGCGCCGCCCTGTACGCGCTCGCCCGCCGCGAGATCTACCGGCGCGATGTCGCCTACTCCTTCCCCTCGGTCGATCCGGCCGCCGACCCGGTGACGGCCGTGGTCGAGCGGGTGCTGCGCGAGGTACGCCCGCACCAGCGCGAGGTCCTGCTGCTGTCGGCGGTCTGCGGGCTCGACACGGTCGAGCTCGCGTGGGTCCTCGACGTCGCGGCCGACACGGCCGAGCAGCTCATGATCAGCGCCCGTCACCGTTTCGCTCGGTCCCTGGTCGCGGCCGTCGACTCCGCCCGGGCCACGGCGCCGAAGCCAAGGGTCGCGGCCGAGTACACCGTGCTCGCCATCGCGCCGGCCGAAGAGGCCCTCGGCCGCCTGCCCTGGCGGAAGCCTCCGGTGTCCCTGCGTGCCCGCATCCTGAGCGCGCTGCCCGAAGAGACGAGCACGGGCACGGCCGAGGCCGCCGCCCGGTCGCAGGACAAGCGCTGGCCCACCACACCGCGCTGGCCGCTGCCGCTCGCCGAGCCGAACCCGGTCACCAACACCGGCGTCTTCCCCGCCCAAGAGGTGAAGCCGCCGAAGCCCGGCCGCCGGTCCAAGCACGAGGCAACCACCGAGCCCATGCCCAAGATCCGCAGCATGGCACGCTCCATCCCCACCCGAAAGCCGACCGGCCCCTCTCATGAGCAGCCTGCCGGTCCCCTTCGCGAGCAGCCGGGCGGCCCCCCTCGCGAAGAGCAGAGCGGTCGGCTTCGTGGGAAGCCGGCCGGCTCCTCTCGCGAGAAGCCGAGCGGCTCCCCCCGTGAGAAGGGGTCGCCGTTCAAGGACGCCCTGGCGACCGGGCAGTGGCCCACGCTCCAGCGCACCTTCAGCGTCGGCACGCCGCCTCCCGTCGCCGCGCGACGGCCCGCCGAGTCCGAGCCCACCGCACCCACCACTCCCGCCACCCGCGAGCCCGCGACCGGTCAGGCCGCCGACCTTCACGGCCCTCACCCCTCCGCCCCGCATGACACACCCGCCGACCCGTTCGCCTTCCGCAGCACGCAGGGCACGCCCGTCGACTGGTTCGGCTCGAACCGCACGAACGCCCACCCGTCCGGCCTGTACGGCGCAGACACCGGTTCTTCTTCCACGGAGCCCGCCCGCTCGGCGGAGGCCGGGCAAGGGGCTGCCGAGCGTGAGCGGCGGGGCTCTGCCCTGTCAAGGCTCATCGCGGCGGCGCGTGGTGCGTTCAAACGCACGAACACCCCGACGACACCCCCGCCGAACGGCCCGGCGAAGCCCCTGCCGAACGGCCCGGTGACGCTCCTGCCGGACGGCTTGGCGACGCCACCACTGAACGGCTCAACGACACCGCCGCTGAACGGCCCGGCGGCGTCCCCGCTGAGCGACCCGGCGATGCCTTCGCCGACCGCGTCCGGCACGCCATCGGCCGTCCCTGCCGCCTCCGTGTGGGAGTTCCCGCCCGCGTGGGTGAAGCCCTCGGTCAACGACGCGACCACGGCGGGCGATGGCCCTTCGACCGTGGAGATGCCGGCGATCTCCCTGGCCACCGCCCCCGCCTTCCCCGCGCAGAGCCCACCGCCGTCCGAAGTCGCGTCCGGACCCGGCAACGCCCCCGCGTCCACGAGCGCCGCGACCTCGTCCCTCGACGCCGAATCCGCGCCCACAGGCGCCGCGACCTTGTCCACGGACACCGACTCCACGTCGGCGAGCACCGCGGCCCCGTCCGCCGACACCCGAACCACGCCCACAGGCGCCGCCACCTCGTCCACCGACACCGAAGCCACGCCCGGAAACATCGCGGCCCCGTCCATCGACACGGGAACCACGCCCACAGGCGCCGCGGCCCCGTTCACCGACACCGAGACCACGTCCGCGGGCGCCGAGGCCGGCTCCACGGATGTCGCGACCGAGGGGTCCGGTCCCGCCGTCGCGGCGTCTACGGACGCTGCCACCGCCGACACGGCGTCCGCGGCTCCTGATGCCGTGCCCGCCGGGCCATCCGGAGGAAGGACGCGGCCGCAGCGGCATGACAGGCTGAAGCCGATCAAGATCGGCGAGCACCACTACGACTGGCTCTGGGAGCTCGCGGGGTTCGTCCTGTGCGTCGCGATCGCGATGCTCGTGTTCTTCACGGTCCCCACGATCGTCACCCCCTGACCCGGCGCCCGCCATGCCGGCGTCCGCGCCGTTCGATCATCAGGCGGTGCTGCGGTATGTCCACATTTCGGCCATCTGTCCGTCCGCTATGCGAACCAGCCAGATCATGCCCGTCCCTGAGGCGTCGAGATCCGATCCCTGGTGAACGCTGCCGACGGCCGCGATCCGGTCTGCGTCGGCAAGGATGCGGTCGATGTGGAAGCTGACGTCGGGCCGCGCCGCTTTCAGCTGCTCGACCGAGCGTTGCACGGCCGCGGGGCCGGTCACCTCGGGATGGGCGTGGTCGACCCAGTCTTCGCTGAGGATGGCCGGGGCGACGGAGGCGTCGCCGGTGTTCCACATGTGGAAATAGCGTGCCACTAATCGCTTGGACGCCGTGGCGACGGTTTCGTTCATCACCGTTGTGCTCCCAACTGGGTTCGACCGCGATGTCCAGCCCACTTTATGGGGGCATGTCGGCGAAGATCACCTCATTGCCGGTGAAGTCAGTCGGTGGAGAGGATGAGGCCGCTGGTGGGGACGCCGGTGCCGGCGGTGACCAGGACGTTGCGGACGCCGGGCACCTGGTTGACGGAGGTGCCCCGCACCTGGCGCACGGCCTCGGCGATGCCGTTCATGCCGTGGATGTACGCCTCACCGAGCTGACCGCCGTGCGGGTTCACCGGCAGGTGGCCGTCGATCTCGATGCCGCCCCCGGCGATGAAGTCCCGCGCCTCTCCCCTGCCGCAGAACCCCAGCTCTTCCAGCTGGGTGAGCACGAACGGGGTGAAGTGGTCGTACAGGATGGCCGTCTGGACGTCCCGCGGCGACAGCCCGGACATCTCCCACAGGCCGCGCGCCACCACGCCCATCTCCGGCAGGCCCGTCATGTCGTCGCGGTAGAAGCTGGTCATCATCATCTGCCCGGCGCCCGCCCCCTGCGCCGCGGCCGTGACGACGGCGGGCGAGCGCCGCAGGTCCCTGGCCCGCTCGGCCGAGGTGACGACCAGGGCCACCGCGCCGTCGCTCTCCTGGCAGCAGTCGAGCAGGTGCAGCGGTTCGACGATCCACTTCGACGCCTGGTGGTCCGCGAGGGTGATGGGCCGCTGGTAGAACCAGGCGTTCGGGTTGGCCGCCGCGTGCCGGCGCATGGCCACGGCGACGCGGCCGAAGTCCTCGGAGGTCGCGCCGTAGGCGTGCATGTACCGCCGGGCGAACATCGCGACCCACGCGGCCGGGGTCATCAGCCCGAAGGGCACGTGCCAGCTCATCTCCACGCCGAGCGATGACGGCTCGCCGCCGAGGCCGGCGTTCGGCTGGCCGAACCGGCGGCCGGACCGCTCGTTGAAGGCCCGGTAGCAGACCACCGTGGAGGCGACGCCGGTCATGACGGCCATGGCGGCCTGGAGCACGGTGCCGCACGCAGCGCCTCCTCCGTACTCGACGCGGGAGAAGAAGGACAGGTCGCCGATGCCCACCTCGCGGGCGACGGCGATCTCCTGGTTGGCGTCCTGGGTGAAGGTCACCAAGCCGTCCACGTCGGACGGGGAGAGCCCGGCGTCGTCCAGGGCGGCGAAGACGGCCTCGGCGGCGAGCTGGAGTTCCGTGCGGCCGGACTCCTTGGAGAACTCGGTGGCGCCGATGCCCGCGACGGCCGTGCGGCCGGAGAGGGAGTGCACGTGGTGACCCTTTCTGGTGGCGCCGGCCTCAGCGGGGCAGGCAGAAGCGGACCGTGCCGATGGCGTGGTCGCCCAGGCTCACGGCGCCGCGGACCTCGACGGTCACCTCGCCGCCCTCGCGGGAGGTGACCGTCCCGCTGAAGGTGAGCGTGTCCCCGGCGTACGCGGGCACGCCGAGCCTGACGTTGATGCCCTTGATCAGGGCCTCCGGCCCGGCCCAGTCGGTCACGTAGCGCTCGACCAGCCCCATGGTGGTCAGGATGTTCAGGAAGATGTCCTTGGAGCCCTGGGCCTGTGCCCCTTCGACGTCATGGTGGACCGGCGTGAAGTCCATGGTGGACAGGGCCGTCGCGATGACCGTGGTCGGCGTCAGCTCGATGCGCAGCGGCGGGAGCGCGGTTCCGCGCTCGATGTCGTCTTCCGTCAGTGTGCGCATCACGACTCCCGGGGTACCCACATCGGCAACGTCAGCTTGTCGTCCATTTCGCGGTATGTCACTCGCACCGGCATACCGACACCCACCGCTTCCGGCGGGCATTCCACGACATTTCCGACAATGCGGATGCCCTCCGGTAACGCGATCACGGCCACCACGAACGGCCGCTCGATGCCCGGAACCGGCGGGTCGTGGTGCACGACGAAGCTGTAGACCTCGCCGAGCCCGCTCGCCACGGTGTACACCCTGTTCGCCGACCGGCACGACGGGCAGACGGGCCCGGGCGGGTGCCGCAGCTCGCCGCAGTCTCCGCATTTCTGGATCCGCAGCTCGCCTTCCCTGACACCCTCCCAGAAGAACGCCGTGTCCCGGTTGACGGCCGGTCGCAGAGGATACGCACTGCGCTCCTCGGGCGCGGCTTTCTCCTCCCGCGGACGAAACTTCAGTACCCGGAACATCATTTCCGCCACCGGCTCTTGGTCGGAATACCAGACCATCTGCCAGGTCACGAAATATCCGGTGCCGAGCGCCGTGGTCTTCGGCCCGGTCAGCCCGGTCAGCCGCGTGGCGGGGACCAGCCGCTCCCCCAGCCGCACGTACCGGTGGTAGGTCTGCTCGCAGTTGGTGGCCACCACCCCGGTGAAGCCGCCCTCGTCGAGCGTCCGCAGCACGTCGTCCACCGGCGTGGCCGCGCTCTCGCGCGGGCCGACCCCGGGCATCGTCCACACCTGCGCCATCGCCGGCGGCGCGACGATCTGCCCGTGCACGCTCGCGGCGGCGAACTCCTCGTCGGTGTAGACGGGGTTGGCGTCCCCCATCGCGGCGGCCCAGTGGCGGATCATCGGCAGGTTGACGGGGTCCGCGGCCGGGACGCCGCGCACCTCGCCCACCGCGATCTGCCGTTCCGCCAGGGCGGTCAGCCGCTCGTGAAGGTCCGGCGCCGCCGTCGTCGTCATCTCTGCCCTCCGATAACGCGATCGCCGCTCAGCGCGTCCGTCGCCATGTCTCTCCCTGAACCGTGTCGAGCGTCTCCACCGTGCCGGACTCGTTCACGCGCCCACCGTGGCCGGCCGCCGGTCACCGCGCCGGGACGCCGCGCCGCGCGCTCACCGTGGCGGCCGCGGCAGGCCGAGGCCCAGCATGGCGATCAGCTCGCGCTGGACCTCGTTCACCCCGCCGCCGAAGGTGAGCACGATCGCCCCCTTCACCGACCGGTCGAGCTGCTGGACGAACGCGGCGGTCTCAGGATCGGACAGGTCGCCGAACCGCGCCAGCGTCTCCCCCACGATCCTGCCGACGTCCTGCATGCGCTCAGAGCCGTAGATCTTGGTGGCCGAGGCGTCGGGCGCGCCGAGCCAGCCGAGGCCCATGTTCGCGGCGACCTGCCAGTTGAGCAGCTCGTTGGTGCGGAAGTAGGCGTAGACGCGCCCGAGGGCCCGGCGCACCGCGGGCTCCTCGATCGCGCCGGTGCGCCGCGCCCAGGCGGCGAACCGGTCGTACACGCGGGCGAGGTTGCCGGCCGGGCCGAGGGTGACCCGCTCGTGGTTGAGCTGGTTGACGATGAGGTCCCAGCCCTTGTTCTCCTCGCCCACCAGCATGTCGGCCGGCACCTGGACGTCGGAGTAGTACGTCGAGTTGGTGTGGTGACGCCCGTCCATGGTGACGATCGGCGTCCAGGAGTACCCGGGGTCACGGGTGTCCACGATCAGCATCGAGATGCCGCGGTGCTTCTTGGCCTCGGGGTCGGTGCGGGCGGCCAGCCAGATGTACCCGGCGTAGTGCGCACCGGAGGTGAAGATCTTCTGCCCGTTGACGACGTAGTGGTCGCCGTCCCTGACCGCCGTCGTGCGCAGGGAGGCCAGGTCGGTCCCCGCGCCCGGCTCGCTGTAGCCGATGGCGAAGTGGCAGTCCCCGGCGAGGATGCGGGGCAGGAAGAACTCCTTCTGCTCGGTCGTGCCGTACTGCATCAGGGTCGGGCCCACGGTCTGCACGGTGATGATCGGGTACGGCACCTCGGCGCGGGCGATCTCGTTGGCGAAGATCTGCTGCTCCAGCGGCCCGTAGCCGCCCCCGCCGTACTCCTCGGGCCAGCCGAGCCCGAGCTTGCCGTCGCGGCCGAGCCTGCGGCAGTGCTCCATGTACGCCTCGCCGAACGGGTCCTCGGCGATCTTGCGGCGGTCCTCGTCGGTCAGGCAGGCGGCGAAGTACTCGCGCAGCTCGTCGCGGAGCCGCTTCTGCCCGGGCGTCAGGTCGATCAGCATCGGACGAGGGCTCCCATCGTGTCGAGCCGGGCCTCCACGCCGCCGAGCAGGTGCGCCCGGTGCTTGCCCCAGGCGAAGTGGCGGTGCAGCGGGTAGGTGACGTCCAGGCCGAGCCCGCCGTGCAGGTGCTGGCAGGTGTAAAGGGCGGCGAGCGCGGTGTCGGCGACGGTGTGCGCGGCGACGGCGAGGTCCAGGTCGGCCTCCTCGTCCAGCCCCTGGTCCACCCGCCAGGCGCCGGACCGGACGGCCACGTCCAGCGCCCGCCCGGCGATGTAGACGTCCGCGATCTGCATGGTCACCGCCTGGAACTCGGCGAGCGCGCGGCCGAACTGCTTGCGGGTCTTGATGTGCTCCGTGGTCAGCGCCAGCGCGCCCGCGAGCACGCCGGAGGCGCTCGCGGTGAGCGCCACCAGCGCGAGCCGGCGAAGGAGGGCGAAGGCCGCTCCGTCGGGCTCGCCGAGCGGCTCGGCCGGGGTGCCGTCCAGCTCCAGGGCCGCGGCCGGTTCTCCGGTGGCCGTGGGCACGGGCCGCAGGCCGGCGGCCGCAGGATCGACGAGGAAGAGCCCGGCGCCCTGCGGCGTCGCGGCGGGGACGACGATCGCGGCGGACTCGGCCGCGTAGGACACCATGGCCTTGCGCCCGGAGAGCGCCCATCCGTCGCCGTCCGGCCGGGCCTCGGTGAGCGGCGGGGCCCCGAGGTCGCGGCCCGGCTCCAGGAGGGCGGCGGTCAGCACGATCTCGCCCTCGGCCAGGCGTGCCGCCCGCTCGCGCTGCGCGGCCGAGCCGTACCGGCCGATCACCATGGACGCGACCAGGCCGTCCTGCAGGGGGGCCGGGACCACCCGGGCCCCCGCCTCGCGCGCGATCACGGCCATCGCCACGGCGCCCAGCCCCGCGCCGCCGGCCTCCTCGGGCAGGCAGGCCCCGATCAGGCCCGCCTGTGCCACCGAACGCCACAGCGCGGCGTCGTAGGGGTCGCCGCTCCTGTCGTGGGCGGCGAGGCGGTCATGCCCCGCCTCGCGGCCGAACAGGCCCGCGGCCAGCTCTTTCAGCTCCGCCTGCGTCTCGTCGAGGTCGAAATCCATCACGACGCCTTCCGTGCGGCCCGGTCGAGCCCGTGGAGTCCGGTCAGCCGCAAATTAGAACAGATTCTAATCTCTGTCCAGAGCCATTACGCGAGACCCTTGCCCGACATCCGCGCGCAACACAAAGGTCATGCAAGAACGGCATTCCTTGTGACCGGCGAGTAACAAGCCCTACCTGCGGATAATCCGGTAACGTGTTCTTATGCGCACCTCGCATGCCGGAACGGCCGCCGTCCCCGACGGCGGCGACCCCGCGGCGATCCCGCCTCCGGCGGGCCGGGCCTCCTCCGGCGTTCGCACCCGCAGCCAGCACCAGCGTCGCAAGCGCATCGTCCAGGCCGCGGCGGCCCTCGCCTCGCGCGGCGGCGTCGAGGCGATGCAGATGAGAACCGTCGCCGAACGCGCCGGGGTGGCGCTCGGCACCCTCTACCGCTACTTCCCCTCCAAGATGGATCTCGTCGTCGCGGTCGTCGGCGAAGAGATCGACCTGCTGGAGACCAGCATCGAACGGCGTCCGCCGAGCGCCGAGGCGGCGGCCGGCCGGGCGGTCGACGTGCTCATGCGGGCCACCCGCGGCCTGATGCGCGAGCCAGAGCTGGCCGACGCGCTGATCCGCTCACTCATCATGGCCCAGGTCGAGGTGCCGTTCGGCGACCGCATGGCCGGGCTGCTGCTGCGCGTCTCGGGCAACGGCCTCACCCTCCAGACGGCGAGCGAGGAGCAGTTCGCCCTGGCGGGCTCGCTGGCCGGCGTGTGGGTGACCGAGCTCCTCGAGATGCTGCGCGGCCGGCGCACCTACGAGCAGATCCAGCGCCGCATCGAGATCGCGGCCGAGCGCCTGTTCTCCGACTTCGGCTCCTGACCACAGCCGCCGCCCCGCCGGGCCCCCTTGGCCCATGAGGGCTTCCGCGCCAAATTAGAACCGGTTACAGTCGCGACTGGAACGATGTTCTAACGGTGAGGAGGCCGCATGAGCAGGCCCGTGATCGTCGAAGCCGTGCGCACCCCGATCGGCAAGCGCAACGGCCGGTTGGCGGGGGTCAAACCCCAGGCGCTGCTCGCGGCGGCCCTGAAGGGGGTCGTGGAGAGGTCCGGCGTGGACCCCTCGGCGATCGGCCAGGTCTTCGCGGGCTGCGTGACCCAGGCGGGAGAGCAGGGCGGGCACATCGGCCGGCACGCCTGGCTCTACGCGGGCCTGCCGTACCAGACCGGGGTGACGACGGTGGACGCCCAGTGCGGCTCCTCCCAGCAGGCCGTGCACCTGGTCGCCGCCCTCATCCAGGCCGGGGTGATCGACGCGGGCGTCGCCTGCGGCGTCGAGTCCATGAGCCGCCAGCCGCTCGGCAGCAACGTGCTGCCCGCCGACCCGCGCCCCGGCGACTGGTCCATCGATCTGCCCGACCAGTTCACCGCCGCCGAGCGCATCGCGCGGCGCCGCGGGCTCACCCGCGAGCGGCTCGACCACTTCGGCGCCCGCTCCCAGCGGCTCGCGGCCAAGGCCTGGGCCGACGGAAGGTTCGAGCGCGAGATCCTGCCCGTGACTGCGCCCGTCCTCGGCGACGACGGGACTCCGACCGGCGAGACCGGCGCCGTCTCCACCGACCAGGGACTGCGCGAGACGACCGTCGAAGGGCTCGCCCGCCTGCGGCCGGTACTCGGCCCGGACGCCCTGCACACCGCGGGCACCTCGTCGCAGATCTCCGACGGCGCGGCGGCGGTGCTGCTGATGAGCGAGGAGGCCGCGGCCCGGCACGGCGTACGGCCGCGCGCCCGCATCCTGGCCCAGGCGCTGGTCGGCTCCGAGCCGTACTACCACCTGGACGGGCCGGTGGACGCGACCGCCAAGGTCCTCGCCATGTCCGGCATGTCGATGAACGACGTCCACAGGTTCGAGGTGAACGAGGCGTTCGCGGCGGTGGTGCTGTCGTGGGCGGCGGTGCACGAACCCGACATGGAGCGCGTCAACGTGAACGGCGGGGCGATCGCGCTCGGCCACCCGGTGGGCGCGACGGGCGCCCGTCTGATCACCACCGCCCTGCACGAACTGGAGAGGTCGGACAACGCGACCGCCCTGGTGTCGATGTGCGCGGGCGGCGCCCTGGCGACCGCGACCATTCTCGAGCGCGTGTGAGGACGCGCCGGAGGCCCTTCAGCGCCCAGCGGCCCACCGACATGGGGGGCGGGGTGTGGAGCGTGCCGGTGCCGATCCCCGGCAGCCCGCTCGGGTACACGCTGGTGTACGCCCTGGAGTCCTCCGGCGGGCCGGTGCTGATCGACGCGGGCTGGAACCACGAGGACGCCTGGACGGCGCTGCGCGACGGGCTCGCGACGGCCGGCGTGGACGTCCGCGAGGTGCGCGGGGTGGTCGTCACCCACTACCACCCCGACCACGCCGGGCTCGCCGGGCGCGTGCGCGAGGAGTCGGGGGCCTGGATCGCCATGCACGAGGCGGACGCCGCCCTGGTGCGGCTGATCCGCGGCCTGCCCGACGGCTCCCACGGCGACTTCCAGGCGGAGATGATGCGCAGGGCGGGCGCGGGGGTGGACGCGGACGCCGTCCGGCGGTTCGAACGTCCCGACCCGCCCGCCCAGCCCGATCGCGAACTGCGGGACGGCGACCTGGTGGACCTGCCCGGACGCGCGCTGCGCACCGTGTGGACGCCCGGCCACACTCCCGGGCACGTGTGCCTGCACCTGGAGGACGCCGGCCGCCTGTTCACCGGCGACCACGTCCTTCCCGATATAACCCCTCACATCGGCATCTATCCATACGATCGCCAGGACATCGACCCGCTGGGGGACTTCCTCGCGTCCCTCACCCGCGTGGCCGGCCTGGGCGACGCGGAGGCGCTGCCCGCGCACGAGCAGGCGTTCTCCGGCGTCGCCGCCCGCGCGGCCGAGATCCGCGCCCACCACGAGGACAAGCTCCTGGGGCTGCGCGAGCTGATGGCGGCGTCCGCGGCCGAGCCGCTGACGATCTGGCAGGTCGCCGAGCGGATGACTTGGAACAGGCCCTGGGCGGAGCTGGCGCCGATGCAGCGGGGGCTGGCGGCGAGCGAGGCGGCGGCCCACCTTCGGAGCCTGGAGGTCCAGGGCGCCGTCCGCCGTGAACCTGGCGCTCCCGGCGATCCCGTGCGGTTCACCACTACGTCACATTGACCCCATACACTCATAGACATCCGATGTCTGGGGAAGCGCAATCCGAGGTGGTGACTTCGTGGCGGTCACGGACGCTGCGATCGACAAGATCAAGGGCATGATCGTCTCAGGCGAGCTGGGGCCCGGTGCGAGGCTGCCCAAAGAGGCCGACCTGGCCGAACGCCTCGGCCTGTCCCGCAACTCGCTCCGCGAGGCCGTCCGCGCCCTGGCCCTGATCAACGTGCTGGACGTGCGGCAGGGCGACGGCACCTATGTCACCAGCCTCGAACCCCACCTCCTGCTCGACGCGCTGTCGTTCGTGGTCGACTTCCACCGCGACGACACCGTGCTCGAGTTCTTCCAGGTGCGACGCATCCTCGAACCCGCCGCCACCGGCATGGCGGCGCTCGCCATGAAGGACGATCAGATCGAGGAGCTGCGGTCGATCCTGGAAGCCATGCCCGACGATCCGAACATCGAGCAACTCGTCGCCAACGACCTGGAGTTCCACCAGCTCATCGCCAAGGGCTCGGGCAACACCGTGCTCTGCTCGCTGATCGAGAGCCTGTCCGGGCCGACCACGCGGGCCCGCGTCTGGCGCGGCCTCACCCAGGAGGGCGCCACGGCCAAGACCAGAGAGCAGCACACCGCGATCTACGACGCGATCGCGGCCCGTCAGCCCGACGTCGCCCGCGCCTGGGCCACCGTCCACGTCGCCGGCGTCGAGGAATGGCTCCGGCGCGCGCTCTGATCGTCGCCCTCCCCCGACCTCGGACGGCTCGCCGCACGGCCGCAGGCGGCGCCCGACTACGTCGCGACGGCGGCGGCATGCGCGGTCGCGGCGGCGGCGAAGGCGCGGATGACGGGGTGGGGACGCGTGCCGTCGCCCGCCAGCTCCGGCTGGAACAGCGTGCAGAAGAAGAACGGATGGCCGGGAAGTTCGGCGATGCGCGGCTGCCCCTCGTCGTCGTGCCCTGAGAAGATCATGCCGTGCTCGCGCAGCAGGTCGACATGGCGCTCGTCGAGGCCGTACGAGCAGTAATAGCGCTCGACCACCCGCCGCGTCCGCAGCAGCCGCTCGGCGAGCGAGCCGGCCGTCACCCGCACCGCGGCCTCATGGCCCTTCAGCGAACACGCCAGCGGCACGATGAGCATCGTGTCCAGCGTCGCCTCCCGCAGAGCCTCACCTTGGAGGTTCTCGGCGTGACCGGCGCCGGGCACGCCGCACACGTCGCGGGCGAACTCCAGCATGGCGTGCTGGAAGCCGCCGCAGGTGCCGAGGAAGGGCACCCGCGCCTCCCGCGCCGCGCGCACGGCCGCGATCGCGCCGGCCTCGCTGCGGTACGGGCTGCCCGGCAGCAGCCAGACGCCGTCGAACCCGTCCAGGACGCCGTCCTCCTCCGCGTCGCCGGTCGGGACCCAGTACGCGTCGACGGTCAGGTGGTGCCGCTCGCGCAGGGCGTCCAGCAGCCCGGGGATGCGCGTGTGAGCGCGCACGTGCGGCGAACGGTCGCCGACCAGCGCGACGCGGGCGCCGCAGGGACCGAGAGCGGGCGGATCGGCCGTCGTACGGCCCCGAGTTCGCGTCATGGGGACATCGTGACCGGACGCCCCGGTCACGCGCCAACGATGATCGGCCATGCCTTCATCAGGAACACTTATGGGATGGACCCCCATCTGCTGCGCACGTTCGTCACGGTGGCCAAGTGCGCGTCGTTCTCCGCGGCGGCCCGCACGCTCGGGTACACCCAGTCGGCGGTCTCCCAGCACGTGGCGGCGCTGGAGAGCGACCTCGGCACGGCGCTGCTGCATCGGCGGCCGGTGAGCCTCACCGACGCCGGGACGCGGCTGCTGGAGCACGCCGTCCCCATCCTGGTGCGCCTGGACGCCGCGCGGGCCGATGTCGCCATGGTCGCGGGCGGATCTCCGGAGCACCTCATGGTCGGCGCGACCCCGCTGGCCGTGCCACGGCTGGTCGCCGGCGCGCTGGCCCGCCTGCGGCGAACCGCTCCCACGCTGACGGTCACCCTGCGCGTCGCGGGCCGTGAAACCGTGGTCGGCGCCGTCGCGAGCGGCGAACTCCATCTGGCGCTCGTGGACGGCGTGGTCGCGCCGAGCGACCCGATCAGGCTGCCCGACCTCGGACCGCTCGCCGCCGCCGCCGTCGCCGAGGGTCCGCTGCGGGTGCTCCTGCCCGCCGGCCACCCTCTGGCGGAGCGGCGCGCCCTGCGGCTGCACGACCTGGTGGACGCCCGGTGGATAGACGCGCCGGAGGTGGCCGCGCCGCTCGCGGACCTGCGCGCGGCGGCCGAGGCGGACGGCCCCCGGGCCTCCTTGCACTATGAGGGGACCGACGCGGCCACCCTCCTCGCGCTCGTCGCCGCCGGCCACGGGCTGACGATCCTCCCCGAGACGGCGCTGCCCGACGGCGCCTGCCGCCAGGGGGCCATCTGCCCCGGAGCCGCCGTACCACATGCCGTGCCGCATGCCGTGCCGCTCGCCGCGCCGCGGCTCGTCCACCGGACCGAGATCGTGCACGGCCGGCTCCTCCCGCCGCCCGCGGCGGCGTTCGCCGAAGCCCTGCGAACCGGCTGAGGCAAGGCCCACACCACAGCCGAGGTGCCCTGCGAGACGGCTGAGGCGAGGTCCACGGCACAGCCAAGCCCTGCGAGACGGCTGCGGCGAGGTCCGCGGCACACGGAAGACGCTTCACCGGGCCGTCCGGGCGTCGTTAGAATCTCCGGCTCACTCTGTCAGGCCCCGCCGGGGGCCGCGGTGTCCGAAGGGGGACGGGGAGATGGCGGGCAATCGGGTGTTCATGGACGTGCGGCCCCTGCGGCGCTCGCCCGCGTTCCGCCGGCTGTGGGCGGGGACGATGCTGTCCGCGGTCGGGGGGCAGATGACGAGCTTCGCGGTGGTCCTGCAGGTCTACACGCTCACCGGCTCTGCGGTGGCCGTCGGCGCGGTGGGCCTGGCGAGCGCCGTCCCGGCGATCGTGCTCGGACTGGCCGGCGGGGCGATCATCGACGCGTTCGACCGGCGCAAGCTCGTGCTGGTGACCAGCGGCTGTCTGGCGCTGGTGTCGGCGCTGTTCGCCGTCCAGGCCTTCGCCGGCCTCACGCGGGTGTGGCCGTTGTACTGCCTGGTCGCGGTGCAGTCCGTGCTCGGCGCGGTCAACGGCCCGGCGCGCGGCACCTTCCTCGCCCGGCTGCTGCCGGCCGACCAGGTTCCGGCCGGCGCGTCGCTCAACATGTTCGCCTTCCACTTCAGCGCGACGGTCGGCCCCGCCCTGGCGGGGCTGATCGCCGCCGCCTGGGGGCTGCGGACGTGCTACCTCGTCGACGCGGCGAGCTTCGCGGTCGCCCTGTACGGAATCGCGCGCCTGCCCGCGATGCCGCCGGAGGGCGGCGGCGCGCGGCCCGGCCTGCGGGCGATCGGCGAGGGGCTGCGGTTCATCCGGCGCGACCGGGTGATCGGCGGTGCCTTTCTCGCCGACATGAACGCCACCGTCCTCGGGATGCCCTTCGCGCTGTTCCCGGTGATCAACGCCGAGCGCTTCGGCGGCTCGGCCGAGACCCTCGGCCTGCTGACCTCGGCCGTCGCGGTCGGCGGCCTCGCCGGGACGGCGTTGTCGGGGTGGGTCGGGCGGGTGTCGCGGCAGGGACGGGCCATCCTGGCCGCCGGGGCGGTCTGGGGCGCGGGCGTCGCCGGGTTCGGCCTGGCCCAGAGCCTGTGGCTCGCGCTCGCGCTGCTGTTCGTGGCCGGCGCCGCCGACGTGCTCAGCGTGGTGTTCCGCACCGCCGTCGTGCAGGTGGCCACGCCCGACCGCTACCGGGGGCGGGTCGGCGCGGCCGAGTACCTGGTCGGCGTCGGCTGCCCGCAGCTCGGCAACTTCCGCGCGGGCGCGGTGGGCTCTCTGCTGTCACCGGCGGTGAGCGCGGTCGGCGGCGGTCTGGCCACCGTCGCGGGGGCCGCGGTGATCGCCGCCACCGTGCCGGCCCTCAGGCGGTACACGGCCGCCCCGGCGCTGCCCTCGCCGGAGCCCGAGGAGGCGGAACCGAGGGTCTGAGGCCCCGTCCGACCGGTTTCCGGCTCTACACCGGGCAGAACCCCGCGTCCGCCGGGCCTCTGTCGCGGGAACTGCTCAAAGCCCTCGGTTGACGACCGGCGCTCCGGAACATCAGGAAAGTGTAGAGACGCTACAGCGTTCGGTTAAGAAGAAATAGATGGACTGAACGCTCCGCTGCCTCGAAACTCCAGGCGTGCGTCCCTTTCACTCGTTCCTCGCCATCGCCGTCACCGTCGTCTGGGGAGTCAACTTCGTCGCCATCGACCTCGGGCTTGAGCACTTCCCCCCGCTGCTGTTCGCGGCCGTGCGTTTCGCCCTGGTGGCCGTTCCCGCGGTCTTCCTCATCCCGCGCCCGGCCATCCCGGTCCGCTGGATCGTCGTGGTGGGGCTGTTCCAGTGGGCCGGGCAGTTCGGGCTGCTGTTCACCGCCATGTACCTCGGGCTGCCCGCCGGGCTCAGCTCGCTCGTGCTGCAGGCGCAGGTGATCTTCACGGTGGTCTTCGCCGCGGCGGCCCTCGGCGAGCGGCCGGGCCGGCGCCGCCTCACCGGCATCCTGGTCGCCTCCGCCGGCATCGCCGTGATCGCGATCGGCCGGGGCGCACAGGCGCCGTTGTGGCCGCTGCTGCTCGCGCTCGGGGCCGCGGCCTCCTGGGGCCTGGCCAACGTGTGCGTCCGGCGGGCCGAGGCGCCCGCCGGGCTCGGGCTGCTGGTGTGGTCGAGCCTGGTGCCGCCCCTGCCTCTGCTCGCGCTCTCGGGCGTGTTCGAGGGGCCGGACCGCATCCGCGGCGCGTTCACCTCGTTCCATGCGGGCTCGGTCGCGGCGCTGGCGTACGTGGTGCTGCTCGCGACGTTCGTGGGCTTCGGCATCTGGAACGCGCTGCTGCGCCGCTACCCCGCGTCGGCGGTGGCGCCGTTCACCCTGCTGGTGCCGCTCGTCGGCATGGCGGCGGCCGGCGCGTGGCTGGGCGAGCGCCCCAGCGCGGGCGAACTGCTCGGCGGCGCGATCGTGCTGATCGGCCTGACGACACTGGCCCTGCGCGTGCCGGCGCGGGGCGCCGCCGCCGCTCCCGCGGCCACCTCGGACGCCGACGGCGCTCCGCCGGGCGCGGCCCTGCGCGGCGCCGAGGCCGGCTGACGCGGCGGGCGGCCGCACCTCTGCGGCGGCGGGGCCGGCAGGGCCGCGACGTCCACGTCACCCGGCACGTCGAAGGCCGGCGGCGCGGTTCAGAACTCGACGTTGACGCAGGCGAGCCGGGGGCCGGCCTGGCCGGCGTGCCCGGCGCCGGTGTGGGTGTGATCGGCATGGATGATCACCGAGTGCGGGCGCCGCTCGGCGAACCCGCGCTCCAGATCGGCGTGGGAGAACCCGTTGCCCTGGCCGTCGGTGGTGAAGTCGAGCCAGATCTCGTTGCGGGGGTTGGCGTACTTGGGGTCGGTGGACGGCGTCTTCGGGTCCTGCGTGTACTGGAAGTGCGGCCCGGCGTCCTCGCCCTTGGGCCCGCAGGCGTTGGTGTGCACGTGCGCGCCGTACCTGCGGTTCGGCAGGAGGCCCTGCGCTCTCAGTTGCACGCTCGCGCGCCCGTCGGCGGTGGGGACGTAGGCGACGGCCGCCGCCGCGCCGGAGGGGACGAGCTTGGGGTCGTAGGTGACGGCCGTCTGGCCGGGGCCATAGCCGGCGAACCGGCCGAGCGCGAGGACCGGCTCTGGGACGCGGCCCAGCGGCTCGGCCTGCGGCCCGGCGGCCAGGGCGCCCTGGCCCAGCATCGTCAACGGCACGACCATCGCCATGACTCCCGCGCGCACCACCATCATGTGCCTCTCCCTTACCCGGTTCGAACGACCTTTCGCCAACATTTGCGGATATACCCGACGTCATAGCCAGACGAGCCAATATGTAGCTAAGAATGAGCAAGCCACGTTAATTGTCCGCCGCGTTGCAGCACGTCCGAGCGATGCAAACCGTTCACCGGCCGCGATTCAGCATGGTGCCATAAATTGCCATGAGAAGGGCCGGGTTCTCCTATCCGGGGGGTGCGCCACGGCGACTCGGACGCCGGCGGGCCATCGGATGCGGTGAATTCAGTTTCCCTTCGCGGCGCGGCCGAGACGGAAGGCCGAGATGAGGAAGAAGATGCCGCCGGGGATGGCGTAGCCGGCCGCGTTGGCAAGCGTCGGGTGCTCCGCCGAGGCGCCGATGATGAACGACGCGCCGGCGAGCACCGAGATGCCGCCGCTGATGATCATCGGCCACTGGCCGCCCATCTTGCGGCGGGTGACGCCCACGACCAGCTGGATCACCCCGGCCACGACCGCCCAGGCGCCCCACACGCGCAGCACCGCCGGGATGCCGGACGCGGAGGCGACGGCCACGCCGATGGCGGTGACCAGGCTGACCGCGATATTCGCGTACAGCAGGGCGGGTGACCCGGTGGCGCGCGACGCGCGGGCGTCGATGACGGCGGCGGCCACGTCGAACAGCGGGTAGAGCACGAGCAGGGCGACCGCGAACGGGCCGAGTTCCGAGGCGGTGGTGAACATCGCGAGGGCCCAGACGATGGCGAACGCGAACCGGACGAAGTACAGCCGCCGCAGCGCGGACGCGGTCTGGAAGACAGCGGGCGAAGCGGCGATGGTGCCAGTGCTCATGGTGATCCTTGCGTGGATGAGTGACGGAGAGCGGTTCGGCGCGTCCGCCTGGTATGCCTGCTGACCAGGTGCTGAAGGACGAGCCCTTTAAGAGACAGAACGTTCTATCCCCCAGATAGCATGGCAACATGTCCCGCAAGCTGTCAAGACCGAACGTTCTACCTACTAGGATGGCGGCATGCGCAGCCAATCCGAAGGCCGGCCGTCCGAAGCGCGAACCCGGCTGCTCAACACGGCCACCCGGCTCTTCTACGCGGAGGGCATTCATGCGGTCGGCATCGATCGCATCGTCGCGGAGGCCCAGGTGACGCGGGCCACCCTCTACCGGCACTTCCCAGGCAAGGAAGACCTGGTCCTCGCCTACCTGAACGAGGTCGACCGGATGATGCGGGGCCAGGCGGACGAGGCCGCCACCGCCGGACTCCCGTCCCCCGCCGCCGCCGTCCGGGCCGTCGGCGAGTCCATCGCCCAGGGCATCCAATCCCCCGGCTTCCGGGGATGCGCGTTCCTCAACGCCGCCGCCGAGTATCCCGACCCCGAGTCCCCGGTGCGCAAGGCGGTGCTCGCCCACCGCCAATGGTTCCTGGACACCGTCACGGACCTGCTGGCCAAGGTCCAGGAGGCGGGCGCCGAACCCGCCGCCCGCCATTTCGTGATGCTGCGCGACGGCGCCATGGCCGCCGGCTGCCTGTTCGACCCGGCGCTGATCTGCGAGACCTTCCTGCGCGGGGTCGACAGGCTCGTGCGGGTCCACGCCGGCACCGGCGAGATCGGACCGGCGGAACCCTGGGACGCCGGTGACGTGCCCGCGCGTTGACCGGTCCGGTCGCCGTCGTCGTGACGTGGGCCGCCGACGGGCGAGCTACATCTCCCAGACCAGTCGCATGCCCAGGGACGACGGGTCGAAGCCGCCGCCGTCCAGCAGGCGGTTCATCTGGACCTGCCATGCCTGGTTGGCCGCGCTGTGGCGCATCTTCTCCTGCAGGATCGCGTAGTCCTCGACCTCGATGTAGTGGAACAGGTCGAGACCGTCGCGCCAGATCTTCCACGAGTGCACGCCGGCCTCGCGCATCTCGGCCTCCAGGTCGGCCGGGATGGAGGCGTGCTCCTTGTCATAGGTGTCTTCGGCCCCCGGCAACAGCCGGGTGCGCATGGCGAGCCGCTGCATCAGTCTTGCGCCTTTCCACTAAGTGACCTGGACGAGCGTCAGCGCGAGGGGGATGCCCCCCTCCGCGGCTCGCCAGCATCCCACCGATCATGAACACCGTCCACAGGGCCCGGACGGCGCGCACGACCGGCCGCGCGGGCCGCCGCCGGCGACCAGGGCGGCCGGCCCGCGGGCCTCGATCATCCGAGATCTTCCTTGACGTCGGGCTCCGCCCAGACGCGCCCGCCGGGGAAGGCGTAGGCGTCGATCGACTCCGGGCGCATGGCGGCGCTGAACCCGGGCGCGACGGGCGCCTGGTAGCGGCCGTTCCGGACCACGACGGGGTCGACGAAGTGCTCGTGCAGGTGGTCGACGTACTCGATCACGCGATCGCGCAGGCTGCCGCTGACCGCCACGTAGTCGAACATGGCCAGGTGCTGCACCAGCTCGCACAGGCCGACGCCTCCCGCGTGCGGGCAGACCGGCACGCCGAACTTGGCGGCCAGCAGCAGGATCGCGATGTTCTCGTTCACGCCGCCGACGCGGGCGGAGTCGAGTTGCACGACCGACATCGAACCGGCCTGGAGCATCTGCTTGAAGACCACGCGGTTCTGCACGTGCTCGCCGGTGGCCACCTTGATCGGCGCGACGGCGCGGGCGATGGTCGCGTGGCCGAGCACGTCGTCGGGGCTCGTCGGCTCCTCGATCCAGTACGGGTCGTACCGCTTGAGCGCGTCCACCCAGGTGATGGCGTCACCGACGTCCCAGCGCTGGTTGGCGTCGACGGCGATGCGGAAGCCGGGGCCGCACACCTCGCGGGCGATGCGCATGCGCCGCAGGTCGTCGTCGAGGTCGGCGCCGACCTTGAGCTTGATCTGGGTGAAGCCCGCGGCGATCGCCTCCCGGCACAGGCGGCGCAGCTTGTCGTCGTCGTAGCCGAGCCAGCCGGGGGAGGTGGTGTAGGCGGGGTAGCCGTCGGCCCGCAGGCCGGCGGCGCGCTCTGCGCGGCCGGGCTCGGCGCGGCGCAGGATGTCCAGCGCTTCGGCGGGGGTGAGCGCGTCGCTGATGTAGCGGAAGTCGACCAGCGAGACGATCTCCTCGGGGGACATCTCGCCCAGCAGCCGCCAGAGCGGCTTGCCCTCGATCTTGGCCCTGAGGTCCCACAGCGCGTTGACGACCGCGGAGATCGCCATGTGCATGACGCCCTTCTCCGGGCCCAGCCAGCGCAGCTGGGAGTCGTGCGCCATCTCCTTGTACAGGGCGCCGAGGTCGTCGGGGCGCCTGCCCACGACGAACGGCCGCAGCGCCGCGATGGCGGCGGTCTGCACGTCGTTGCCGCGGCCGATGGTGAACGCGAAGCCGTGCCCGTCGACGTCGCCGTCGGTCCTCAGGATCACGTAGGCGGCCGAGTAGTCGGGGTCGGGGTTCATCGCGTCGGAGCCGTCCAGCTCCCGGGAGGTCGGGAACCGGATGTCGTGGGTCTCCAGCGCGGTGATCATCGGAAGGTCGCTCATGCCCGGCCCGCCGTCCGGCGCCGGCGGCCCGCCAGGCCCCGCACGTCACGCGGGCGTCCGGCGTCGTCCCGTACGGCGGACCGTTCCCTTCCCGGCCGCCCGACTCGCAACAGCTCCACGCGCATCCCCCAATTCATCCGATGTGTTGAGAAGAAACACTACGCGGAGATGCCCGCACGTCAAGAGGTCCGTCGGCCTTCCCGGCCATTCATCGGATGGCTATGCCGTCACCGCAACAGGCCTTTCACCTTCTCGTAACCTGGCCCCCGGATACGGTGGCCCGGGAGGCGGCGGGGGTATTGACACGTGAGGCCGCCGCCTTGACGGGCCCCGGCTACCGTAATAGAACACGTTTCAGAAACATCCCCGACCAAGCGCTTGATCCACTCCCCCGGGCGGTCATATGGAAATCAACCTCGTCGACCAGGATCACTACGTGCGCTCCGGCGTTCCGCACGAGCAGCTGAGGTGGTTGCGCGCCAACGATCCGGTCTTCTGGCACGAGGGCGACCAGCAACCGGGTTGGCCGGGGTTCTGGGCCGTCACCAAGCACGAGGACGTCGTCCACGTCTCGCGCCACTCCGAGATCTTCTCCTCCAGCAGGAAACTGGCCCTGTTCAACGAGATGGCCGAGGAGCAGCTCCAGCTCCAGCGGATGATGATGCTCAACCAGGACCCGCCGGAGCACACCCGCAGGCGCTCGCTGGTCAACCGGGGCTTCACGCCGCGTCAGATCGGCGTCCTTGAGGACCACATCCGCGACATCTGCCACGGCCTGGTGGACGAGGCGGCGGCCAAGGGCGAGGTCGACTTCGTCACCGATGTGGCCGCGCCCCTCCCCCTGTACGTGATCTGCGAGCTGCTCGGCGCGCCGGTCGAAGACCGCGACAAGCTCTTCCAGTGGTCCAACCGCATGATCGGCAGCGACGACCCCGACTACGCCGGCGCCCCCGACGAGGGGCAGGCGGCCGCGATGGAGGTCTACGCCTACGCCAACCAGCTCGCGGCCAAGCGCCGCGAGGAGCCGCGCGACGACATCGTCACCAAGCTGCTGCAGCCGGGCGACGACGGCGAGGCGCTCACCGAGGACGAGTTCGACCTGTTCGTCTTGCTCCTCGTCGTCGCGGGCAACGAGACCACCCGCAACGCGGCCTCCGGCGGCATGCTCGCGCTCTTCGAGAACCCCGAGCAGTGGGAGCGGCTCGTCCGCGACCCGTCCCTGGCCCGCACCGCCGCCGACGAGATCGTCCGGTGGGTGTCGCCGGTCAACCTCTTCCGGCGCACGGCGACCCGCGACACCACGCTGCGCGGCAAGCAGATCAAGGAAGGCGACAAGGTCGTGGTGTTCTACTCCTCGGCCAACCGGGACGAGGACGTCTTCGACCTGCCCACGAGCTTCGACGTCGGCCGCGACCCCAACCCGCACATCGGCTTCGGCGGCGGGGGCGCGCACTTCTGCCTGGGCAACCACCTGGCCAAGCTGGAGCTGCGCGTGCTGTTCGAGGTGCTCGCGCGGCGCATGCCCGATCTTCGTCCGGCGGGCGACGCCAAGCGCCTGAGGTCCTACTTCATCAACGGCATCAAGAACCTCCCCGTACAGGTCTGACCCGTACAGACCTGACCGCCGCGCGGCCTCGGCCGCACCGGTCCGAACGCCCGCCTCCTCCCGCGCCCAGCCGGAGGAGGCGGGCGTTCGCGCATGTGCCGGCACCCCCGTGCGGTCCGTGAAAGTTTCGCGGGGCGCTCCGGCGGCGGGCGACGGCCGTCACGGCGAGTCCGCGTCGCCGCAGCTCAGGCGATTCGTTCCTTGTGACGCCTCTTACGGCGGCCTGCAATCGCTTGTCAGGAAATTGCCTGATATACCAGGGTGTCCTGGTGATGGAACGAACCCCACCACGCGAGCCCGCCGCGACCACGGTCACGCCCGCCTCCGAGCCCGCGTCTTCGAACGGTGCCGCACCAGCGTCCGAGACGACCGACATGGCCCAGACACGGACCGCCACAGAGGTCGAGGCGCGACCGGCCGACGAGGCCGGGACGCAGGCGACCGACGAGGCGCCGACCCGGACGGCCATCGAGACCGAGGCACGGCCGGCCACCGAGGCCGAGTCCGAGACCGGCTCCGAGGCGCGGACGGCCGACGACGCGCGGGCGGACACCGGCGCCGAGACCGGCGAGCAGGCCGAGAAGGGCGAGGAAGGCGAGGACGCCGGGCAGGCACGGCGACGATGGTGGCCGCCGCGCTTCGTGACCGAGGCCACCGACCGTCGGGCACTGCTGATCTGGCTGTGCTCGCACGTGGGGTTCCTGATCTACACCTACCTGGCCGGGCCGGGCCGCACCACCGACCCGTTCCTCAACCGGCTCACCCGCTGGGACGCCGAGAACTTCATCGCCATCGCCGAGTGGGGGTACGACGGCCCGCCGGGCATGGAGGACAGCGCCAAGCTGCCCGCGTTCTTCCCCGGCATGGCGCTGCTGGTGCGGCTGCTCCAGCCGATCCTGCACGACGGGCGCCTGGCCACGGTGCTGATCTCCCTGGTGGCCAGCGCGGTCGCCGCCGTGGCGCTGTCGAGGCTGGCCGAGCACACGGTCAAGGGCAGCGGCACGTTCGCGGTGGCCGCCCTGTTCCTCAGTCCCTTCGCCGCCTTCCTCTACACCGGCTACTCCGAGTCGCTGTTCCTGGCGCTGGCGTTCCCGGCGTGGCTGCTGGCCCGCAAGGGGCGCTGGGACGACGCCGCCCTGTGCGCGGCGGCCGCCGCCTCGGTCCGCATCTCCGGGCTGTTCCTCGCGCTCGGCCTGGTGGTCATGTACCTGGTCGCCGAGAACGGCCGCAGGTCGCCGGAGAACCGGCGCCAATGGCTCTGGCTGGCCCTCCCCGCGATCCCGGTGGGGCTGTACACCCTGTACCACTGGTCGCGCACCGGCGACCTGCTGGCCTACAACAGCGTCCAGGCGCAGTACTGGGGCCGGCACACCGTCTGGCCGTGGGAGGCGTTCCTCAACACCTGGAACATGTCCGACGACATCCCCTCGCTGACCACCTCGTACTACGAGGAGATCATCGCGGCGGCGGTGCTGCTCGGGCTGGCGGTCTGGCTGGCGGCCCGCCGCCGCTGGCCCGAGCTGGCGTACATGCTCCCGCAGGTGCTGTCGTTCATGACCCTGTCGTCGTTCTACCTGTCGATCGGCCGCGCGTCGCTGACGTGGTTCCCGCTATGGCTGGCGCTCGGCTACGCCGGACTGCGAAGGCCCTGGCTGTTCTGGCTGATCATGGCCATCATGCTGCCCGTCATGGCGATCAACGTCGGCAACTTCACCACCGGAGCGTGGATCGGCTGATCCACCCGGGACCGCGCGCCGGGCGGTATCGGGACCGTCCCGTCCACCCGGCCGGCCGGCCCGGTCAGGGCCAGGAGGAGTCCTGCTCGGGGTCGGCGCCCTCGGACAGCAGCCGGACGTCTGACTCGACCATCATGGCGACCAGTTCCTCGAAGGCCACCGCGGGCTCCCAGCCGAGCTGGACGCGGGCCTTCTTGGGGTCGGCGCACAGCAGGTCGACCTCGGCGGGCCGGTGCAGCGTCTGGTCGGCGATCACGTACCGCTCCCAGTCGAGCTGCACCGCCTCGAACGCGGCGATCACCAGCTCGCGCACCGAGTGGGTGCGGCCGGTGCCGATGACGTAGTCCTCGGGGGCCGCGGCCTGGAGCATCATCCGCATGGCCTGGACGTAGTCCCCCGCGTAGCCCCAGTCGCGGCGGGCTTCGAGGTTGCCGAGCCGCAGCTCGGACGCCAGGCCGAGTTTGATGCGCGCGGCGCCCAGCGTGACCTTGCGCGTGACGAACTCCGCGCCGCGGCGCGGCGACTCGTGGTTGAACAGGATGCCGGAGACGGCGAACATGCCGTAGGACTCGCGGTAGTTCTGGGTGAGGAAGTGCCCGTACGCCTTGGCGACCCCGTACGGCGAGCGCGGGTGGAACGGGGTGCGCTCGTTCTGCGGGGTCTCGCGCACCTGGCCGAACATCTCCGACGACGACGCCTGGTAGAACCTGATCTGGCCGGAGCCGGCCGCGCGGGCGGAGGTGACGCCCGAGCACACCCTGATCGCCTCCAGCATGCGCAGCACTCCCATGCCGGTGACCTCGGCCGTGAGCTCCGCCTGCTCCCAGGACATCGGCACGAACGAGATGGCGCCCAGGTTGTACACCTCGTCGGGCTGGACCCGCTCCACGGCGCTGATCAACGACCCCTGGTCGAGCAGGTCGCCCCGGACGAGCTGGACGTCCTGCAGCAGCCGGCGGACGCGCGAGACCCTCGGGTTGGCCTGGCCGCGCACCAGGCCCCAGACGTCGTATCCCTGGTCGAGCAGGTGCTCGGCGAGGTAGGAGCCGTCCTGCCCGGTGATGCCAGTGATCAGCGCACGCCTGGCCAACGGGTCCTCCTTGATCTCCGGGCTTGGCCGCTTGTACGGCTTCGCCCGAACTGTGAGCTGTAAGACGCGAATGTACCGCCAAGGGGTGCGTCAAGCGCTATGGGATGCGGACGCGTTTGGCCGGCCCTCCCGTAGAACACGTTCTACCGAGTGGCGTTCGGTAAACCTAACGCCCCAGCTCGTGAGGTGTGAGAGTGATTTGAGGCACAATTCCACCTTAGGTACGGCTTCACCCCTAGATGGTAGGCTTCGCGGCTAAGATCGGCTTTGCCGTGTGTCAGGCGGCGGCGACCGCCGAGCACCGCTCTCGAAAGGGGTGTCCGTGGAGGTTCCAGACGACCAGCGGGAGCGGGAACCGGGCAGGCTGCGGGTCGCCCTCCTGTCGTACCGGAGCAAACCCACCTGCGGCGGCCAGGGCGTCTACCTGCGCCACCTCAGCCGCGAACTGGTCGCGCTCGGCCACTACGTCGAGGTCTTCTCCGGCCCGCCCTACCCGGAGCTGGACGAGGGCGTCGTGCTCACCGAGGTGCCCAGCCTGGACCTCTACCGCGACGAGGACCCCTTCCGCACCCCCGCCCTGAACGAGTACCGCGACTGGATCGACGTGCTCGAAGTGGCCACGATGTGGACGGCCGGCTTCCCCGAGCCGCTGACCTTCAGCCTGCGCGCGCTGCGCGAGCTGAAGAAGCGGAAGGGCGACTTCGACGTCGTGCAGGACAACCAGACGCTCGGCTACGGCGTGCTGGGCATCCAGAAGCTGTTCCCGGTCGTCGGGACGATCCACCACCCGATCAGCGTGGACCGGCGCATCGAGCTGGAGGCCGCGCCGCTGCGCAAGCAGCTGTCGATGCGCCGCTGGTACGGGTTCGTCCGCATGCAGAGCATCGTCGCGCCCCGCCTGAAGCCGATCCTCACGGTCAGCGAGTCGAGCCTGGCCGACATCCACCGCGACTTCAACGTGCCGCAGAGCAGCATGCGGCTCATCCCGCTCGGCGTCGACACCCGCTACTTCCACCCCCGCCCGCACCTGCCCAGGCGCAAGGGCTCCATCGTCGCCGTGGCCAGCGCCGACTCGCCGATGAAGGGCGTGGCGACCTTGCTGCGCGCCGTCGCCAAGCTCGCCACGGAACGCGACGTCAACCTGACGGTGGTCAGCAGGCCGACGCCCGGCGGCCCCACCGAGAAGCTCGTCCAGGAGCTCGCGCTCGGCGACCGGGTGCGGTTCGTGCACGGCATCTCCGACGAGGAGCTCGGCGAGCTGATCGCCACCTCCGAGATCTCGGTGGTGCCCTCGCTCTACGAGGGCTTCTCGCTGCCGGCGGTCGAGCACATGGCCTGCGCCACCCCCCTCGTCGCCAGCCGTACGGGCGCGCTGCCCGAGGTCGTCGGCGACGCCGCCGTCCAGGTCGCCCCCGGCGACCCCGAGGAGCTGGCCGCCGTCCTGCGCCGCCTGCACGACTCCCCCGAGGAGCGCGAGCGGGTCGGCCGGGCCGGATACGACCGGGTGATGGAGCGCTACACCTGGCACGTCGTCGCCAAGCGGACGGTTGAGGCCTACCACGAGGCCATCGAGGCCCGCAGGAAAGGGGAGCGGTAAGTGCTGACCGTCGACTTCGGGAAGCTTCCGGTCGGACCGGGGGTCCGCGTGCTGGACCTCGGCTGCGGCGGCGGGCGCCACGCCTTCGAGGTGCTGCGGCGCGGCGCCGAGGTGGTGGCGTTCGACCAGGACGCCGCCGAGCTGGAAGGCGTGGCGAGCATGTTCGCCGCCATGGACAAGGCCGGCGAGGTGCCCGCGGAGGGCACCGCCGAGACCGTGACCGGCGACGCCCTCGCCATGCCGTTCCCCGACGCCTCGTTCGACCGGGTGATCGCGGCCGAGGTGCTGGAGCACATCCCGGACGACATGACGGCCATGCGCGAGATCCACCGGGTGCTCAAGCCGGGCGGCCTGGCGGCGGTCACCGTGCCGAGCTTCCTGCCCGAGCGCGTCTGCTGGGCGCTGTCGGAGGACTACCACACCGCCCCCGGCGGCCACGTCCGCATCTACACGCTGGCGGAGCTCACCGCCAAGCTCAAGGCGACGGGCTTCGCCGTGGGCCCGCACCACCACGCCCACGGCCTGCACTCGCCGTACTGGTGGATCAAGTGCGCGGTCGGCGTCAACGACGACGACCATCCGCTGGCCAAGGCCTACCACGAGCTGCTCGTGTGGGACATCATGAAGCGCCCGGCGCTCACCCGGATCGCCGAGGCCGTGCTCAACCCCCTGATCGGCAAGAGTGTGGTGGTCTACGTCCGGAAGCCCGCATGACCGAAGCGGTCACGACGGGCGCCGTCCCGGCGGTACCGGGGATCATCACGGCGGACCAGGTCCTCGCGACCGCGCGCAGCATCGCCGCCGTCCAGGAACCCGACGGCGGCGTGCCCTGGCCCGAGGGGCACGTCGACGCGTGGAACCACGTCGAATGCCTGATGGCCATGACCGCCGCCGGGCTCAGGGCCGAGGCCAGGAAGGGCTACGACTGGCTGGCGCGCCACCAGCGCGCCGACGGCTCCTGGCCGATGAAGATGGTGCGCGGCCGCGCCGCCGAGGAGAACGGCGAGAGCAACCACGCGGCGTACGTCGCCGTGGGCGTCCGGCACGAGCTGCTGGTCACCGGGGACGAGGGGTTCGCCCGCGCCATGTGGCCGGTCGTCAGGAGGGCGCTGGACTTCGTCGTCGGCCTGCAGACGGCGCGCGGGGAGATCGTCTGGGAGCGCTCGGCCGCCGGCGTCCCCGCGCCGTACGCGCTGCTGACCGGGTGCTCGTCGATCTACCAGGGGCTCCGCTGCGGCGTGCTGCTCGGCGAGCACCTGGGCGAGCCGCAGCCCGACTGGGAGCTCGCCGCCGACCGGCTCGGGCACGTGCTCGCCGCCCACCCGGAGGCGTTCGCCGACAAGAGCCGCTTCTCGATGGACTGGTACTACCCCATCCTCGGCGGCGCGGTCCGCGGCGCCGACGCGCGGCTGCGCCTCGAAGAGGAGTGGGACACCTTCGTCGTCCCCGGGCTCGGCGCCCGGTGCGTGTCCGACCAGCCGTGGGTGACCGGCGCGGAGTCCTGCGAGCTGGTGCTCGCGCTGGACGCGGCGGGCGACCGCGAGCGTGCCCTCGCGGTGTACCGCGACATGCAGCACCTGCGGCACCAGGACGGCTCGTACTGGACCGGCTGGCAGTTCGTCAACGAGGCGTGGTTCCCGCACGAGCGGTCGGCCTACACCGCCGCCGCGGTCGTCCTGGCCGCCGACGCCCTGTCCGGCGCCACGCCGGCGTCCTCGCTGTTCCGCCAGGCCGGCCGCTTCGCCGTCCCGGTCATCGACCCCGACGCCTGCGGCTGCTCCCCCGCCTCCAGCCGGAAATAGAGGCGGCGAACGCCGAAGAGTTGCCTTATATAAGCGGAAGCTGATAAACCTTTCTCGTGCATGCGTTCGATGTGCTCGGCGATCCGGTGCGCCGCAGGATCCTGGAGCTTCTCGCCGACGGCGAGAAGACCTCCGGTGCGGTGTGCGCGGTCATCCAGGAGGAGTTCGGCATCTCGCAGCCGGCGGTCTCGCAGCATCTGCGGGTCCTGCGCGACGGCGGGTTCGCGACGGTACGGCCCGAGGGCGCCCGCCGCCTCTACTCGGTCAACCTGGAGCCGCTGCGCGACATCGACGCGTGGCTCGACCGCTTCCGGCGCTACTGGACTCCGCGTCTGGACGCGCTGGCGACAGAGCTGGCCCGCGGCAAGCGCGAACGCCGGCTCCGCGACTCCGGCGAACAACTCAGGCAAGGGGAATTGCCATGATCGATGTCAACCAGCAGATCAACGCCGTGCGGCGGCAGGTCGGCTCCCGCGTGCTGGAGGCCGGCGAGGCCCGCACCGTGACCGTCAGCCAGACCTACGACACCACCGTCGAAGACCTGTGGGACGCCTGCACCGACCCCGAGCGCATCGGCCGGTGGTTCCTGCCGGTCTCCGGCGAGCTGCGCCTGCACGGCCGCTACCAGTTCGAGGGCAACGCGGGCGGCGTCGTCGAGCGCTGCGACCCGCCGAAGGGCTTCGCCGCCACCTGGGAGTTCGGCGGCAACATCAGTTGGGTCGAGGTCCGCCTGACCCCCGAGCCCGACGGCCGCGCCCGCTTCGAGCTGGAGCACATCGCCCACGCCGACGACCACTGGGAGCAGTTCGGCCCCGGCGCGGTCGGCATCGGCTGGGACATGGGCCTCATCGGCCTGGCCCTCCACATGGCCGGCGGGCAGGGCGTCGCCCCCGAGGAGGCCGCGGCCTGGACCGCCTCCGACGAGGGCAGACTGTTCATGACGCTCAGCAGCGACCGCTGGGCCGACGCCGACGTGGCGTCCGGCACGGACGAGGCCAAGGCCCGCACCGCCGCCCAGAACACTCTCGCCGCCTACACCGGCACCGCCCCCGCCGACTCGCCCGGCTCGGCCGGTTCGCCCGAGGCCTGAGCCCGGACGCGCGACCCGGCGCGCCGAGAGCCCGGGGAGAGCCTCACGCGGGTGCGGCGATGCGCTGGAGCACGCGCAGGGAGCCCTCGGCCGCGACCTCCTTGAAGTCGCCGGTGGCCAGGGCGCGGCCGAAGACGCGGAACGGGGCTTGGCCGCCGTCGGCGGGGTCGGGATAGATGTCGTGGAAGACCAGTGCCCCGCCCACCATGACGTGCGGCGACCAGCCCTCGTAGTCGCTCGTCACCGGCCCCTCCGAGTGGCCTCCGTCGATGAAGAGCATCGCCAGCGGAGTGTTCCAGTAGCGCGCGACCGTCTCGGAGCGTCCGACGACGGCGATGACCTCCTCCTCCAGCCCGGCCGACGCGATGGCGGCGCGGAAGAAGGGCAGGGAGTCCATCTTGCCGAAGCGCGGGTCCATGAGAGTGGGATCGTGATGGGCCCAGCCGGGCTGGATCTCCTCCGAGCCGCGGTGGTGGTCCACGGTGAAGACGACCGACCCGGCCTGGCGGGCGCCGGCGCCGAGATAGATCGCCGACTTCCCGCAGTAGGTGCCGATCTCGCAGATGGGGCCGAGGGATCCGTACACGCACGCGGTCTCGAACAGGGCACGGCCCTCGTTCGGGGGCATGAAGCCCTTCGCGCGCTCGGCCGCGTGACGCAGGTCCGCCGGCATGGACACGTGAGTCATGATTCTTCCTCTGTGTGCGGCCAATGCTGGAGCACCTTATCTATCAACACCAATACCGCCCGAAAGGTGCCCCCGATATGCGCCGATCGGCCTAGAACAATATTCCGTGCTTCGATCACGCCCTGAGGCGGCACCGGCTCGTCGACACGATCGAGCGGGCCTCCCGCACGGGAACCGCCCAGCCCCTCGCCTCGGCATAGCCCCCGCCACGCCGGCCCGCCGTTCCCGCGGCGGGCCACGCGGGCGCGCGCACGAGCGCGGGCCGGAACCGGCCGCGCGCCACGGTCAGCTCGCGATCCGCCGCGTGCCGGCCCGTCCGTGGAACGTCCGCCGGTAGGCGGTGGGAGACATCCCGACGATGGCGGCGAAGTGCGCACGCAGGCCGGCCGGACCGCCGAACCCGCAGGTGTCGGCGATCCAGCCGATCGGCCGGTCGCTGGTCTCCAGGTACTGCTGGGCCCTGCGCACCCGCTGCCGCAGCAGCCAGCGCAGCGGCGACATCCCGAGCGTCTCGGCGAAGCGGCGCTCGACGGTGCGCACGCTGACGTTGGCCTGGGCGGCCAGGTCGGCGGTGGACAGCGGCAGGTGCAGGTGCTCGTCAGCCCAGTGCAGCAGGGCGGCCAGCCAGTCGTCGCGGACCACGGGCGAGGCCGGGCGGTGGTATTGGGCCTGCCCGCCGTCCCGGTGCGGCGGGGTGACGAGGCGGCGGGCCAGCTCGGCGGCCACCGCGGCGCCGTGGTCGACCCGGACCACGTGCAGGCAGGCGTCGATGCCGGCCACCGTCCCGGCGGAGGTGATCACGTTGGCGTCCTCTATGTAGAGCACGGACGGGTCGACCCGGACGGCGGGGTAGCGGCGGCTCAGTTCCTCCGCGTGCAGCCAGTGGGTGGTGGCCCGGCGCCCGTCGAGCACCCCGGCGGCGGCCAGGACGAAGGCGCCGGAACAGATGGACAGGATCCGCAGGCCGCGCCGGTAGGCGTCCCTGACGACCTCCACCAGCTCCGCCGGAGGGTCGTCGTGCACATTGGTGCAGGCCGGGACGACGAGGGTGTCCGTCGCGCCGAGATCCCACCCCTGGCCGGCCGGGGCGAGGGTGAACCCGGGGCTCAGCCGCGCCGGCGCGTCCCCGACCGGTACCGCGGAGAACTCGTACCACGGATCGGCAAGGTGCGGCCGGTCGACGCCGAAGATCTGACACACAACGGCCGCTTCGAAGATCGGCATGCCGTCCGTAACGGTCATGACGACACGATGGGCGCACATGACGCGAATCTAGCGCAGGTTGACGTAATGGACGCTAGTTCCCGGCGGCGCCGCCCAGCATGATCGTGACCACTCCCCGAACGACCGAAGGACGCACGATGACCCAGACCAACGACCGATCCGACCTCGGAACCGCGAAGCCGACGATCGCGGTGTTCGGCGCTTACGGGCACACCGCCCGGTTCGTGACCGCGGAGCTGCTGCGGCGCGGCTGGACGCCGGTGCTGTCCGGCCGGGACGCGGCGAAGCTGGAAGCGGCCGCCGCCGCTCACCCCGGCGTGGAGTGGAGGGTCGCCTCGGTCGACGACCCCGCCTCGCTCGACCGCGCGCTCGCCGGCGCGGACGCGGTGATCAACTGTGCCGGGCCGTTCGGCGAGACCACGCCTCCTCTGGTCGACGCCGCGCTGCGCGCCGGGATCCACTACCTGGACGTCACCGGCGAGACCCTGGTCGCGATCAGCACCTTCGACGCCTACCAGGATGACCCTCGGGTGAAGGAGGCCGGCATCGTGGTGGCGCCGGTGATGGCGTTCTACGGCGCGCTGGGCGACCTGCTCGCCACGGCCGCGATGGGCGACTGGCCGGCGGCCGACGAGATCGCGATCGCGGTGGCCCTCGACAGCTGGCACCCGACCCGTGGGACCCTGCTGGCCGGCCGGCGCCGCGCCGGGCGGCGGGTGGTCTTCGCCGACCACCACCTGTCGGTCGTCCCCGGCGACGAGCCGCAGCCGAAGGGGACCTGGACCTTCGCCGAGCCGTTCGGTCTCCAGGACGTCGTGGGGCAGTTCTCCACCACCGACGTGATCACCATCTCCCGGCATCTGGACGTCGCGCGCGTCGACGCCTTCCTGAACACCGCCCCGCTGAAGGACCTCGCCGATCCCGACACCGAGGGCCCGCGGGCGGCCGACGCCGACGGACGGTCCGACCAGGTCTTCCTGGTCGAGGTCGTCGTCCGGCGCGGGGAGGAGGAGCGGCGGGCGGCGGCGCGCGGCCGCGACATCTACGCGATCACCGCGCCGATCGTGGTGGAGGCCGCCGAGCGCGTCCTGACCGGCCGCGGCCGGGCCACCGGCGTCGTCACCGCCGGGGAGATCTTCGACGCCGAGGACTTCCTGCGGTCGCTGCCGCTGGACGAGGTGTCGCTGGGCGAGGTGTCGCTGGGCGAGGTGTCGCTGGGCGAGGTGTAGCGCGCCCGCCGGGCGATCGGAACAATGTTCCGTAGACCTCTTGTCGGCTCCAATGGAACGTGTTCTACTTCCTGGGTGAACCAGCGTGCTCGCATAGTGATGTCCGGTGACGAGGTGGACGCGTTCCTGCGGGAGTCGCGGAAGTTCCAGCTCGGCACGATCAACCCGGACGGGACGCCGCACATGGTGACGATGTTCTACGCGCTGTCCGAGGGCCGGCTGGCGTTCTGGACGTACGGCAAGGCGCAGAAGACGCGCAACATCGCACGCGACCCCCGGGTGAGCTGCCTGGTCGAGGCCGGCGACGACTACGCCGAGCTGCGGGGCGTCCTGCTGTACGGCACCGCGCGCCTGATCGCCGAGCCGGACGCCGTCCTCGGCATCGGCATGGACATCACCAAGCGCATGACCGGACTGGCCGACGCCGACGTGACGCCCGAGCTTCGCGGGTACGTCGAGCAGACGGGCCGCAAACGGGTCGCCTACACCGTCGAGCCGACACGCGTCGTTTCCTGGGACCACCGCAAGCTCTCGGCGCCCGCTACGGCCTAATCTCGCTCTGAAGCGTCCTTATGCGAGGAGGGTCCGATGAAAATCAAGGTCGACTACGACGTCTGCGAGGCCAACGCGGTCTGCATGGGACTGGCCCCCGAGGTCTTCGAAGTGGACGACGACGACAACCTGCACGTCCTGCTCCCCGAGCCCCCGCCGGAGATGCTCGACCGCGTGCGCCACGCGGTCCGATCCTGCCCCAAGGCCGCGCTCTCCCTCGAAGGGGAGTAGGCCCGCACCCCAAGGAGGTCCCCCATGCGAGCCGCCCTGCTGCACGCCGTCGGCGACGACAAACTCGACATCCGCGACGACTTCACCCTCACTCCGGTGGGCCCGACGGACGTGCGGGTGAAGATCAAGGCGACCGGCGTCTGCCACTCCGACCTGTCGGTGCTGACCGGCGTGCTGCCCATGCCCCTGCCGGTGATCCCGGGGCACGAGGGCGCGGGCGAGGTGGTGGAGGTCGGGGACCACGTCACCAGCGTCAAGCCCGGCGACCACGTCATCATCAACTGGACGCCCGCCTGCGGCGCCTGCTCGAACTGCCTGGTCGGCCAGCCCTTCCTCTGCATGACCTACGTCATGGAGAGCTTCACGCTGGCGAGGTTCCGCTACGGCGGCGAGAGCCCCGCGTTCGGCATGGCGGGCTGCGGCACCTGGGCCGAGGAGATCGTGGTCCCATGGCAGGGCGCGATCAAGGTGGACCCCGAGGTGCCGTACGAGGTCGCGGCGCTGATCGGCTGCGGCATCACCACCGGCGTCGGCGCGGCGATCAACACGGCGAAGGTCCGTCCCGGCTCGACGGTGGCCGTGGTCGGCTGCGGCGGCGTGGGCCTGTCGGTCATCCAGGGGGCCCGCCTGTCCGGGGCGGCGACGATCCTGGCGGTGGACCCGCTGGAGTCCAAGCACGCGCTGGCCAAGAAGGTCGGCGCGACGCACGCCTGCACCCCTGACGAGCTCATGGGCGCCATCGGCGAGCTGACCGGCGGGCGCGGGTTCGACTACGGCTTCGAGGTCGTCGGCAAGTCGGCGTCCATCATGTCGGCCTGGCAGGCCACCCGCCGGGGCGGCGACGTCATCGTGGTCGGGGCCGGCGCCATGGACGACCTGGTGCCGCTCTCGGCGTTCAACCTGCTGTTCGAGGGCAAGAACCTGCTCAGCTCGCTGTACGGGGGCAGTGACGTGCGCCGCGACTTCCCGTTCTTCGCCGAGCTGTGGAAGGCCGGCAAGCTCGACCTGGAGAGCATGATCAGCTCGCGCATCAGGCTCGCCGACCTCAACGACGCCGTCGCGGCCCTGAAGTCCGGCGAGGTGCTGCGCCAGGTCGTCGTCCTCGACCATTGACGCGCTCGCCGGCTTGAAGGCCGGGATTCAGTCCGTGCCGCGTCATGCGGCGCCTCTGTGGCTTCCTGTTTCGCCGCGCTGTGCCGGGGCGGGCCCTGGTCTTACCTGCGCTCCACAGGCGTTTAGCCTGTCCGCCCGTCCGGCGGCCAGGATGTTGATCGCGGCGTTGATGTCCCGGTCGAGGACCGCCCCGCACGGGCAGGTCCACTGTCGCAGGTTCAACGGCATCGACTGGGCGAGGGCCCCGCACTGGGAGCAGAGCTTGGAGGAGGGGAACCACCGGTCGATCTTGGCGAAGTGGCGGCCGTACCGGGCCGCCTTGTACTCCAGCATGCTCACGAACTGCGACCAGCCCGCATCGTGAACGGACTTGGCAAGGCGGGTACGGCCGAGGCCGGACACGGCAAGGTTCTCCACGTACACCGCTTGGTTATCGCGAATGATCTGGGTGGAGAGCTTGTGTGCCCAGTCGCGGCGCGCGTCGGCCGCCGCGGCGTGTGCCTTGGCGACCTTGGCCCTGGCCTTGTCGCGGTTCGCTGAGCCTTTGTCCTTACGGGAAAGTTCCCGCTGTGCCGTGCGCAGGCGTCGCTCGGCCCTGCGCAGGAAACGCGGGTTGCCCACCTTGCGGCCGTCGGAGGCGACCGCGAAGTGAGACAGTCCCAAATCGATCCCCACCTCGGCGGCCGTCTCCGCAAGGGGGACATCGCAGGTCTCCACGACGAACGAGGCGAAGTACCTGCCGGCCGCGTCCTTGACCACCGTGACACTGGACGGCTCGCCCGGCAGGTCGCGTGACCAGCGGACCGCAACGTCACCGATCTTCGGTAAGCGCAGCTTCCCGCCGGAGGTGACGCAGAACCGGGCGTTTTTGGTGAAGCGGATCGCCTGCCGGTTGTCCTTACGTGACCGAAAGCGCGGCGGGGCGAGTTTCGCCCCCTTGCGTTTGCCCGTCAGGCAGGCGAAGAAGTTACGGTAGGCGGTGTTCAGATCCGCCAGCGCCTGCTGTAACACCACCGCGGAGACCTCTGCCAGCCAGCAGCGTTGCGGGGTCTTCTTCGCCTGCGTGATGACCCGCTTGGACAACTCCCCATCCGAAATGTACGGCCGGCCGTTCTGGCGTGCGTCTTGCCGTGCGCGCAGCCCGTCGTTGAACACCACCCGCGCACACCCGAACGCGCGGGCCAGCGCCTGACACTGGCCCGGCGTCGGATAGAGCCGGAAGTTGTACCTGAGCCGCACACCATGATCTTACCCTTGGTTATCGGCCGAATACGGAGACATCACAACCGGCGGGCACTGTGTTCTCCTCCCGCACGCCCACTTGGTCTTCCGTCACCAAGTTCCGGCATCCGGTGTTCACCGGCACCCACCTGCAGCACACGGAACAGACCATGCGCGACGACCGCGCCGGCATCGACACCGAACCGGCCGAGTCCAACGACGAGGCCGGCCACGTACACCTGCTGGTGAACTCCCCCGCCCAAACCCGCCCTGTCCCGGCTTGTCAACAGCCTCAAGCGGCGTCTCCTCCCGCCGGATGCGACAACAGTCCCCCGAACTGGCCCACCACCACTACTACCGGGCGAACAAGCTGTGGCCGGGCTCCTACTTCGCCGCAAGCATGGCCGGCGCACCGATCAGCGTCCTACGCCAGTACATCGAACAGCACAACCACCCCGTCCGAGCCCGCTTGGACGCCGATCCGCCTCGGCGGCGAATCGGCTCCCTGCCCCGCTACGCGGGCGAGTCCGCTGCACCCCCGGCCTGAAAGCCGGAGCACTGCGGACGAATCAGGTAGCGCTCCGCCCGGCCGTCCGGCCTAGGAGGGCGTCCGCGGGAGAGACGCCGGCCGGCCGGCCGCGCGCTTCATCGAGCGCACGGCGGCCGGCCGCGAAAAGCACTCCGCGACGGTCACTCCGGGTAGGTCACTCCGCGGAGAAGGCGGCGTCGAAGGCGGCGGTGGGGGGTGTGATGGCGTTGAGGCCTCTGACGTAGGCCAGGGCCTCGGGGGCGCCGGCGAGGCGGTCCATGCCGGCGTCCTCCCACTCGACGGAGATCGGGCCGTCGTAGCCGATGGAGTTCAACGCCCGGAAGCAGTCCTCCCACGGCACATCCCCCCGCCCGGTGGACACGAAATCCCAGCCCCGGCGCAGGTCGGCCCACGGCAGATGCGACGACAACCGCCCCCGCCGCCCGTCACCGATGCGGACCTTGGCGTCCTTGCAGTCCACGTGGTAGATCCGGTCGGCGAAGTCCAGGATGAAGTTCACCGGGTCGATCTGCTGCCACACCATGTGCGAAGGGTCCCAGTTCAGCCCGAACGCCGCACGATGCCCGATCGCCTCCAGCGCGGCGACCGTGGTGTGGTAGTCGTAGGCGATCTCGCTGGGGTGCACCTCGTGGGCGAACCGCACCCCGACCTCGTCGAACACATCCAAGATCGGGTTCCACCGGTCGGCGAAGTCCTGGTAGCCGGCCTCGATCATCGACGGCGGCACCGGCGGGAACATCGCCACCGTGTGCCAGATCGACGAACCGGTGAACCCCACCACCGTGTTCACTCCGAGTTTGGCCGCGGCCCGGGCGGTGTCCTTGATCTCCTCGGCCGCCCGCCGGCGCACCCCTTCGGGCTCGCCGTCGCCCCAGATCCGCGCGGGCAGGATCCCCTTGTGCCGCTCGTCGATCGGGCTGTCGCACACCGCCTGACCGACCAGATGGCTGGAGATCGTCCACACCTTCAACCCGTGCTTGTCCAAGATCTCCAGCTTGCGCGGAATGTAAGATTCATCGGCGAGCGCCTTGTCGACCTCGAAATGATCACCCCAGCAGGCGATCTCCAGACCGTCATAGCCCCACTCGCCGGCCAGACGGCACACCTCCTCGAACGGCAGATCGGCCCACTGACCGGTGAAAAGCGTGATCGGCCTGGTCATTTCCGCTCTCCTTCTGATGCTCGGGGGCCCCTGTGGGGGGCCCGAATGCTTGCCGCGCCGCTCGCCGCGCTCCGCGCCCGTCCGGCGGGCCCGGCCGAGACCGGGCCCGCCTGCCATGGTGCGCTCGCGCGGGACGAGCGGCTACGGGATGGCGGTCCAGCGGCTGTCGTTGGCGGCGCTCTCCTCGACCGCCGCCAGCACCCGCTGCACCCGCAGGCCGTCGGCGAACGACGGCGCCGGGTCGGTGCCCTCGCCGATCGCCTCCAGGAAGTCCTTCACCTCGTGGGTGAAGGTGTGCTCGTACCCGAGCCCGTGCCCCGGCGGCCACCAGGCGCCCGCGTACGGGTGGCCCGCCTCGGTGACCAGGATGCGCCGGAACCCGGCCTCCTCGGCGGGGAGCGTGTGGTCGTGGAACCACAGGTCGTTCATCGACTCGAAGTCGAAGGCGAGGCTGCCGAGCTCGCCGTTGATCTCGATGCGCATGCCGTTCTTGCGTCCGGCGGCGAACCGGGTGGCCTCGAACGACCCCAGGGCGCCGCCGGAGAACCTGCCGATGAACAGCGCGGCGTCGTCGACGGTGACCGTGCCGGTCGCCGCGTCACCGGCCGCGCCCGCGGCCAGCCCGGCCGACTCCTCGGCGAGCGGCCGCTCCTTGACGAAGGTCTCGGTGATGGCCGACACGCCGGTCAGCGACTGCCCGGTGATGTACTGGGCGGTGTCGATGATGTGCGAGCCGATGTCGCCGAGGGCGCCCGACCCGGCCTTGTCCTTCTGCAGCCGCCACACCAGCGGGAACTCCGGGTCGACGATCCAGTCCTGGAGGTACTGGGCGCGTACGTGCCGCAGCTTCCCCAGCCGCCCTTCGGCGACGAACCGCCGCGCGAGGGCGACGGCGGGGACCCGCCGGTAGTTGAACGCCACCATGCTGCGCACGCCGCGGGCCGCGGCGCGCTCGGCCGCGGCGACCATCGTCTCGGCCTCGGCGACGGTGTTGGCCAGCGGCTTCTCGCACAGGACGTGCTTTCCGGCCTCCAGCGCGGCGATGGCGATCTCAGCGTGGGAGTCGCCGGGCGTGCAGATGTCCACGATCTGCACGTCGTCCCGGGCGATGAGGTCCTTCCAGTCGGTCTCCACCGCGGCCCAGCCGAGGCTCGCGGCGGCCGCGGCCGTGCGGTCGCCGCTGCGGCCGGACAACGCGGCCATGACCGGGCTCACCGGCAGGTCGAAGAACGCCCCGACGCTGCGCCACGCCTGGGAGTGGACGCGCCCCATGAACGCGTACCCGACCATGCCGACCCCGAGTGCGGCCCTGGTGTCAGTCACGAAACTTCCTCCGATTTCAGGATTCGAAGCCGAGCGGCAGGTACTTCTGCGCGTTGTCCTTGACGATGGTCTCCGACGTCAGCGTGATCGACTGCGGCACCTGCTGCTCGACCAGATCGCTCAGCCCCTTGCCCTGCGCGATCAACCGCGCCAGCTTGATCGCCGAAGCCGCCATCGTCGGGCTGTAGGTCACCGTCGCCTTCAGCACACCCGAATCCGCCGCGATGTCACGCATCGCGTTCGCCGACCCCGCACCACCGACCATGAAGAACTCGTTGCGCCCGGCCTCCTTCACCGCCGCCAGCACACCGATGCCCTGGTCATCGTCATGGTTCCAGATCGCATCGATCTTCTTGTGCGCCTGCAGCAGGTTGCTCGCCACCTGCGTACCCGACTCCACCGTGAACTTGGCGTCCTGCTGAGCGGTCACCGAGAACCCGTAGGTCTTCAACGCATCGGCGAAACCCTTGCTGCGATCCTGCGTCAACGGCAACGTCGCGATGCCCTGGATCTCCAGGATCACCGGGTTCGAAACGCCCTTGTCCTTCAGCGTCTTACCGATGTAAGTACCGGCGGCCACGCCCATGCCGTAGTTGTCGCCGCCGATCCAGGTCCGGTAGGACAGCTTGTCGGGGAAGACGCGGTCGAGGTTGATCACCGGAATGCCGGCGTCCATCGCCTTGCGCGCGACCTGGTTGAGCTGCTCACCGTCGTTCGGCAGGATCACCAGCGCGCCGACCTTCGCCGCGATCAGCGACTCCACCGCCGAGATCTGCTGGTTGATGTCATTGGTCGGCTCCACCGGCTTGAACTCCACATCGGAGTACTGCTTCGCCGCGTCCTGCGCGTTCTTGGTGATCGCCGCGATCCAGCCGTGATCGGCCGCCGGCGCCGAGAACCCGATGACGACCTTCTCGCCCGGCTTGTCGTTGTCGGTGCCGGCCGAGGCCGCCTGCGGGGCGGCGGCGGAGGGAGCCGCCTTGGGCTCGTTGCTGGTGCAGGCGCTGACGAGGGCGCCGGCGCCGACGACGGCTCCGCTGACGAGGAATCCTCGCCTGGCGACGCGCTTATCCATGGTGAATCTCTCCTTCTGATTCGGGGGGTTGCCGGCCTCGGCGCGAGAAGCGCTTCCGGGGCTGCGAAGTGTGGTTGCCGAGGCGCGGGCCGCGCGGGGTCCGCGCTATGTGCGCGATTCGAGGCTTCGCCGCTGCAGCAGCACCGCGATCACGATGATCAGCCCCTTGGCGATGAGCTGGTCGCTGGTGTTGAGGCCGTTGAGGATGAACAGGTTGGTGATGACCGTGAAGATCAGCAGCCCGAGGATCGAGCCGATGATGGTCCCCCGGCCACCGGTGAGCAGGGTTCCCCCGATGATCACCGCGGCGATCGCGTCGAGTTCGTACAGATCGCCGTGCGTGCTGGAGCCCGTGGTCGTACGGGCCATGATGAGCACCGCGGCGATGCCGCAGCACAGGCCGGACAGCGCGTACAGCGTCATCGTGTGACGCCGCACGTTGATGCCGGCGAGCCGGGCGGCCTCCGGGTTGCCGCCGACCGCGTAGGTGCGCCGTCCGAAGGTCGTGCGGTTGAGCACGAGCCATCCGATGGCGACCACCAACGCGAAGATGTAGACCAGCAGCGGCAGGCCGAGCACCCGGGTGGTGGACAGCTCCACGATGGCGCTGTTGTCGGGCTGCACGAGCTGGGTCTTGCGGTCGGACATGCGCTGCGCGAGGCCGCGCGCCGCCACGAGCATGGCGAGCGTCGCGATGAACGGCACCATCCGCCCGTAGGAGATGAGGAAGCCGTTGACCAGTCCCGCGCCGGTGCCGACCAGGATGGCGCAGATGGCCATCACGACCGGCCCGTACTCCTGGGTGGCGAGCGTCGTCGCCCACACCGAGGCGAGGGCCATGATCGCCCCGACCGACAGGTCGATGCCGCCGCCGATGATGACGAAGGTCATGCCGACGGTGATGACGCCGATCGTCGCGGCCAGGGCGAGGATGCTGACGAAGTTGGAGGAGGTGGCGAAGCTCTCGGGCGCGGTCACCAGGCCGATCACCGCCAGCAGGACCAGCGCCACGACCAGGCCGAGGTGGCGGGCCTGGCCCACCCGGCCCAGGATGCCGGGTCCTGCGGCGACGGCCGGCGCGGCGGCCCGCGCCTGGCCCTCGACTCGGGTGTGCTCGTCGGCGGGCGGCCGGGCCTCCAAAGGCGTGCCGCCGCCGGACGCGCGGTCGTCCCGCGGAGCCGGGTCGCCGACGTCCTGCGGAGTGCCGCCGTCCGAGGCGCGTGCGTCCGTCACAGCGCGCTCCCTTCCATGATCATGTCGAGGACGCGCGACTCGTCGAGGTCGCGGGCGTCCGATTCGTGGATGACCTTGCCTTCACGGAGGACCAGGACCCGGTCGGCCAGACCGAGCACCTCCGGGACCTCGCTGGACACCAGCAGCACCCCCACGCCCTCGTCGGCCAGCCGCCGGATCACGGCGTACAGCTCGGCGCGGGCGCCGACGTCCACGCCGCGGGTCGGCTCGTCGAGGAGCAGCAGCTTGCGGTCCTCGATGAGCCAGCGGGCGAACACGGCCTTCTGCTGGTTGCCGCCCGAGAGGGTCCTGACCGGACGGCTCGGGTCGTGCGGCCGGATGTCGAGCGTCTTGACGAGGCTCGCGGCCGCGCTGTTCTCTGCCTTGCGGTCCATCCAGCCCAGCCGGGAGTACTTCGTCAGCCCGGCGATGGTGATGTTGCGGGCGACGGTCTCGTTCATCAGCAGGGCCTGCGACTTGCGTTCCTCGGGCGCCAGCCCCATGCCGAGCCGCACGGCCCGCCCGGTGCTGCCGGGCGGCACGGGCTTGCCTTCGAGCAGCACCCGCCCGGCGGCGGCCTTGCGCGCCCCGTAGACGGTCTCGACGATCTCCGAGCGGCCCGAGCCGACCAGGCCGGCCAGGCCGACGATCTCGCCCGCCCTCACGCTGAACGACACGTCGGCGAAGCGGCCGGGGAGCGTCAGGCCTTCGACCCTGAGCACCTCGGGACGGTCGTCGTGCGCTCCGGGCGCCGGGCGCGGCGGGAAGACGTACTCCACGTCCCTGCCGGTCATCAGCGACACGACCGTTGAGGTCGGCGTCTCGCGGGCGGGGAGCCCGACGGCGGCCGTCCTGCCGTCCTTGAGGACGGTGACCCGGTCGCCGATCTCGCGGATCTCCTCCAGCCGGTGGGAGATGTAGACGACCGCCACACCCTGCGCCGTCAGGTCCTTGATGACGCGGAACAGGTTGGCCACCTCGTCGTGCGCGAGGGCCGCCGACGGCTCGTCCATCACGATCAGCCGGGCGTCGTGCGACAGGGCGCGCGCCATGCTGACGATCTGCTTCCCGGCGGCGGGCAGCCGCCCGACCTCGGTCGCCGGCCGCATCTCGCCGTGGCCGAGCCGGTTGAGCAGCACGGCGGCGGCCCGGTTCATGTCCCGCCTGCGGGTGAAGCCGAACGCGGCGTGCTCGTGGCCGAGGAAGATGTTCTCGGCGATGGACAGCCCGTCGACCAGGTCGAGCTCCTGGTAGATCGTCGAGATGCCCGATCTGATGGCCGCGATAGTGCCGGCGAAGCGCACCGGTTCGCCGCCGAAGGTGATGGTGCCCTCGTCGGGGCGGTGCGCTCCGGCGAGGATCTTGATCAGGGTGGACTTCCCCGCGCCGTTCTGCCCGAGCAGGCAGTGGACCTCGCCCGCCCGGACGTCGAGGTCGACGCCGTCCAGGGCCCGGACGCCGGGGAACTGCTTCACGATCCCTCGCATGACCAGCAGGTCGCTCACGGGGCCTCCGAAGTGGTTCGGGTGGGGTTGGGTGGAAAAAGGGTGCCGTGGGGGGAACGGCGGCACAGGATGAGGAGCAGGTCGGAAGCGGTGGGCGGAGGCCGGCCGGTCCGAGGGGCGGGCGGGGGGCTATGGGGCGCTGAACACGTGGTCGCTTATCAGCCGTGCGCCCCCGATGACCCCGGCGGTGTCGCCGAGCTCCGAGAGCACGATGGGCAGGTTCCCGGTGGCCAGCGGCAGCGACCGGCGGTAGACGACGCTCCTGATCTCCGCTAGTAGTACGTGGCCCAAGCGGGCCACGCCTCCAGCGATGATCACCAGGCCGGGGTTGAAGAAGCTGACCAGGCCGGCCATCACCTGACCCACCTGGCGTCCGCCGTCCCTGATGAGCTGGATGGCGGCCGGCTCGCCGAGGGTCGCGGCCGCGGCCACGTCCTCGGCGGTCGGCTGCACCCCGAGGGCCAGCCGCTCGGCCAGGTACGGCGACCGCGGGGCGATCCTGACCGCCTCGCGGGCGAGCGCCGCGCCGCCGAAGTAGGCCTCCAGGCAGCCGGTGTTGCCGCACGTGCAGATCGGCCCCTGGTCGTCGACCCGCATGTGGCCGATGTCGCCGGCGCTGCCCGACACGCCCCGGTAGATCTTCCCGTCGACCACGATGCCGCAGCCGATGCCGGTGCCGATCTTGATGAGCAGGAAGTCGTCGACCTGCTTGGCGAGGCCGGCGTGCAGCTCGCCGAGCGCCATGAGGTTCACGTCGTTGTCCACCATGGCGGGGCAGCCGAGCTCCTGGCTGACGGCCTCCCGCACCGGGAAGCGGTCCCAGCCGGGCATGATCGGCGGTGCGAACGGCACGCCGTCGCGGAAGCTCACCGGGCCGGGAACCCCGATGCCGGCTCCGTGGAGCTGGGTGAACAGCCCCTGCTCACGGAGCTTGGCGAGCAGTTCCATGGCCACGCCGAGCACCTCGGCGGGACCGCGCCGCACCTCGCACGGCTCACTCACGTGGCCGAGGATCTCCAGCTCGCCGGTGGTCACCGCCACGTCCACCGAGGTGGCGCCGATGTCGATGCCGGCGAACCTCATCTGGGACGGCAGCCTGACCATGCCGGACCGCCGCCCGCCGCGCGAGGCCGCCAGGCCGGCCTGTTCGACCAGGCCCGTCTCGATGAGGCGGTCCAGTTCGAGGTTGAGCTTCGAGCGGGAGAGGGCGACGTCGTCCCCCAGCTCCGCGCGCGAGCGGCCGCCGTCGCGCAGCAGGCGAAGCAGGGTCGCCTGGTGCACGTTGTCCGGCCGTACGGGCATGCGTTTCACAGCGCCTCCGGTGCGGAGTGATGTGACGCCGAAGCTAGTTCACATTCGCCATGGTGAAAAGCACTTTTTGATGACGATCCTCAACTTTCGTCGTTATCAACAAAAGCCTGTGACGCAGGTCACGGCCGCTGTCCATGCGCGGGAACGCGAAAGCCGCGCGGTCTCGGGACGTACCCGTGATCGCGCGGCCTGAGGAGCCCCGCCCCGGCGACAGTCAGCGCGGAGCAGTCAGCGCGGAGCCTCCTGCGCGGTCACAGCATGGCCTTCATCGACGCGACGGCCTGCTCGCCGAGGGTGGTCGGGCGCAGGTAGGGCTCCTCGGCGAGGATGGCCTCCCAGTTGTCGCGGATCGACTCGATCGTCAGGTCGTCGGTCCGCCAGCCCGGCCCCTCGGCCACGAAGACGCGGGCGACCCGCCCGGCCCCCACGCTGAACACCTCTCCGCTGGTCTCGCAGCTCTCGTGGGCGAGGAAGGCGACGAGCGGGCTCACGCGGTCGGCGGTGAACCTCTGCTCGAACTCGGCCGGCAGCAGGGACTCCGTCATGCGCGTCCACGCGATGGGCGCGATCGCGTTGGCCTTGATGCCGGCGCGGGCGCCCTCGATGCCGAGGGTCTTGGTCAGCCCGACCAGGCCCATCTTGGCGGTGGAGTAGTTGGCCTGGCCGAAGTTGCCGAACAGGCCGGCGGGCGAGGTGGTGTTGACGATGCGGCCGTACCGCTGCTCCTTCATGTGCGGGAACGCCGCCCGGCTGACCAGGAACGAGCCGCGCACATGCACGGCGAGCACGGCGTCGAACTCTTCCACGGTCATCTTGCCGAGGGACTTGTCGCGCAGGATCCCGGCGTTGTTGATCACGATGTCGAGCCGGCCGAAGGCGTCGCGGGCCGTCTGGACGACCGCCTCGGCGCCCTCGGGCGTCGCCACGTTGTCGGCGTTGGCGACCGCCTCACCGCCGTTCTTGGCGATCAGCTCGACCACCTCGGCCGCGGGCCCCGTGGACGCGCCCGAGCCGTCGAGCGCGCCGCCGAGGTCGTTGACGACCACCTTCGCGCCGCGTTCGGCGAGCAGGAGCGCGTGCGACCGGCCGAGACCGTGTCCGGCCCCGGTGACGACCGCGACCTTCCCGTCGAACCTGAGTTCCGACATGCCGCCCACCCTTCGAGGAGAATCAGTCGAGGAGGATCCAGGAGAATAAGATTCTGGAAAGCTGGCCTCACAATATCGCGCGACGCCGTCATGCCCCATACCCCGCAGGCGACGCACACCCGTACATAGCAGACAGTGATCAGACAGGTCAGATCCTGCTATAGTTTCTGCCCCCAGGGCGAGGGTCAGCGTCGACCCCGTTTCCGCATGCCCCCGTCCGATACCCCCCTCGGGCTGGAGGCTCGCATGCCCGCACAGCCGCCTCTCCGTGTGATCCAGTGGGCGACGGGCGCCCTCGGCGGCTACGCGCTGCGCAGCCTGATCACCCGGCCCGAGTTCGAACTGGCCGGTGTGCTCGTGTACGACCCCGGCAAGGTGGGCCTGGACGCCGGCGGGCTGGTCGGGCTGCCGGAGACCGGCGTCCTGTGCGGCGACGACGTCGACCGCGTCCTTGCCACCGAAGCCGACTGCGTGCTGCACATGCCCCTGCCCGCCGCCTACTTCGGCGGCGACTACGCCGCCGACCTGCGCACGGTCTGCGCGCTCCTGGCCTCGGGCAAGAACGTCATCACCACCACGGGCTTCATCTACCCGCAGGTGTACGGCGCCGCCGTCGTCGAGCAGCTTGAGACGGCGTGCGCCGCCGGGGGCACCTCGGTGTACGGCACCGGCATCAACCCCGGGTTCATGAGCGACCTGCTGCCGCTCGCGCTCACCGGCCTGTCGGCGCGGCTGGACCACATCTACGTGCGCGAGTCGTCCGACTACCTCGGGCACCCGTCACGGCAGATCGTCATGGACCTGATCGGGTTCGGCCGCGAGCCCAAGGACTACGCGATGACCGTGCGTCCGTTCAGGGCCGTCCAGCGCGCGCTGTTCTCCGAGAGCGTCCAGCTCGTGGCCGAGGCGCTCGGCGTCAAGCTGGACGAGGTGGAGGAGACCGACGAGTACGAGCTGGCGGCCGACGAGCTGGAGATCGCCGCCGGCGTCATCCGGCCCGGCACGGTCTGCGCGTCCAGGTGGGTCTTCTCCGGGCTCGTGCGAGGGCGGCCGTTCATGACGGTCGAATGCGTCTACAAGTCGGACGCCGCCAGGGTCCGCCGGTGGCCCGCGCCGGGCTTCGCCATCCACATCGAGGGCCGCCCGCAGCTCATGCTCAAGATCGACGAGGTGTCCCACGGGCTCGCGGGCGCCGCGGCGCACGCGGTCAACTCGATCGCCTCGGTGTGCGCGGCCCCGCCCGGCATCCGCACCCTCCTCGACCTCCCCCTCGCCACCGGCCGCAACACCACCCGCCTCCCCTGACCCTTCCAACGGCCCGCCCCCTCCGGCGGCCCGCATCTCTTCCGCCACCCGCCGAGGCTCATGATCGGCGCCGCGCCGGAAGGAAGGGGGTACGGCGTGACCGGCGCCGCCGTACGGCGGGATACCGGGCCATCCCGTCACTGTCAGGACAAGTGGGACACGATCTCGGTGAGGCGGGTCTTCTGGGCGGTGGCGGTGCGGCGGGCGAGGGAGACGGTCGCGGCGTCCTTGCCTTCGGCGCCGGCCTTGTCGGCGAGCCGCGCGCCGTAGTCGGTGTGCCGGGCGAACGTGGTCAGCCACAGGCGGTCGAACGCCGGGCCCGACCGTCCCTTGAGCGCCACAAGCTGGGCCGGACTGAGCATTCCCTCCATCTGGTGCACCGGAGGGTTGTCGGAGTCGGGCACCGTGAACCGCCACGCGCGCAGCGAGACCGCCAGTTCCTCGACCTGCGCGGCCTCCTCCCCGGCCAGGCGCCCGGCCAGCCCCCGCACGTACGGATCGCGGCCTCGGCCGGGGACCAGCCGCGCCAGCGTGACCCCCTGGCGGTAGTGCAGGATCATCTCCCGGCGGAACAGCACGTCGGTGAGGTTGTAGGGCAGATCGTCGAAGGACGCGGCCACCTTCACCGCCCCGCCGTCCGGCGCCGCGGCGCAGCCGCTCGCGGAGACCATGGTGACCAGCCCCAGAACGGCGGCCAAACCCACCGCCGCGACTCCCCTCGCGTCCACCACAGCCACCTCATCCACCTCACGCTGGAAGGACGATCGCCTCCTCCGTGGGATACGGACACAGGGCGCCCGGTGTTCACCGTTCCCGGGTCACGGCGCCGGGTGCCACAGGTCGGGCTCGTCCGCGCCGGCGGCGCGGATCCGGCGGACGCGCCCTCGCGCCTCCAGGTACACCAGGTGGGCGAGCGTCTCGTTCGTGGCGGCCCTGCGCATGAACGCCGGGATCGTCTCCCACGGCCGCGACCAGGTGAGCCGGGTGGTGATGTCCCAGCACGCCGCGCCGTCCGCCCTGGCCACCTCCGCCTCGATCTCCGCCAGCCGCCTGGAGTGGTGCGCGGTCACGTAGTCGACCCGGTCGGCCAGTTCGAGGAAGCGGAACTCGTGCGCGGGCAGCACCTCGTCCACCTCCAGGTCCCTGACGGCGGCCAGGCCGCCGAGATAGTCGGCGAGCGGGTCCGGCGCCGACTGCGGGTGCACCGCGACGATCGGCGTGATCCTCGCCAGCACGTGGTCTCCGGAGAACAGCACCCTGCGGGACGGGGAGACGAAGCACAGGTGCCCCGGCGAATGCCCGGGGGTCCAGACGGCGCGCAGGTCCCACCCCGGCAGGTCGAGGACCTCGCCGTCCTCGATCAGCCGGTCGGGCCCGGCCATCGTCACGTACTGGCGGATCATCATCGACGCCCCGCTCAGCTCGTCCACGCTGACCGGCGGCACGCCGCCGCGCACGAGCTGCGCCCGCTCACGATCGACCAGCGCGTCGATCCTCGACTCGTCGTAGCGTTCGTGGAGCAGTGCGGCGTCCGCCGCGTGCAGGCCGATCCAGGCGCCGGACGCCTCGCGCACCCGCCCCGCGAGGCCGTAGTGGTCGGGGTGGATGTGCGTGACCAGCACCGCGCGCACGTCGGTCATCGCGTACCCCGCCACGCCGAGCCCGCCGGCGAGCGCCGCGTACGCCTCCTCGGTGTTCCAGCCCGCGTCGATGATCGCGACCCCGCCGGGGACCTCCAGCGCGTACACCAGGACGTACCTGAGCGGGTTGATCGGGATGGGCACCGGGATGGACCACAGCCCCGGACGCACCTGTTCGACCTCGGGCATGGCGCCGCCGAGCCAGGCGTCCCGCTGCGCCGGGTTGGCCGGGGTCACCCGCCTGCCCGGCTCGGCCGCCGCCGCGTCCCGCGCCGCCTCGACGGCCGGCCCCGCCCCCTGCTCGCCCATTCGCGCTCCCTCCGGCCTTCGAAGCCACCGCGCCATCGCGCCACCGCCGGCGCCGACGACCGGCGACCGACGTCCCCGATTGTGCACCGGTCACCGAATGTTGTTCTACTCGGGGTGGATGACGGCCGGCTCCGGCTCCCGTCCGGGTTCGGTGTCCAGGCCGGAGCTCGGCTCGGCGGTGGCCGGCGGGAGCCGCAGGTACAGCGGGGCGGAGAGCAGCAGCACCCCGGCCGCGACCCACCAGGCGGCGGCCGTGCCCGCCCGGGACGCCAGCAGGCCGAGGAACAGCGTGCCCAGCACGCCGCCGAGCATGAGCTGCAGCGAGTCGACCGACATCAGCGTGGCCCGCCGCGAGGAGGCGACCCGCCGGTGGAGCATCTCCGCGCGCATGATCTCGGCGACGGCGACCGCCGCGAACATGACCGCATAGGCGCCGCACGCCGCCGCGATGCCCGCCGGCCCGGACAGCGCCACCGAGGCCGCGAGCGAGGCGAACGCCACCGCGCCGGCCACCGTGCCCGCGACCGCCGCCGCGACCGGGCCGCGCAGCAGCCGCGCCGCCCGGGGGGCGAGCCACGACCCGAGGCCGCTGGCGCCGAACCCGGCGGCCGCGACGAGCGCGTACACCGAGCCTCCGGACTCCACCGTGCCGGTCAGCGCGGCGAGCCTGCCCGGGGTGAGCATCTCGATGGCGTTGAGCCCGACGCCGAGGACGAACGCCATGAACAGCAGGCGGCGCAGCCCGGCGCGCGTGAACGCCAGCCGCAGGCCCGAGCCGACGGTGACCGGCACGTCCCGCAGCACCGACCTGAGCGAGGGACGCGGGTGCGGCGGCTCGGGCATCGCGAAGAGCACGACGACGAACAGCACGGCCGCCGCCCCGGCCGAGGCGACCATGGAGACCGCCAGGCCGCCGGGGATCAGCAGCGGCAGGAAGCCGCCGATGAGCGTGCCAACGCAGAGCGAGGCCGACCCCATGGCCTCTCCCCGGCCGAGGCCCGGCTTGAGATCGGCCTCCGGCCCCTCCGCCGCGTGCACCGTGTCGACGTACCAGGCCGCCGCCGGCCCGCTGGCCAGCGCCCGCGCCACGCCCTTGAACACCGCCGCCGCGACGAAGACCCAGAGCGAGCCGGCCACGGCCATCAGGCTCATCGCAACGACGCTGAACAGGGCGGACGCGGCCAGCACGACCCGCCGGCCGGCGACGTCGGCCAGACCGCCGGTGGGTAGCTCCAAGACGGCGGCGACCCCTCCGAAGACCGCGGTCACGACGCCGACCTGCGCGAGATCGAGGCCGCGCGAGGTCATCAGCAGGACCATCGAGGCCAGCATCAGGCCGGGCGGGAACCAGGTCAGGAAGCTGACCGTCTGGTAGCGCCGCAGCGCCGCCCGCGCGGACAGCACTTCTGAACCAACGTGGGCGCTCATCCGCCGTACCCCCTGCTCGGGAAGGCCGCGAGGTGGAGCATCACCCGTTCGGCGCCGGCGCTGGAGGCGTCGGCGGCCTCCATCTCGTGGACCAGCGCCTCGACGCGCTCGTACAGCAGCTTCAGCGACGCGGGCGTGAGCCGGACCATGTCGTCGGACATGCCGGCCGCGTCGATCCACTCCGGGCCCCAGGAGTCGCGTTCGCGTTCGAACCGCTCACGCTCGGCGAGCAGCACCTCGATCTGCCGGTCGCGCATGAACCCGGCCGCCTCGCGGCCCTCGGGGGTGCCGCCGATCTCCAGCTCGCTCCAGGAGGTGTAGCGGTGGACGGACCGCCAGCGGCGCTCGCGCGCGTCGCGCTGCTCGGGGTCCTGCTCCACGAAGCCGTACCTGGCGAGCTGCCGCAGGTGGTAGCTGGTGGCGCCGGAGCTCTCGCCGAACTTGGCGGCCAGCTCGGTGGCCGTGGCGGGGCCGTCGAGGCGCAGCGCGCCGAGCAGCCGTACGCGCAGCGGGTGGGCCACGGCCTTCAGAGCCCGCGGATCGCTCACGCGGTAGGTGTCGGAGTCCTCGCTCATACCGCAAAGATAGCTTTGCAAAGCTACATTTGCAAAGACCCCTTTGCGGAATGGATCGCCACCGGCTTCCTCCCTCCCCTCGCCTCCGCCTCGCCTCCGGAAGGCTGAAAGTTTCAGGGAAGCGGGCCGAGCGGCCGAAGACCGCCGACCAGCGGCGAAACGACCCGCAAGCGCCCCTCGGCGGCAATCGGCACACCTCGGCGACCGGCGGGACCCGCGCGGGCGGCCCGCGCCGTCCACGCTCGGCCGGGCGAGGGCCACCACGGCGGCGCCGGTCCATTGACGGTCCGGACACGCGTTGGAAACATCGCGGGAACCGTCGTCTTGGGAGCGCTCCCATACGCGCGCCCGCAGACGCTCCGACTTTGACACCTGGGGAAATCGCGTGATCAGACCATCCCGGCGGTGGGCGGCCTCACTGGCCGTCGCCGCGGCGGCCACGCTGGCCGCGTCCGCCCTGTCCGCTCCGGCCGCGCGCGCGGCCGGTACGCATGCGCCACCCGTTCAGGCCCTGGCCGCCGCCGCGAACGCCGACCCGGAGGGCCCCGAGCAGATCCGCAACGGGACCTTCGACAACGGCACCGACCCCTGGTGGCACACCGACAACATCACCTTCGACGCCACCGGCGGCCGGCTGTGCGCCGACATCCCCGGCGGCACGGTGAACCCGTGGGACGTCATCATCGGCCAGAACGACATCCCCCTGGTCGAGGGCGAGACCTACGCGTTCGGCTTCTCGGCGTCGGGCGACCCGACGAAGGTCGGCAAGGCGCTGGTGCAGATGCCCGTCGACCCGTACACGGCGTACCTGAGCGTCAACCCGGAGCTCACCCCGGACGGCGGGACGTTCGCCTACACCTTCACCTCGCCGGTCGACCTCGACAACGGGCAGGTGGTGTTCCAGATCGGCGGCAGCTCCACGCCGTGGCGGTTCTGCGTGGACGACATCAGCCTCAAGGGCGGCGCCGATCCCGAGGTGTACGTGCCGGACACCGGCCCGCGCGTCCGCGTCAACCAGGTGGCCTACCTGCCGAAGGGCCCGAAGAACGCCACCGTGGTCACCGAGGCGACCACGGCCCTGCCCTGGAAGCTCAAGAACGCCGCCGGCGCGGTCGTCGCCTCCGGCACCTCCACGCCGCGCGGCGTGGACGCCAGTTCCGGGCAGAACGTCCACTCCATCGACTTCGGCTCCTACACCAAGCCGGGCGCCGGCTACACGCTCACGGCGGACGGCGAGACCAGCCGGCCGTTCGACATCGACGCCCGCGCGTACGAGACCCTGCGCTCCGACGCGCTGAAGTTCTACTACTCGCAGCGCAGCGGCATCGCGATCAGCGACGAGCTGCGCCCCGGCTACGGACGGCCCGCCGGCCACGTCGGCGTCGCGCCGAACCAGGGCGACACCGACGTGCCCTGCCAGCCCGGCGTCTGCGACTACACCCTGGACGTCTCCGGCGGCTGGTACGACGCCGGAGACCACGGCAAGTACGTCGTCAACGGCGGCATCTCGGTCGCCCAGCTCATGAGCGAGTTCGAGCGCACCAAGAACGCCCCGACGGCCAAGCCCATGGGCGACGGCGCGCTCAAGCTGCCCGAGAGCGGCAACCACGTGCCCGACATCCTCGACGAGGCCCGCTGGGAGCAGGAGTTCCTGCTGAAGATGCAGGTCCCGGACGGCAAGCCGTACGCGGGCATGGCCCACCACAAGATCCATGACCAGAACTGGACCGGTCTGCCGCTGCTGCCGCACCTCGACCCGCAGAAGCGCGAGCTGCACCCGGTCTCGACCGCCGCGACGCTGAACCTGGCCGCGACCGCCGCCCAGGCCGCCCGGCTGTTCGCCCCGTACGACGCGGCGTTCGCCGCCAAGAACCTGACCGCCGCCCGCAAGGCGTGGGCCGCGGCCAAGGCCAACCCCGGCCTGCTCGCCTCCCCCAGCGACGGCACCGGCGGCGGCACCTACAGCGACTCCAACGTCAGCGACGAGTTCTACTGGGCCGCCGCCGAGCTGTACATCACCACCGGCGAGGCGGAGTTCAAGGACTACGTGCTGGCCTCGCCGCAGCACACGGCCGACATCTGGGGCCCGCGCGGCTTCGACTGGGGCAACGTGGCGCAGCTCGGCCGCCTCGACCTGGCGACCGTGCCCAACGCCCTGCCCGGACGCGACGAGGTGCGGCAGTCCGTGGTCGCGGGTGCCGACAAGTACCTGGCGACGCTGACCGCGCACCCGTACGGCGTGCCGTACAACCCGCCCACCTACGACTGGGGCTCCAACAACCTCGTGCTGAACAACGCGGTGGTCATGGCCGCGGCCTACGACCTCACCGGCGACCGCAAGTACCGCGACGGCGTGCTGCAGGGCATCGACTACATCTTCGGCCGCAACGCGCTCAACCAGTCGTACGTCACCGGGTACGGCGAGGTGAACTCGCACAACCAGCACAGCCGGTGGTACTCCCACCAGCTCAACCCCGACCTGCCGAACCCGCCCAAGGGCACCCTGTCCGGCGGCCCGAACTCCGGCGTCGAGGACCCGGTGGCGCAGGCGAAGCTCACAGGCTGCAAGCCGCAGTTCTGCTACATCGACGACATCGAGTCCTGGTCGACCAACGAGCTGACGATCAACTGGAACTCGCCGCTGTCGTGGGTCTCGGCGTTCGTGGCCGACCAGGGCGACGGCACGGTGAAGGCCCCCGGCAAGTGCCAGGTGACCTACATCACGCACGGGCAGTGGCCCAACGGGTTCACCTCCCAGGTCACCATCAAGAACACCGGCGCCACGCCGGTGGACGGCTGGAACCTGAAGTGGTCGTTCCTCGGCGGCCAGAAGGCCGGGCAGACCTGGAACGCCGGGATCACCCAGAGCGGCGCGACGGTCACCGCCAAGAACGTGGCCTCCAACGCCAAGATCAAGCCGGGGCAGTCGGTCACGTTCGGCTTCCTCGGCACCAACCCCGGCGGCGCCAACCCCAACCCCGACCTGTTCACCCTGAACGGCGCCGCCTGCTCCTGACCCCACCTCGGACCCTGGCCGGGCCGGCCGGGGGACCACGGCTCAACGCCGGGCCGCCACCGCACAGGTGGCGGCCCGGCCGCGTTCACCCGGAGGCGCCTCGGCCGCGTTGACGCCGGACGCCTCCGGCTGCGATCACCCGCACACGCCCGGCCGCCCCGCCGCGAGCGCGGCCGCCCGATCGTCCCGATTAAGGTGTGCGCATGATCGGAGCCATCTGGGTCGACGAGGCGGTCATCCGCCTGCGGCCGGACTTCCACGTTCTCGCCATCGGCGCGTACGGCCTGGGCAACGGGCCCTCCGACGAGCGCTCGCGCGCCTGGCTGGCCGAGGCGGCCTCGACCGCCGTGCGTCCCGACCACGAGAAGATCCTGGCCTGGCAGGACGCCTACCGGGCGTTCGGCGCCAAGCCGCAGCGCACCCGCCCCTCGGTCGACGCTTTGGTGCGCCGGATGCCGCCTCCGGAGATCAACCTCGTCGTGGACGCCTACAACGCGGTCAGCGTCCGCCACGTCCTGCCCATCGGCGGCGAGGACCTCGCGCACTACGAGGGCACGGCCAGGCTCGTCCGGGCGAGCGGCGAAGAGCCGTTCGACGCCGTCGAGAAGGGCGAGACGGTCATCGACCACCCCGAGATCGGCGAGGTGGTCTGGCGGGACGACCGCGGGGTCACCTGCCGCAGGTGGAACTGGCGCCAGTGCGTGCGCACCCGCATCACCGAGAGCACCGTGGACGCGCTGTTCCTGCTCGAGCGGCTCGCGCCGATGACGCTGGAGGAGCTCTCCGCGGCCGGGGACGAGCTCACCGGCCTGCTGCGCGAGATCGCGCCCGGCGTTCGCGTCGAGTCACGGCTCGTGGGACCCGCCTGAGCCCTCACCCGAACCCCGCCTGAGGCCCCACCGGTTCTCCGTCTGACCCCCGCAGGCCGTCCCCCCGACCCCGGCACCTGGACGCCGTCCCGAGCCCCGCCGCGCCCGCGTGGGACACGCTTGTAGCGTGGTGGAGAGAGCACCCGCCCTTGGAGGTGAGCATGGCGTCACCCCCCGGACTGACTACCCGCGCGTGACCAGTTTGAACGGTCCTGGGATGATCGGGCCGTGAGCCCGTCCCAGACCGCACGCTCCACTTATTTGGGCGAGTAGCCTTGGACAGGTTCTCTAATCAACAACGCCGATCTGCGGAAGAGGGCGATTTCCGCCGTGTCGTCTGAGTCGTCGCGGACAAACCCACTGACCAACTTTGGCCAGAACGAGTGGCTTGTCGACGAGCTGTACCAGAAGTACCTCCAGGACCCCGAGTCTGTCGACCGTGCCTGGTGGAACTTCTTCGCTGACTACAACCCCAACTCCGGTACGAGCCGCACGCAGGCGCCAGAAGGGTCCAACGGTGCGACGGCCAAGGCCGCCGCCGCGACCACGACCGCACCGCCGCAGCCCGCACCGGCGGAAGCCGCTCCTCAAGCCGCCAAGACGACTCCCGCTCCAAGCGCGCAGCCCCAGAAGGCCAAGCCCGCCCCGGCGACCCCGTCCGGCGCTGAAGAGGTGCGGCTGCGCGGGGCGGCCGCCCGCACCGCGCAGAACATGGACCTCAGCCTGGCGGTCCCCACCGCCACGAGCGTCCGCGTGGTCCCGGCGAAACTGCTCATCGACAACCGCATCGTCATCAACAACCACCTGTCGCGCGGTCGCGGCGGCAAGGTGTCCTTCACCCACATCATCGGGTACGCCATCGTCAAGGCGCTGGCGGCGATGCCCGACATGAACCACTCCTACGCCGAGGTCGACGGCAAGCCGACCCTGATCAAGCCCGAGCACGTCGGCCTGGGCCTGGCCATCGACGTGCAGAAGAGCGACGGCTCCCGCCAGCTCCTCGTCCCCTCGATCAAGAACGCCGAGTCGTTCGACTTCCGCCAGTTCTGGACGGCGTACGAAGAGATCGTCCGCAAGGCGCGGGGCGGCAAGCTCGGCGTGGACGACTTCGCGGGCACCACGATCAGCCTCACCAACCCCGGCACCATCGGCACCGTCCACTCGGTCCCCCGCCTGATGCCCGGCCAGGGCACGATCATCGGCGTCGGCGCGATGGAGTACCCGGCCGAATACCAGGGCGCCTCCCCCGAGACGCTCAACCGCCTGGCTGTCAGCAAGGTCATGACGCTCACCAGCACCTATGACCACCGCATCATCCAGGGCGCCCAGTCGGGCGACTTCCTGCGCCGCATCCACCAGCTCCTGCTCGGCCAGGACGGCTTCTACGACGAGATCTTCCAGTCGCTGCGCATTCCCTACGAGCCGGTCCGCTGGGTCCAGGACATCTCGGCCACCCACGACGACGACGTCGCCAAGTCGGCCAGGGTCATCGAGCTGATCCACGCCTACCGCGTGCGCGGCCACCTCATGGCCGACACCGACCCGCTCGAGTACAACCAGCGCAAGCACCCCGACCTGGACATCAAGTCGCACGGCCTCACGCTGTGGGATCTCGAGCGCGAGTTCGCCACCGGCGGCTTCGGCGGCAAGCCGCTGATGAAGCTGCGCGACATCCTCGGCGTGCTGCGCGACTCCTACTGCCGCACGGTCGGCATCGAGTACATGCACATCCAGAACCCCGAAGAGCGGGCCTGGATCCAGAGCAAGGTCGAGAAGCCGCATGGCAGGGTGAGCCGCGAGGAGCAGCTGCACATCCTTCGCCGGCTGAACACCGCCGAGGCGTTCGAGACCTTCCTGCAGACCAAGTACGTCGGTCAGAAGCGCTTCTCGCTGGAGGGCGGCGAGTCTCTGATCCCGCTGCTCGACTCGGTGATCAGCGACGCGGCCGAGGAAGATCTCGACGAGGTCGTCATCGGCATGGCCCACCGCGGCCGGCTGAACGTCCTCGCCAACATCGTCGGCAAGTCCTACGCCCAGGTGTTCGGCGAGTTCGAGGGCAACCTCGACCCGCGCAGCGCCCACGGCTCCGGCGACGTGAAGTACCACCTCGGCGCGTCGGGCGACTTCACCACCCCCAGCGGCAAGAAGATCGCCGCCTCCGTGGTGGCGAACCCCTCCCACCTGGAGGCCGTCGACCCGGTGCTCGAAGGCGTCGTCCGCGCCAAGCAGGACCTGCTCGAACGCGGCGAAGAGGGCTTCACCGTCCTTCCGGTGCTCGTGCACGGCGACGCCGCCTTCGCCGGCCAGGGCGTGGTGGCCGAGACGCTCCACCTGTCGCAGCTGCGCGGCTACCGCACGGGCGGCACGGTGCACGTCGTGGTGAACAACCAGGTCGGCTTCACCACCTCCCCCGCCTCCTCCCGGTCCAGCGTGTACGCCACCGACGTGGCGCGCATGATCCAGGCGCCGATCTTCCACGTCAACGGCGACGACCCCGAGGCCGTGGTCCGCGTGGGCCGGCTGGCCTACGAGTACCGCAAGAGGTTCCGCAAGGACGTCGTCATCGACCTGGTCTGCTACCGCCGCCGGGGCCACAACGAGGCCGACAACCCGAGCTTCACCCAGCCCCTGATGTACGACCTGATCGACGCCAAGCGTTCGATCCGCAAGCTGTACACCGAGGCGCTGATCGGGCGCGGCGACATCACGGTCGAGGAGGCCGAGCAGGCGCTGCGCGACTACCAGGAGCAGCTCGAACGGGCCTTCACCGAGACGCGTGAGGCCGGCAAGAAGCCCCTGGAGCCGGGCGCGGTCGTCAAGCCGGCCCCCGACGAGGTGGTGCCGTGGTCGCACGAGGACACCCCCTCGGCCATCAGCGAAGAGACGATCAAGCGGGTCGTCGAGACGCAGCTCACTCTGCCCGAGGGCTTCACGGTGCACCCGCGTCTCGCCCCGGTGCTGCAGCGCCGCGGCCAGATGATCACCGAGGACGCCGTCGACTGGGCCATGGGCGAGACGCTGGCCTTCGGCTCCCTGCTGATCGACGGCCACCCGGTCCGCCTCGTCGGGCAGGACTCCCGCCGGGGCACCTTCGGCCAGCGGCACGCCGTGCTGGTCGACCGGGTGACCGGCGAGGACCACACACCGCTGAAGTCCTTCAACCAGGGCACCACGAAGTTCTACGTCTACGACTCCCTGCTGTCGGAGTTCGCGGCCATGGGCTTCGAGTACGGCTACAGCGTCGTGCGCCCGGACGCTCTGGTGGCCTGGGAGGCGCAGTTCGGCGACTTCGCCAACGGCGCGCAGTCGATCATCGACGAGTTCATCTCGTCGGGCGAGCAGAAGTGGGGCCAGCGCTCCTCGGTCGTGCTGCTGCTGCCGCACGGCTACGAGGGCCAGGGTCCCGACCACTCCTCCGCCCGCATCGAGCGGTTCCTGCAGATGTGCGCGCTGGACAACATGACGGTCGCCCAGCCGACCACGCCGGCGAACTACTTCCACCTGCTGCGCTGGCAGGTGCTGTCGAACCGCCGCAGGCCGCTGATCGTCTTCACGCCGAAGTCCTTGCTGAGGCACAAGGCAGCGTCCTCGGCGACCGCCGAGTTCACCTCCGGCGCCTTCCGCGCGGTGATCGGCGACGCGACCGTGACCCCGTCGAACGTCAGGCGCGTGGTGCTCTGCTCCGGCAGGGTCTACTACGACCTGGCCGCGGCCCGCGACAAGCAAGGGCGCACGGACGTGGCGATCGTCCGGCTGGAGCGGCTCTACCCGTTCCCGGCCGAGGAGCTGCGCGCCGAACTGTCCCGCTACGGCTCCGACACCGAGCTCGTCTGGGCGCAGGACGAGCCGATCAACATGGGCCCGTGGCCGTACCTCACCCTGAAGCTCACCGAGGACCCCGGTCTGCTCGACGGCCGGCGGCTGCGCCGGGTGTCGCGTGCGGCCAACTCCTCCCCGGCGGTCGGCTCGCACGCCGCGCACGACGCCGAGGTGGAGCACATCATCACCGAGGCCCTCGGCTGACGGGTCGCGCCGGTCAGCAGTATCACGGAAGTCCCCCACAGGCGTCCTGTGGGGGACTTCCCCATATGTCCGCCTATGGCATGGAGGGTTGCGATGTATTTCACTGACAGGGGCATCGAAGAGCTGGTCGAGCGGCGCGGCGAGGAGGAGGTCGGCATCGTCTGGCTGGCCGAGCGGCTGCGCGAGTTCGTCGACCTCAACCCCGAGTTCGAGGTCCCGGTGGAGCGCCTGGCCACGTGGCTGGCCCGCCTGGACGACGAGGACGACTGACGCGCCCGACCGACACGCCCCACCGACACGCCCGGCCGAGGCGCCCGGCCGAGGCGCCCGGCCGACGGCGAAGGTGCTTCCGCGAACGCGATACATCTTGACTTCTCGTCATCGCGATATATCGTGTCTACTGGAAGGTATTCACCACGACATCGTCGAAGGGCGAGACCATGCCCAAGTGGACCATCGACCAGCCGGAGAAGCTGACGTTCGGGGCGGTGAGCGAGCTGAACGTCCGCATCGTCGCCGGCCGCCTCGCCGTGCTCGCGAGCGACGGGCCTCCGAGCCTGGAGGTGAGCGACATCGAGACGCCACCGCTGATCGTCGAGCATGACGAGCACGGCCGGTTGACGGTGGCCTACAAGGACCTCACCTGGGACGGCATCCTCGGCTGGCTGCGGCCCGGCCGGCGCGACACCACGCTCACCCTCACCGTGCCCAAAGAGTGCAGGGTCCAGGCCGGGGTGATCTCCGCCTCCGCGGTCGTCGCCGGCTTCGAGGGGCGCACCAACGTCAAGAGCGTGTCCGGCGAGATCGTGCTCGACGGCGTCAGCGGCGAGATCGAGGCAGAGACGGTGTCCGGCCCGGTCGAGACCCGGGGCCTGGCCGGTGATCTGTCCTTCACCAGCGTGGCGGGCGAACTGACCGTCGCCGGCGGCACGCCGCGCCGCCTGCGCGCCAACACCGTGTCCGGCCGCATCACCGCCGACCTTGAGCTGCCGCCGACCGGCCACGTCACCCTGCACAGCGTCTCCGGCGCCATCGTCGTGCGGCTTCCCGGGGCCGTCGACGCCGACGTGTCGCTGCGCTCGACGTCCGGCAGGCTGAAAAGCGCGTACCCGGGCCTTGACGACACCAGCCGCCCCGGCGCCCGATCGGTGTCCGGCCGGCTCGGCGGAGGCATGGCCTCCCTGTCGGCGACCACGATTTCGGCCGATGTGACGCTTCTGAGGAGAGACCAGTGAGCCCCGTTTTCGCCCATGGACGCCTCCGGCTGTACCTGCTCAAGCTGCTTGAGGAGAGCCCGCGGCACGGTTACGAGGTGATCCGCCTCCTGCAAGATCGCTTCCTCGGCGTCTACTCGCCCTCGCCCGGCACGATCTACCCCCGGCTGGCCCGCCTGGAGGAGGAGGGCCTGGTCACCCACGAGGTCGTGGACGGCAAGAAGATCTTCACGATCACCGACAAGGGCCGTGCCGAGCTTGAGGCGCGCATGGACGAGCTCGCCGACCTCGAGCAGGAGATCTCCCAGTCCGTCCGCGACATCGCCCGCGAGGTCAAGGAGGACGTCCGCGACACCGTCCGCTCCCTGCGCGACGAGCTGACCCAGATGGCCCGCGAGGTGCGCCAGAGCGGCCGCGAGGAGCAGCGTTCCGCCAAGGACGACCTGCGCGCGGCCAAGGACGACTACCGTCACGCCTGGCAGGAGCAGAAGCAGGCGTGGAAGGAGCAGAAGCAGGAGTTCGAGCGCCAGAGGCGGGTCTGGAAGGAAGAGACCCAGCGCTGGAAGCAGGACTGGCTGCGCGGGGTGTGGGGCGGCGCCTGGCAGGGACGAGGCGACCGCGACCGCGACGCCGAGCTCGGCCGCATGCTGGCCGAGTTCGTCGAGGAGATCCGTGGCGCCGCGTCGGCGTCCTCGGTGAGCGAAGAGACCCTCGCCACCGCGCAGGACGCCCTGTACGAGGCGGCCACCCGCATCCGCTCCGCGCTCCGATGATGATCCTGTACGGCTTCCGCCCCCCGCTGCTCCGTCTCGGCGCCCACCCACAGCCGTGCGCGCCCCGCGACGAACAGCCGGAAGCCGTCCAGCGAGACGAGGCCGCCGGGCAGGGCGGCCTCGCCGGCCCCCTCAGCCGCCCGCGGGCAGCGTGAAAACGATCTTCCCGAACACCTCGCCCTGCTCCAGCGCGGCGAACCCCTCCTCGGCCCGGCCGAGCGGCAGCACGCGGTCCACGACGGGACGCACGCCGGTCTGCTCCAGGAACGTGGCGAGCCGCCCGAGCTGGTCGCGCGTCCCCATCGTCGAGCCGACCACCGAAAGCTGCAGGAAGAAGACGCGGTTCAGGTCGGCCGACGGAACCGCGCCGCTGGTCGCCCCGGAGACGACGATGCGGCCGCCGGGGCGCAGCGACTTCAGCGAGTGGTCCCAGGTGGCCTGCCCCACCGTCTCCATCACCGCGCCGACGCGCTCGGGCAGGCGTGCCCCCGGCGCGAACACCTGGTCGGCGCCGAGTTCCAGCGCCCTGGCCCGCTTCTCCTCCGAGCGGCTGGTCGCCCACACCCGGTAGCCTCCCGCGCGGCCGAGTGCGATGAGCGCGGTGGCCACCCCGCCGCCGGCCCCCTGGACGAGCACGGTGGACCCCGGTTCCAGCCCCGACTTCTCGAAGAGCATGCGGTAGGCGGTCAGCCACGCCGTCGGCAGGCAGGCGGCCTCCTCGAACGACAGGGCGGCCGGCTTTCGGACCAGGTTGGCGCGCGGCACCACGACCCGCTGGGCGAACGTGCCGTCATGGACCTCCGACAGCAGGGAGCGCTTCGGGTCGAGCGTCTCGTCACCGTCGACCGGAGTGCCGATCACCGAGTGGACGATGACCTCGTCGCCGTCCTCGTCCACGCCGGCGGCGTCACACCCGAGGACGATCGGGAGACGGTCCTGGCGGATGCCGACGCCCTTGAGCGTCCACAGGTCGTGGTGGTTGAGCGCGGTCGCCTTCACGGTGACCGCGGTCCACCCGTCGGGGACCTCGGGCTCGGGACGCTCCCCGAGGGTGAGCCCGGCGAGCGGGTTGTCCGGGTCGGTGCTTGTGCATGTCACGGCGAACATGGCGGCACCCTACCCCCGGGGCCCGCCTCCTCCCCCCGCCCCCACACCCTTGCGCGGGGAACCGCGCGTCCCGGGATCGCCGTTCCCCGCGGCGGCGGAAAACCGGCGGCACCGCCGCGAAATCCGGTAAAGGCCGCCTCGGGCCCGTCCGATTCGCTTCCGCGTGATCGCCGACGCCTGCGGCGATTATCGGAACAAGCCCGCGAAACGGGACAGAGCATCACAATGCGCGTCCGCCGACACGCCGACACCTCGGGAAATTCACGCCGCCGCGCTGAATCACTGATGCAGGTCGCCCGATTTTTACCCGGAGCCGCTTTCTGCGCTGTGGCAGGGCTTCCGACGTGCGACGAGTCAGGACAGCCGCCCGATTTATCATGAAAAATGGCCGAGTAGCCGCCCGCTGTTTTTTACAATTACCGCGCCGCTTGCGCGAATCTCCCGCATGTCGGACAACGGTATTGAGGTCGACCATGAGTAGGGTCGGACATGCAGGCGCGCCAGCATCGAGGTGCTCCTTTACTTTGAACTGCAGAAAGAAAAGGACCGCTTTATGATAGACGTCGGTCACCCACGGTCTCTCCAACGTAATGTCGGTCGTTCATGGCTGACGGCAGCTCTCACGGGCGCTCTCGCGATGGGCGCACTCGCCGCGGCACCCAGCAGTGCGAGCGCGATCACCGCCCCGCAGGACCTCGGCACGAAGGCGGCATCCCTGCTTCCGGCCGGGCCCGTGAAGCCCGGGTTCACCGTCACCGTCCGGCGGGCCACCGCCACGACCACGACCCTGACCTCGTCGCACAACCCGTCCCGCCGCGGCGAGTCGGTCACCTTCACCGCCACGGTGACGGCGACCGGCACCGCCATCCTTCCTACCGGCAAGGTCGTCTTCCGCAACGGCACGGTGGAGCTCGGCACCGCCGACCTGCTCAACGCGGGCCAGGCGACCCTGACGACCAGCACCCTGGCCGAGGGCAGCCACACCATCACCGCCCAGTACCTCGGCAACGCCTCCTTCGACCCCAGCACGGTCGCGACGCTCGTCCAGCGGGTCGAGGCGGACGGCAAGGCTGACGGCAAGAAGGACGGGGAGGACAAGTCCGACCACGATGAGGACTGGGACGAGCAGGACAGTCCCAAGGTCATCCACCACGAGGACGACGACGAGCACCACTGCCGGCGTCTGAAGGACGCCGAGGACCGTCACAACATCTCCGCGCACCACACCAAGGAGGAGTGGGAGCGGCTCCGTCGCCGCTGCGACAAGTGGTGGCACGACGACGACAGGACCATCCTGCTCGACAAGGGCATCCGCCGGCACATCGAGGGCTGGTTCGACCACGGCGGCGGCCACCGCGAGTACTGGGACTCCCGCCGTCACAGGTGGGTGCCCATGCACAAGCACCACTACGAGAAGCCGTACCACAAGAAGCACTACAAGAAGGAGCGGCCGCGGCCGGTCCAGCACTTCGCCGTCACGGGTTGATCCACCGTTTCGGGGCCACGAGGGCCTGTCCACCAACGCGGACGGGCCCTCCGGCTCGCCCCCCATCGCTCGCCCGCCCCGAACCCGCCCTCCGTACCGCCTCCGGCGACTTCGGACATCCGGCCGAGACCCACCCCTGTACGCGAAGCCCACGGAGAACACGCAAGAAGTCCCGAACCTCTGCCAACTCCCCGCGCTGCCGCGCACACCACACCGACCACCACCCCCTCCACCCACCTCCCTTGACCGGACACCGCTTCCACCCGCTACCGCCCCAGCCTCGACACCACCCTTCACGGGCGCCGTCCTCAACCAGGCAACGCCTCAAACGGCACCGCCCTTGAACCCGACGCCGGCCTCGACCGGGCACCGCCCCCGCGACCAGCCATCACCTGGCCGGCCCCGACCGAGCAACACCCGGCCGGCCCCGACCCGGCCGATCCCGTCCTTCTTGCGAACCGCGAAGAGCAGCAGCCAGTACTTCCGGGGGTCCCATGTACGTTCGCCGCCGATCCACGCGCACCTTCGTCATCGTCGCCGCGGTCGTCACCACGGTCCTGCTGGGCCTGGCGATGCTGGTGATCTTCACCAACTGGAAGTTCGACCGGGAACTCGCCACACCCCCGGCCACGCCCACGCCGGCCAAGCCCATCCCCCCGGCGAAGGTGACCACCAAGCAGCTCGCCGCCCTGCCCCGGTCGACGACGTGGACCACGATCAGCAAGGCGGAACCCGACCCGCAGCGCTTCGCCCCCGGCGACGGCCGCGTCGTCCACCCGCGCGCGCCCAAGGTGGTCTACGCCGAGCCCGGCGGCCCGGCCATCGCCGTCCTCCCCACCACCCAGCTCGACAACCCGACCTGGCTCCCGGTGGTGGAGTCGCGTCCCGGCTGGATGCGCGTCCTGCTCCCGAGCAGGCCCAACGGGTCCACCGGCTGGATCCACACCGGCGACGGCAGGACCAAGGAGTCCCGCAGCCCCTACCAGGTGCGCATCGACCTGTCGGCACGGAAGCTGACCGTGCTCAAGGACGGCCAGGAGACAGGGTCATGGCAGGTCGCCATCGGCACCAAGCAGACGCCCACCCCGGTCGGCCGCACCTTCCTGCTGGCGACGCTCTCCCCGGCCGACGTGGACTACAGCCCGGTGATCCTGCCGCTCGGCGCACACTCGGAAAAGCTGAAGACCTTCGACGGCGGCCCCGGCACCGTCGGCCTGCACGGCTGGCCCGACAAGAGCGTCTTCGGCCAAGCCGTCTCCCACGGCTGCGTCCGCCTCCCCAAAGCAGCCCTGGACGCCGTAACCCACCTCCCCCTAGGCACCATGATCCTCATAACCGAATGACCCATCCCACCCAAGACCTGATGTAAGAGCCATGCCGGCGACCGTGCCGACGGCGGCGGGTGCTGGGCGTATGTCCATGGTCGTCGCGGCGTCCGCCGAGCCATCACCACACCCGCCCCAACCGAGACCAGCACATACCCCCGCTCCATCCCGGACCAGCACATTTGGCGCCGCGGCGGCGGGACGATGTACGGCGAGGCCGGCGCCACCTTACGGCGTCCAGCCTGTCACCGTCCCCCCTCCCCGCACCAGTCAGCGGCCAAATCAACGCACAAGGAAGCAAGGATCGGCGTATCACGCCTTATCAGGTGGCCGTAGCCGCTTGGCGGTAGGCGCCGGGGGTCACTCCGTAGCAGCGGGTGAACCATCGGGTGAGGTGGCTCTGGTCGGTGAAACCGGTCGCCGCGGCGACGTCCGCCGCCGAGCGTCCCTGAGCGAGCAACCGCCGCGCGGCCCGCAGCCGGAGCTGCCGCTGGTAGTCGCTGGGCGCCATCCCGTACGTCTCCCGGAACGACCGGTACACGGCGAACCGGCTGCGCCCGGCCGCGACGGCCAGATCATTCGCCGAGACCGCTCCGCCGTCCAGGTCGTGCAACAACTCTCGCACCACGCGCGCCGTGCCGATCTCGCCCCGCCGCGCCATGCCTGCGGCGTCCGATCGCCCGGCCTCCGAGTCGAACGGGAGACGTCCCCACCTCCCCAGGGTCACCGGCAGGCGTCCGGTCGCATGGCGCGCCATGGCGAGCACGGTCGAGTCGAGCAACTCCTCCCGGCGTAACGCCGTCGCGTTCCCCTCGCCCACCAGGGCGGCGTGCAGCCGCCGCAACCGGGCGGCCATGGCCGAGTCGGCCACGACGGGCTCGGTGAACAGCGGCAGGCCGACGCTCCGCCCCACCGCCTCCCCCAGCACCTCGGCGACCAGTTCGGGCCCGATGTGCAGCATCCGATAGGTGAAGCCCGCCTTTTCGGTCGCGTGCCCGTCGTGCGCGTCGTCGGGGTTGAAGACCATCACCATGCCGGCCGCGCTCGTGCGGGCCGCACCCCGGCAGGTGAAGCTCTGCGCGCCCTCCTCGGTGACACCGAAGGAGTACGTCTCGTGACTGTGCCGGTGGTAGACGTGCCGCTCGAAGTGGGCGTGCATCCCCTCCAGCGGCCGATCCGCCGCCCGCCAGTACCGCGACCAGTCCCCTCCCACACCCCCATTCTGTATCCGCCCACCTACGATCCCCACCTATCCCACGACCTCCCATGCCGACGCCCCATGCGGACGCCCCATGCGGACGCCCCATGGCGACGTCCCCGTACCGACGACGTCCTCGTCCCTTCCCCGTCCGGTCCTCGTCCGGCGGCCCGCACCGGCGTACAAGACGCGGCGCCGTGGCGACCGCCAAGCTGCTCACCATGCGTTTCGACACGAAGATCGCCATCGTCGTCCGCGGGGACCTGGCCGTCTGGCAGAAGCTCAACGTGACCGCGTTCCTGGCGAGCGCCGTCGCCGCCGCCTCCGACGAGGTCATCGGCGAGCCGTACGCGGACGCCTCCGGCAACGCCTACCTGGCCATGTTCCGCCAGCCCGTCCTCGTCTACGCCGCCGACGCCGAAGGCCTCACCCTGGTGCACACCCGCGCTCTCAGCCGAGGTATCCCCACAGCGGTCTACATCGAGGACATGTTCAAAACCGGCCACGACGAGGCCAACCGCGCCACCGTCCAGGCTCACCCAGCCGAGACCCTCCCCCTGGTAGGCCTCGCCCTCCACGCGCCCCGAAACCTGCTGGACAAAACCCTCAAGGGCCTGTCGCTCCACCCCTGACCGTGGGAGACGCGTGGGTAGCCGCGCCGCCTGGTGGCGACCAAGCCCCGGCATCGGTTGTTCCACCAGTAAGATCGGAAACGCCACCCTCGGCGGACTCAGAATCGACGCCGCCCTGCGCCTCCACCTGGCCCTGTGATCCGACATGAACTTCGACGAACCATGGCCCGCCGACGCGGAAGAGGCCACCGTCCTCCAGTCCCGGCTCCGCCGCTCCGTCACGCACACCGGCCCGGCCGTCTCCGACATCCGGCGCCTGGCCGGCCTCGACGTCACCTACAGCAAGGACGACGACCGGCTCATCGCCGCCGTGGTCGTGCTCGACGCCGCCACACTGGAGGTGCAGGACGTCGTCGTACACGAGGACAAGCCGAGCTTTCCCTACCTCCCCGGCCTGTTCTCCTTCCGCGAACTCCCCCCGCTCCTCGCCGCTCTGGAGAAAGTCGACCCGCTGCCCGACCTGCTGATGTGCGACGGCCATGGCTTGGCACACCCCCGCAGATTCGGCCTCGCCTGCCATCTCGGCGTGGTTACCGGACTACCGACCATCGGCGTCGCCAAACAGGCGCTCATCGGCCAGTACGAGGACCCAGGACCCGCGAAGGGAGACCGGTCACCGCTGACCGACGAGGGAGAGCTGATCGGAACCGTCCTCAGAACCGCCGACCAGGTCAAACCAGTGTTCGTGTCCATCGGCCACATGATGAGCCTGGAAAGCGCATGCGAGGTGACACTGAACAGCACACCGCACTACCGCATCCCCAAGCCCATCCGCATAGCCGACCAGGCCTCACGCCGCACCCTAAAATCACGACAGAGCCACCCCACCAGATAACCCGCGGCCATCATTCGTCCGGCCATGTCTCCATCCGAGAATCACGCCGAGTCATCTACCAGTAGATGCATCTAAACACCAGACATCCGACCAGAAGACTATTTCCGTTTCAGCCATATCGACGAGTGCCAGCGCCCGCGATCCCCTGCGGAGGCGAATCGATATGAGTCGGACATCATCAGCTTCATACTCTCAAAGAAAGCGGAGAAGCCTCTCCACCTCACTGAGCAGACTGGCCAGACCCTCAAGTGCGACTTTCCGTGCTATCGCGCGAACAGCCATGGAACGGAAAGCATCGGCCAACACGTATCACCCTCCCCAGCAGTCTGGCTGCCGCGGACCCCATCTGCTGGCGCGGCGTTTGTGATGTCACAGAGTGACGCGGCCGCACGCGCCGTCGGCGCTTCTACGCCATTCATGGCCTACGTCGATAAGGCGATTGAAGCGCAAAGCCGACCGATAACCGCACACAGCGCAACAACAGCGCCACACCTTCCTACACGCCAGCGGAAATGACGAGTCGAACATGCGGCACTACATTGCGCACACCCATGTCTGTCGAACTTGTCGACACACAGGGAATGTGACTCATACTCCGATCTTCGTCGACCCCTACTCTGCAAATCGCGTGTCAGAAGTCGAAGACGGCGCCGGCGGTGGCTTTGAGTTCGCAGCGGTTGCCGAAGGTGCGTTCGTAAGAGAGGCGGCTGCTGTCCCACAGGCCGGCGCCGTAGACGGTGACGGGGTCGTACTCCTTGGTGCACTTGGTGTCCGGGGCGACATGCAGCTCGTTGAGGTCGGCCGAGACGCGTTCGAGTTGCTTGCAGGCGTCGGCGGCCTTCGGGTGCGAGCCGGCGGACGGGGAGCACTGCAGCAGGACGGCCTTGTCGGCGGGGGTGGGCGACTCGCCCCGGGCGACGGTCAGCAGGAGGACACGGCTCACGCCCTTGCCCGGCGCCTCACGGACGGCCGGCGCTTCGCGGACGTCTGGTGCTTCGCGAACATCCGGAGCCTCGCGGACGGGGGGTCCGAAGGCGGTCTCCTGGATCGGGAGCTGGAAGATCGCGCTGGTCGCCGGGCCGTCCGGGAGGGGACGTGGAATGGCGGCGGTGTCGGCCGTGTCGGCTATTGGCGTCGGCGACAGGGCCGCCGCCGCGCCCAGAAGTAGGACCGCGCAGGTCAGGCCCATTGCGAGGCGTCGCATGTGTCTCCCCGATCTCTTGTGTGACGTTGGGCGGTCGGCATCCTCCCGCCTGATGGTCGATGTCGTTTTTGTGCCGTGCCGTCACGCTCACGCTCGGGGGGGCGCCGGCCATGCGCCTCGGGCCCGCGGCACGGGTCCGGAGGAGCTGGTCGACGAGCAGATTTCGACGTATCAGGTATCTCTCCGGTTCCACCGGTTTCATAACAAACCGGTAACACACTGGCCGATTTGTCCCATTTGGGAGTCGGTGACCAAGATCGTCGCAGTAACGTCTTCGGGTCTCTTTACGTACGCATGGGTCCCTCCCGGGCAACCCATGACATAGAAGGAGCTCAATGAACACCCGAGCAAAGCGCCTGATCCTCCCTCTCGGTGGGGCCCTCGTCGCCACCGGCATGATCAGCGCGACCCTCACCACCACCGCCAGCGCCGAGACCAAGCCCACCCCGGTCAAGTCCGGCAAGCTGGCCCACAACGGGACCGACGCGAAGGCCATCGCGGGCGCCTGGACCCCCACCAAGCTCAAGGCGGCGACGCACTACAACGAGGACTCCTCGCTGTCGGCGAAGCTGAAGAAGAGCACGAGCAAGGCCTCCGCCGACGGCAGGGCCGGTGCCATCGCGCCGACCGGCGACGGTGACAAGTCCGCGGGCAAGTCGAAGAACGTCAACCTGCCGACCAACGTCGGCAAGGTGTTCTTCCAGGTCGACGGCAAGCCCTACTGGTGCTCGGGCACCTCTGTCCAGTCGAAGTACCACAACCTGGTCGCCACGGCCGGGCACTGCGTGTACGACACCGACAAGAACACCTACGTCGACAACTTCGTCTTCATCCCCGGTTACTACAAGGGCAAGGCGCCGTGGGGCATCTACGTCGGCGCGAAGGTCAACCTCCACAACGACTTCACGGTCTACGAGGACTACGACTACGACTACGCCTTCGTCAACGTCTACGACGGCATCAAGCAGACCGGCGAGAAGACCGTCGCCAAGGAGACCTACGACGCCTACAAGGGTCCCAAGTGGGCCAAGGACGTCGAGATCACCAAGGACGAGTACCAGAAGAAGGTCGACGAGAAGGGCGGCGAGACCGCCGACGCCTGGTCCAAGTCGACCGGCTCCGAGACCGTTCTCCCCTGGGGCACCGCCGGCGGCCAGCGGGTCCTGAAGGAGGTCACCAAGGACGAGTACGACAAGGCCCCCGCGGCCAACGCCAAGGTGAACTACGCCAAGGCGCCGGCCAAGACCGCGACGGAGATCGTGGACGAGGTCACGTACAAGAACTACAAGGGCCCCGGCTACAAGAAGATCGTCGACTCGGCCTACACCATCACCCACTACTACGTGAAGTACTGGGTGAAGAAGGCGACGACGGTCAAGTACTACAAGACCGTGTTCACCATCAAGACCTTCGTGAACGCGGGCCGTCTCGGCGACAACGTCGGCGGCCAGGGCTTCACCTGGAACCGCAGCACGAAGGCCAAGCAGTTCAGCTTCGGCTACCCGACCGCCTCGCACCTCGACGGCAACAAGGCCTACACCGGCGAGACCATGAAGTGGTGTTACGGTCAGACGGCCGCCGCTCCCGCCGTGGCCAAGTACAAGGCCGAGGAGCAGCTCGCCATCAAGTGCGCCTTCACCCCCGGCGCCACCGGCGGCCCGTTCCTCATCGTGTACAAGAACGTGAACCGGACCGGCTACCTCAACGGTGTCGTGAGCCTGACGCTCGACACCGACGGCAACGGTCGCTACGACCACATCACGACGCCGTACTTCAACAGCGACACCTACGGCGTCTACAAGGCCGCCGCCAACCAGTGGACCGGGAAGCTTACGACGAGCTGACCGCCCCTGCGGCAAGGTGGGGGGCCCGGGCGTGTGCCCGGCCCCCTACCGGGCAGTCTGTCGGTCCAATGCCCTATAACGAAGTGAACCCAGGTCAGCCAAGTACGGTGCCGCAGGGCAGATGATCTGGAAAAATCGCCCTTCACTGTTGTCTGCTGACGTCTGAGCCTAGGAAGGTACGAAATGCCCCCCCGAGCGAGGCGGTTCGCGCTCACTCTCTGCGGCGCTCTGTCCGCCGCGAGCGTGATCCTGTCCGCGGGTCCGGGGTCCGCCGGGGCGCTGGCCGAGGCCCGCTCCGCGCCCGCCGGCATCAAGTCCGTTCCCCTCGCCCAGAACGACGCCGACATGCAGAAGGTCGTCGACTGGTGGACGCCCGACCGGTTGAAGCGCGCCAGCAGCTACGCTCCCCAGACCTCGACCGCCGGCCCGAGCACGAGCGGGACGAGCGGCGCGGGTGCGGCCACCGGCACGAAGACCGCCGGCGGTACGGCACCGGCGGCGAGCCGCGCCGCCGCCAAGGCGGACACCACCATCAGGACGCCGGCCGGCACGAGCGCGGTGTCCGGCGTGGTCCCGCCCAAGACGGCTTCGCGGACGCTGAACTCTCGCAACGTCAACCTGCCGCCGACGGTGGGCAAGGTGTTCTTCCGCAACGGCACCACCGAGTACTGGTGCTCGGCCTCGTCCGTGCACTCCAAGTACGGCAACGTCGTCGCCACCGCCGGGCACTGCGCCTACGACGTCAAGCATGGCAGGCCGGTCGACAACTGGATCTTCATCCCGTCGTACTCCGACGGGCGGACGCCGTACGGCGTCTACGTCGGGCACACGCTGTACCTCAACGACACCTACGCCGCCACGGGCGACTTCGACTTCGACTACGCCTTCGTCACCGTCCACCGGGGCTACCGGTGGGACCCGGACTACGACGCCAACGGCTCCCCGAAGAAGGACGCCAAGGGTCTGCCGATGTACACGCGCGTGGACACCGGGGTGCTGGAGAACAAGGTCGGCGGCCAGGGCTTCGCCTGGAACAAGGGGTACGTCGTCGCCGCGTACGCCTTCGGTTATCCGGCCGGCCCGCACCCGAACGGCACCAGGCCGTACGACGGCCGGACGATGGAGTCCTGCCTCACCCGCGCCACCAAGAAGATCTCCACCGAGAAGTGGGAGCTGAACGGCGGCGTGCTGTTCCGAGGCTGCGCGTTCACGGCCGGCGCCAGCGGCGGCCCGTGGGTGATCAAGTTCAGCAGGATCAAGCGCATCGGCTACCTCAACGGCGTGAACAGCCTGACCTGGGACCTGGACGGCGACGGCCGCTACGACGGGGTGTCCTCGCCCTACTTCGACAAGGCCACCTACCTCGTCTACTCCTACGCGTCCCGCCAGAAGACCAGCTGATCCGGCCGCGTTTCAGGCCGGCGTGCCAGAGACTCCTCGGCCGATGCGGTCATCTTTCGTTCACGCTGCCGTGCCGGTAACCCGGCTGATCGGCCGACCGGGCTGATCCGGTCGCGTTCTCGTCCCGCCGCCGCACCGGGAACCTGATCGATCGCGATCGACTCATTTCCCTGGCGGCGCCGCCGGGGCCGAGAGCCTGATGGAACCGGCCTCCCCAGCGGTGTACCGCTCCCACCCACACCACGGCGGCAGGCGCCTGTCGCAGATCTCGATGCTTTGGCGCGTTCCCCTGGGACGGGCATGCGGATGTGGCCCGTTCCATGCCGCGATCGGTGCGAACGTATGGGCGTTTCGCCGTTCTCTCCCGCGCGCGAGCCCCTTAGACGCGAGCAGTCGCCGAGTTGGCTCCACAGGATCCATGTGATCTGCGTCACACCCGTTGGAACGTGGTCGGCCGTCGGTTGACTGCCGTCACATATGCCCCACCCACCCCACACGCCGTCTGATCAGCGGAAATGGGGCCAGGACGGGCGAACTTGACAGAGCTTGTCGAGCGCGTCAGTGATCACAGGAAGATCACGAGGGACGAAGCCCCAAAATCACCACGATTCCGGTTACCGCCACCAAGATCTTCTCTGTATCTTCATGGCTATCCCTTTACTGACGCATGGAGCGCAGGAAGCGTTCCACGCCAGCCCAAGGAGTTCCCTTGAACACCCTCAAGCGTCTCGCCCTCCCGCTCGGTGGCGCTCTCGCCGCCACCAGCATGATCGGCGCCACCCTGGTCACCTCGGCCAACGCGGCGACCGCCCCGGCCAAGAAGACCGTGAGCCTGGCCTCCGCCAGCAGCGCCCAGAAGATCGCCAACTACTGGAAGTCCAACGGTGGCGCGAACCTGAAGGCCGCCGCGCAGTTCACCGGCGCCGAGCAGACCACCCAGAAGATCAAGCTCGGTGGCGGCGACGCCAAGCCTGACGGCAAGGCCGGCGTGATCGCGCCGATCGGCCAGGAGAAGGTCACCCCGACCAAGGTCAAGAACGTCAACCTGCCGAAGACCATCGGCAAGGTGTTCTTCACGGTGGGCGACAAGGAGTACTGGTGCTCCGCGTCCTCCATCCAGTCGAAGTACCACAACCTGGTCGCCACCGCCGGACACTGCGTGTTCGACGAGGGTGTCCAGAACGGCGCGCTCGACAACTGGGTGTTCATCCCGGCCTACTACCAGGGCAAGACGCCTTACGGCATCTACGTCGGCAAGGCCGCCTACACCCACTACGACTTCGCCGTCTACGAGGACTACGACAGCGACTACGCTTTCGTGACCGTCTACAACGGCATCGCCTACGCCGGCGAGAAGCAGGTCACCAAGAAGACCTTCGACGCCTGGGGCGGCTACAAGTACGGCAAGGACGTCGAGATCACGGAGAAGGAGTACAACCAGCTCCGTGACGAGTTCGGCGCCGACGCTCCCGTCTTCGCCAAGGCCGACCCGAACTCCGAGAAGGTCGTCCCCTACAGCACGCCGCTCGGCCCCAAGGACGGCGGCATCGTCAAGCTGTACACCAAGGAAGTCACCAAGGACCAGTTCGAGGCTGCCGGCAACGGCAACCACAACTTCAACCAGGCGAACTACAAGAGCTACCCGCAGGTCGCGGCTGACATCGTGACCAAGGAGCAGTACGACGCCTACACCGGTCCTGGCTACAAGAAGATGGTGGACGGCGCTTACACCATCCAGCACTACTTCGTCGAGTACAAGGCCATCGTCTCCCCGGGCGCGACCAAGTACTTCAAGACGGTCTACTTCATCGAGTACTACAAGGACGCGGGTCGCCTGGGCGACAACGTCGGCGGCCAGGGCTTCACCTGGAACCAGAAGGTCGGCCAGCCGGTCTACGCCTTCGGCTACCCCGCGGCCCCGCACCCCGACGGTGACAAGCCGTTCACCGGTGTGACGCCGAAGTGGTGCTACGGCAAGACCTTCGCGGCGGCCGCCTCCGCGAAGTTCAAGGCCGAGGCTCAGATCGGTCTCAAGTGCTCCATGACCGCCGGCTCCTCCGGTGGCCCCTGGATCCTCAAGTACAGCAGCACGAAGCGTCTCGGCTACATCAACGGTGTCACCAGCCTCATCGGCGACGCCGACGTGAACGGCCGTATCGACTTCAGCACCTCGCCGTACTTCGACACCGAGACCTACTCGATCTACAAGTCGGCCGCCAACCTCTGGTCCGGCTCGATCGTCACCAAGGACGGCGACGTCGTCACCAAGGCCTGACGTTCTAGCCAGCTAGAGCACAGCAGTCCTTAGCGGGGCCCGGCATTCGTGCCGGGCCCCGCTTCGCGTTCGTCCGGGGTTCCCCATCGTGGGTCGTCTGAAAGAAGCGGCGTGGGGCACCCGCGAGGAGCTCGGCCGGGAGCGTCGAGCGGAAGCCAGGAGCGGGATCCTCCGAGGGGCGCCGAATCGGTGGCGCGAGTCGCGCGCAGAGGGCGTCGTTGGAGGGCTTCGGGGGCGCCGGCGGCCGCGGTGGAGCGCTTAGACGTACGCGGTCCCCGATTTGGCTCCATCGAAGCGGTGTGATCTGCGTCACACTGAATCCGGCTCGGGTGCCTGCGAACCACTTCGGCCACATATGAACCAAAGGTCATGACATCGCGCTGACCTGGGAGTAAGTCGTGATCGTCCACCGGCCCGACAGGGGAAGCTTCCCTGGCGGCAGGGTTACGAAAAGGTCACGCCGGGGCGAAGGTCAAAATTCCCCTCGAATCGGCCCCACAGGCCAAGATCTACTCGCTATCTTCATGGCTATCCCTTTACTGACGCATGGGACGCAAGATGCGTTCCACGACAGCCCAAGGAGTTTCCTTGAACACCCGAGTCAAGCGTCTCGCCCTCCCGCTCGGTGGCGCTCTCGCCGCCACCAGCATGATCGGCGCCACCCTGGTCACCTCGGCCAACGCGGCGACCGCCCCGGCCAAGAAGACCGTGAGCCTGGCTTCGGCCAGCAGCGCCCAGAAGATCGCCAACTTCTGGAAGGCCAACGGTGGCGCGAACCTGAAGGCCGCCGCGCAGTTCACCGGCGACCAGCAGGTCTCGGGCAAGGTCAAGCTCGGTGGCGGCGACGCCAAGCCTGACGGCAAGGCCGGCGTGATCGCGCCGATCGGCCAGGAGAAGGTCACCCCGACCAAGGTCAAGAACGTCAACCTGCCGAAGACCATCGGCAAGGTGTTCTTCTCGGTGGGCGACAAGGAGTACTGGTGCTCCGCGTCCTCCGTCCAGTCGAAGTACCACAACCTGGTGGCCACCGCCGGGCACTGCGTGTTCGACGAGGGTGTCCAGAACGGCGCGCTCGACAACTGGGTGTTCATCCCGGCCTACTACCAGGGCAAGACGCCTTACGGCATCTACGTGGGTAAGGCTGCTTACACCCACTACGACTTCGCGGTCTACGAGGACTACGACAGCGACTACGCTTTCGTGACCGTCTACAACGGCATCGCCTACGCCGGCGAGAAGCAGGTCACCAAGAAGACCTTCGACGACTGGGAAGGTTACAAGTACGCCAAGGACGTCGAGATCACGAAGAAGGAGTACGACCAGCTTCGTGACGAGTTCGGCCCCGACGCTCCCGTCACCGTCAAGGACTCGGCCACCGAGAAGGTCGTGCCCTGGGGCACCCCCGGCGCCGTGGCCGCGTCCAAGGAAGTCACCAAGGACGTGTACGACGCGGCTCCCGCCGCCGACGCCAAGGTGAACTACCACAAGGCTCCCGAGCTGACGAAGACCGAGATCGTCGACGAGGAGACCTACACCAAGTACACCGGCCCGGGTTACAAGAAGATCGTGGACTCCGCGTACACGATCACGCACTACTACCTGGCGTACGCGGTGGAGAAGACCTCCACGATCAAGTACTACAAGACGGTCTACTTCATCGAGTACTACAAGGACGCGGGTCGCCTGGGCGACAACGTCGGTGGCCAGGGCTTCACCTGGAACCAGAAGGTCGGCCAGCCGGTCTACGTGTTCGGCTACCCGGCCGCCCCGCACCCCGACGGTGACAAGCCGTTCACCGGTGTGACGCCGAAGTGGTGCTACGGCAAGACCTTCGCCGCCAAGGCCGCCGCCGCGTTCAAGGCCGAGGCTCAGATCGGTCTCAAGTGCTCCATGACCGCCGGCTCCTCCGGTGCGCCGTGGATCCTGAAGTACAGCAGCACGAAGCGCCTTGGCTACATCAACGGTGTCAGCAGCCTCATCGGCGACGCCGACGCCAACGGCCGCATCGACTTCAGCACCTCGCCGTACTTCGACACCGAGACCTACTCGATCTACAAGTCGGCCTCCAACCTCTGGTCCGGCTCGATCGTCAAGAAGGACGGCGGGCTCGTCACCAAGGCCTGAGTTCTAGCCAGTTAGAACACAGCCACGCCTAGCAGGACCCGGCATTCGTGCCGGGTCCTGCGCTGTTTACGGGTCTTCGGCATTTACGGGTCTTCACCATTCAGGTCATCTCCCAGGTGAGCGCCACTGGACCGGCCAAGTGATATGCGTCACACAGGGCGCGTTGCGACCATATTTAATGACACGCACCCTGGGCGCTTTGGACCGTTTCCACCTGTGGAACTACGCCCGTGACGCTCCCTCCAGCCGCCTCGCCGACGCTCGCCTGGACGGCCAGACCCACCTTCTGTTGATGCTTACGGCCCGTTTCTCATGATCAGACCGATAGGTTCTTACTGTCCCTTTTGGGGTCAGTGGGGCAGGAGATATCTCCTGCGGCAGAACAAGGAGTCTCATTGAACACCCGAGTCAAGCGATTCGTGCTCCCTCTCGGCGGCGCCGCCGTCGCCGCCGGCATGATCGCGGCATCCCTCACCAGCGGGGCGACCGCCTCCGCGGCCGCGGCGCCCGCCTCTGACGGCCTGGCCACGAGCAAGGCCGCCGCCATGGCGACCGTCAAGTTCTGGACCGCCTCCAACGGCAAGGCCCTCAAGGCCGCCACGAAGTTCACCGAGGACGCCGCGGTCAAGGGCCGCGTCCGGCTGGGCGGCGGCGACGCCGCCCCCGACGGCAAGACCGGCGTCGTGCCGCCGATCGGCCAGGAGAAGGTCACCCCGACCAAGGCGAAGAACGTCAACCTGCCGCGCACCATCGGCAAGGTGTTCTTCCGCCTGGACGGCAAGGTCTACTGGTGCTCCGCGTCGTCCATCCAGGGCAAGTACCGCAACCTGGTGGCGACCGCCGGTCACTGCGTCTACGACACCGACGCCAACCGCGACACCCTCGACCACTGGGTGTTCATCCCGGCGTTCTACCAGGGCAAGGCGCCGTTCGGCATCTACGTCGGCAAGTCGGCCTACACGCACTTCGACTTCGCCAACTACGAGGACTTCGACAGCGACTACGCCTTCGTCACGGTCTACAACGGTATCGAGTTCGGCACCTGGAAGGACGTGGGCCGCCTCGGCGACAACGTCGGCGGCCAGGGCTTCGCCTGGAACCAGAAGATCGGCCAGCAGGTCTACGCGTTCGGCTACCCCGCCGCTCCGCACCCCGACGGCGACAGGCCGTTCACCGGTCTGACGCCGAAGTACTGCTACGGCAAGACCTCCGCGGCCGGCACCGTGTCCGGGTTCAAGGCCGAGGCGCAGATCGCGATCAAGTGCTCCATGACCCCGGGCGCCTCCGGCGGCCCCTGGATCACGCAGTACAGCAGCACCGCGCGCGTCGGCTACATCAACGGCGTGACCAGCCTGGTCGGCGACGCCGACAGCAACGGCCGGTACGACTTCGCCACCTCGCCGTACTTCGACAGCGAGACCTACTCGATCTACAGCGCGGCCTCCAACCTGGCCTCCGGCAAGATCGGCAAGTGACCTCGCACGACCACCGCGTCCGCTCGGCGCGCGTCGCGCACGCGTCCGCCCGAGCGTGACGTGACATCCGGCGCCCGCTGAGCAGGGCGTGACGAGGGCCCGGCTCCGGCCGGGCCCTTCGTTTTGTTAATCTCACTATTTAGCCAGAATATCCTTACTGAATATCCCATTAAGTGGGTTCATGTCCGATTAGCTGGATGCCCCATACGGTGCGAGTAAAGAATTGACATAGGCTCAAGTCATCCCCTTTGGGACGCATGGGACATATGTGATGTTCCATGTCAGAACAAGAGGAGCTTTATGAGCATCCGAGCAAGACACCTCATCCTCCCCCTCGGCGCCGCCGTCACCGCCACCGGCATGATCGGCGCCGCGCTCACCTCGTCAGCCGGGGCCACGGCCAAGCCCTCGCCGACGAACGTCTCCCTCGCCTCCAGCAAGGCCAAGGCGAGCAGCACCGCGAAGTTCTGGAGCGCGAACGGCGGCAGGCAGCTCAAGGCCGCCACCCGCTACTCCAACGACTCCTCCGTCAGCGGCAAGGTCAAGTTCGGCGGAAGCGACGCCAAGCCCGACGGCAAGACCGGCGTCGTGCCGCCGATCGGCCAGGAGAAGGTCACCCCGACCAAGGTGAAGAACGTCAACCTGCCGCGCACCATCGGCAAGGTGTTCTTCCGCGTCGACGGCAGGCCCTACTGGTGTTCGGCGTCCTCGATCCAGTCGAAGTACCACAACCTCGTCGCGACCGCCGGTCACTGCGTCTACGACACCGACCGCAACCGCGACACCCTGGACCGCTGGGTGTTCATCCCCGCCTACTACCAGGGCAAGGCGCCGTACGGCATCTACGTCGGCAAGTCGGCCTACACGCACTTCGACTTCGCCAACTACGAGGACTACGACAGCGACTACGCCTTCGTCACGGTCTACAACGGCATCAACGTACGGAACTGGAAGGACGCCGGCCGCCTCGGCGACAACGTCGGCGGCCAGGGCTTCGCCTGGAACCAGAAGATCGGCCAGCAGGTCTACGCGTTCGGCTACCCCGCCGGCCGGCACCCCGACGGCGACAAGCCGTTCACCGGTGTCACGCCGAAGTGGTGCTACGGCAAGACCAAGCCCGCGGGCGTCGCGGCCGCCTACAAGGCCGAGGCGCAGATCGCGATCAAGTGCTCCATGACCGCCGGTTCCGCGGGCGGCCCGTGGATCGCCAAGTACAGCAGCACCAAGCGGCTCGGCTACGTCAACGGGGTGACCAGCCTCATCGGCGACTCCGACGGCAACGGCCGGTACGACTTCAGCACCTCGGCGTACTTCGACAGCGAGACCTACGCCGTCTACCGCAAGGCCGCCAACCTCTGGTCGGGCTCCATCCGCTGAGCGGCGCACCACCCGCCCGGTGAGACTCCACCTCGCCGGGCATGTCGGCCGGCCCGGCCCCGGAACGTCCGGGGCCGGGCCGAGCCGTTCACCGGGACCCAGGCTAGGCGGCGGGTGCGAGTTCCCTGCTGCGGCGTACCAGCGTGGCCACCGCGGGCTCCCGGCTGAGCGGCTCCAGGCGTCGGCGCAGGTCGGCGACGTAGGACCTGGTGCGCACGGACGAAAGGCCGGCCGCGAGGTCGAGCGCGGAGCCGCCCACGTGACAGGCCTGGTCGAGGTCACCGCACAGGGCGTGCGCCGACGCCAGCAGGGACAGGTTGAACATGCGCCCGCGTACGAAGCGCCCGTCCATGTCGAGGGAGCGGCGCGCGTATCGCACCGCCTGAGCGCCGTCGCCGAGGTCACGGAAGCAGTGGGCGTACTTGGCCGCCAAGTACGCCTCGTCGAAGTAGCGGATCCACTCGGGCTCCTCCTCCGGACGCCGGCGGTCGAAGGCGAGGTCGGCCTCATGCAGCGCGAGGGCGCACGCCTGGCCGTCCGACAGCCCCGCGTGGGCGTGCGCCTCCAGCACGTACGCCTCGGCCAGCAGCGAAGGGACCTCCGCCCGCCGGGCCGACACCTGGGCGGCCCGCGCAAGATCGAGGGCGTGCCGGGGCCGCCCTATATATATGGCCTGGTGCGCCATGCCGGCGAGGATCTCGCCGCCGAAGCCGTGGTCGCCCGCGCCGCGCGCCAGGCTGAGCGCCTGGATGAGGTGACGCTGGGCGAGCCCGTGCTGCTCCATGTCGTAGGCCATCCACCCGGCCAGCCGGGTCACCTCGGCCGCGGCGGACGCCAGGGCCCTGCCGGTGGCCTCGCCGTAGCCGCCCTCCTTCAGCAGGGGCGCGACGGCGGAGTCGAGGTATCTGACGACCGCCGGGCGCACCCGCCCGCCGCCGAAGCGGTTGTCCAGCTCGCCGAAAGAGCGGGTGACCTCGCGGATCGCGGCGATGTCGTGGGCGCCGACCTTGCGGGCGCCGGAGGCTCGGGGCTTGTCCTCCACGGGAAAGGTGAGCCATCGCAGGGCCCCTGACGAGCCCGCTCCGACGGCGAAGGCGGAGTCGATCAGGAACCTGCGCCGTTGCAGGTCCGCCCTCCATAGTGCTGTCACGGTCTCGACACCCTCCTGCCACGTATGTGGGAATTCCTGTCCCAGGTCGAGGGGCGTGGCTCCCCCCGCCATACCGAGGTCCTCCGCGGTGAGGGGCCGGCCGAGCCGCAGGGCGAAGATCTCGGCGAGGAGCGCCGGCACCGGGTCTCGCGGCTGCTGGCCGTCGATCCAGCGCGACACCGAACTGTGGTCGTACATCAGGCCGGTCAGGCCCCGCGCGGCTCCGAGGTCGTTGAGCCTGCGGGCCAGCCCCTTGTGGGAGAAGCCGGCCTCGGCGATGAGGTGCCGAAGAAGAAGGTTGTGCTCGCGTCGCATCGCTCTTTCCCCAGGGAGGACTACGGCGGATCGGTGGTCGGCACTCCGCCGCGAACCCTGCTGCGCGCAGTTTGCGTGCGCGTTGCCACCCGGCCGATAACGGAGGGTTTTTGTTATAGCACGATGCGTGACCCGGTGTGGGAATTCCCAAGACTTGACCCTAGGAGCGGTAGCTCATGACGAAGGGGCGTCATTTCGGCGGGGATGTTCGGTAGGCATGCCGATGAAAGCCCAGGGCGCCGGGTCGCCGCGTACGGCGGCGTCCCGGCGCCCTGGAATCCGGAGCCCCGGAGCCCCGGAGTCGTGGGAACGTGAAGTTCTGAGGTGGTGGCGTTTCGAAGTCGCAGGGTGAGCGCCGGAGCCCCGGTGCCGGAGCCTTGGAGCCCCGGTGCCGGAGCCCTGGTGCCGGAGCCTTGGAGCCCCGGTGCCGGAGCCCTGGTGCCGGAGCCCTGGTGTTCGGAGGGCCGGAGCCTTGGTGTTCGGGGTTGCCGCGCGGACTACGCGCGTGCCACGCCGTCCAGGCGGGCCTGGTCGGCGACGGCCGCGACCACCGCGGGCGCGACGCGCTGGTCGAACGGGCTCGGGATGACGTAGTCCTCCGACAGATCGGCCCCGACGACCGCCGCGAGCGCGTCGGCGGCGGCGACCTTCATGTTCTCGGTGATCGTGGAGGCGCGGACGTCCAGGGCGCCGCGGAAGACCCCCGGGAACGCGAGCACGTTGTTGATCTGGTTAGGGAAGTCCGACCTGCCGGTGGCGACCACGCGGGCGTGCCTGCGCGCCACCTCGGGGAGCACCTCGGGCGTCGGGTTGGACAGGGCGAAGACGATGGAGTCGCTCGCCATGGAGGCCACGGCCCGCTCTGAGATCGTCGACCCGGACAGGCCGATGAAGACGTCGGCGCCGACCAGCGCCTCCTCGGTGGAGCCGGTGCGGCCGCCGCGGTTGGTGTCCCTGGCCAGGGCTTCCTTGTAGGGGTTCAGGCCTTCGCGGCCCTGGTGGATCATGCCCTTGGAGTCGGAGACGGCGATGTCGCCGATGCCGGCGTTCAGCAGGATGCGCGTGACGGCCACGCCCGACGCCCCGGCCCCGGCGACGACGGCGCGCAGGTCGGCGAGCGAGCGTCCGGTCAGGCGGGCGGCGTTGCGCAGGGCGGCCAGCACCACGATGGCGGTGCCGTGCTGGTCGTCGTGGAAGACCGGGATGTCGAGGACCTCGCGCAGGCGGTTCTCCACCTCGAAGCAGCGGGGGGCGCTGATGTCCTCCAGGTTGATGCCGCCGAACGACGGCGCGAGCCGGACCACCGTCTCGACCAGGGCGTCCACGTCGGTGCAGTCCAGGCAGATCGGGACGGCGTCCACGTTGCCGAACTCCTTGAACAGCAGCGCCTTGCCCTCCATGACCGGCATGGCGGCCGCAGGGCCGATGTCGCCGAGGCCGAGGACGGCGGTGCCGTCGGAGACGACGGCGACCAGGTTGGACACCCAGGTGTACTCGGAGACGAGCTCGGGCTGGTCGGCGATGGCCGTGCAGACCCTGGCGACGCCCGGCGTGTAGGCGAGGGACAGGTCGTCCGCGTCGCGGACCGGGACGGTGGAGCGGACCTCGAGCTTGCCGCCGCGGTGCATGGCGAACGCTGGATCAAGATCGAGTGATTCGAGAGAAGCGGAGAATGGCGTGACTGCCACAGCGACCCCTGTGTCTAAGGACGGATTCCTTCTGTAGACGCCGCAGGCGAACGAGGCCCAGGCTTCTGTAGCCGCCCGGCGGCCGTCGTCGTTGACGGTCGTCCTTGGAGGGGGTACGGGGGTCACCCGTTGCTTGATTGTGCCACATGTCGAGACGGCTGCCGATGGCCGCGGCGCCACGGATCCGTGGGCCGCGCCCGACCGCCAGACGGATCAAGACGGACATATCGCTATTTCGCCCCCTATCCGAAACTGATACCCGGCCGCTCCCGCCGTGATTCCCCCGGCCGTACCCGACAGCTCGCCAACCCTTACCCGTACGCGGTTTCCGGCCCCCCCACCGTCGCGCGTGTAATACTCGGTATGCCGAATCGTCTCTTACCGCTCCGGGGTCGACATGGATCTGACCGCCTATGCCGAGCTTGCGGTGCTGCTGGTCAACAGCGAGGACGCGCTCGACTCCCTTGAGGGGGCAAGGCGCTTCCTCACCGAGGCCGGACGGGCGAAGCAGGCCGGCCGCCTGACCCGCGCCGACCTTGAGGCCCTGCGCGAACTGCGGCGCGAGCTCGTCGCGGTGTTCGCCGCGGCCGCGCGCCACGACGAGGACGGCGCCGTCGACCGGCTCAACGCACTGCTCGTCCGGCACTCTGTGCGCCCGCAGATCTCCCGCCACGACGGGCAGCGCTGGCACCTGCACCTCACCGAGGGCGGCCGGCTGTCGGACGAGTACGCCGCGGGCGCCGTCATGGGGCTAACGGCGCTGGTCACCGACCTCGGCGTCGACCGGCTCGGCGTCTGCCAGGCCGCGCGGTGCCACCGCGTCTACCTCGACACCTCCTCCAACCGGTCGCGCCGCTACTGCTCAGAACGCTGCGCCACCCGGGCCAACGTGGCGGCCTACCGCGCGCGCCGCCGCGAGCTGAGCGGCCGGCACGCCTGACCGCGTCACCATGAGCTGAGCCGGCCGGGACGCCTGCCTCCGTCCGGTCACCGCGGGCGCGGGCCGCCCCGCAGCGGCCAGTAGCGCAGCACCACCCGGCCGACCAGCAGCGCGGACGAGACCGCGCCGAAGTCCCAGCTGTCCTTGCGCCCGGGCGCCCGCTGGTTCTCGCTCTCCAGCCACCAGCCGTCGCCGTCCCGCCACGCCGCCCGCTTGACGATCATCCGCTCGGGCGCGGCGGGCAGCCGGGCGACCACGAGGTCCCCGGGTCTGATCGGCGCGCCGCGCCGTACGACGAGCCAGTCACCCGGCCGCAGGACGGGCAGCATCGACTCCCCTTCGACGCGGACCCTCATGAACGACATCCCCCTCCGCCTCCGCGAATCAAGGCGAGTAAGTTGGGAACCGGATAGTGCTGTCTGTTATCAGCATCAAGGAAGGAAACCGATGCTCGCACGACTGCTGCGGCCCGGCCATGTCGCCTCCGCGCACTGCGACCTCCCCTGCGGCGTCTACGACCCCGCACAGGCTCGCATCGAGGCGGAGTCCGTGAAGGCGATCATGCAGAAGTACGCCGACAACGACGACCCGGTGTTCCGGGCGCGGGCTCTGACGATCAAGGAAGAGCGCGCGGAGCTGGTCAAGCACCACCTGTGGGTGCTGTGGACCGACTACTTCAAGCCGCCGCACCTTGAGCAGTACCCCCAGCTCCACCAGCTGTTCTGGGAGGCGACCAAGCTCGCCGGCGCCGCCGGCGCCAAGGGCACGGTCGACGTGGGCAAGGCCGAGGGCCTTCTCGGGAAAATCGACGAGATTTCGAAGATCTTCTGGGAGACCAAGGCCGCCTGAGCCTTGCGAACCCGTTCTCTGGCCTCGCGCGGCGGTTCCGCGCGCGAGGCCAGAGGCCTTTCGCGCCCTCGCGAGCCCGCCAGGGCACCGGTATGTCAAGGAATGGGCAGCGGGACGTCAGGGAAACCGGCCGCATTTCCACAAGATCACGACTATCGGCGCGTCCCAGTCCTGCACCATGGGGCACGGGGCGGTAAGTTGCTAATCAGCAGCTCTGTGCGAGGAGGAACGTGACCGACGAGACAGCGACGCGCGCGGACGACATCCCCGGTGGCCTCTCGGGGATCCGTGACGCTGTGAGCGTGCGCCTGCCCGCCGCCAGCGCATATCTGTCCGTGCTCCGCACGGCGACCGCCGGGCTGGCGGCACGGCTCGACTTCACTCTGGACGAGATCGAAGACCTCCGCATCGCGGTGGACGAGGCGTGCGCCATGCTGCTGGGCCACGCCGTGCCCGGCACCGACCTGATCGCCGAGTTCGAGCTGACCGGCCAAGAGATGATCGTCCGGGTCGAGGTGAGCACGGTGGGCCAGGCCGAGCCCAAGCGCGACGACTTCGCGTGGATGGTGCTCACCGCGCTCGCCGACGACGTGGACGCCGTGACCGACTCCCCCGACCGCATGGCGATCGTGCTGCGTAAGCGCCGAGGGTCTGCGAGGCTGCCGTGACGGAGAGGACCCGGGCCGTGGCCGGCAGTGACAGCACCGTTCCCGACAGGGTGCGGGCCCGTGGGCTGTTCGGCGAGCTGGCCGAGTTGGCCCCCGACGACCCGCGCCGCCAGCGCATCCGAGACGAGCTTGTCGAGCTCCACCTTCCCTTGGTCGAATACCTCGCCCGCCGCTTCCGCAACCGGGGCGAGTGGCTCGACGACCTGACCCAGGTCGCCACCATCGGCCTGATCAAGTCGATCGACCGGTTCGACCTTGAGCGCGGCGTCGAGTTCTCCACCTACGCCACGCCGACCATCGTCGGCGAGATCAAGCGCCACTTCCGCGACAAGGGCTGGGCGGTGCGGGTACCGCGCCGCCTGCAAGAGCTCAAGCTCTCGCTCACCAAGGCCATCAGCGAGCTGTCCCAGCGTCAGGGCAGGGCCCCGACCGTGGCCGAACTCGCGGCCCATCTGCAGATGTCCGAGGAAGAGGTGCTCGAAGGCCTCGAGTCCGCCAACGCCTACTCGACGGTCTCCTTGGACGCCCCCGACTCCGGCGACGACGACGCGCCCGCCGTGTCCGACTCGCTCGGCATCGTCGACGAGTCCCTGGAAGGCGTCGAATACCGCGAGTCGCTCAAACCGCTGCTCGAACGCCTGCCGCCCCGTGAGAAGCGCATCCTGCTGTTGCGCTTCTTCGGCAACATGACGCAGTCGCAGATCGCCACCGAGCTGGGCATCTCGCAGATGCACGTCTCACGTCTGCTCGCCCGCACCCTGGCGCAGCTGCGCGAGGGCCTCACCGCGGACGACTGAACCACAGCGGGCCCGACGCGGCCCGCGGCCGTAGCCCCGGGCCGGTGACCGGCCCGGCTCCGGTCGACGCCGTCCGCCGATCTCGCGCATCCCGCCGATCTCGCGCACCCCGCCCCGCCGAGCGCGCGCACCACGCCGGTGCGCGCCGTCCGCGGCGACCGTCCGCCGGCCCGGTCACTCGCCGATCATGGCGCGCGTCGTGGGCGGGGCCAGCAGCGCGACGAGCCCGGCCAGCGCGAGCAGGCCGAGAAGCACGCCGATGACCACCTGGTCCGACTGGACCAGCGAGACGGCCACCGGCAGCGCGAAGATCTGCGTGACCACGCCGGGGGCCCGGCTCCATCGGGCCGCCTTCAGCGCGCCCCAGGCCACCCACAGCAGCGCCGCGCCCGCCAGCAGGCCGAAGGCGGCGACGAAGAAGGAACTGGTGACGTCGTCGGGGGATCCGACTATCGTCTCGACCCCGACGTACCCGCCGAGCACGAAGGCGGCGGCGCCCTCGACCGCGAGGATGCTGGCGGCGACGGTCAGCGTCACCGGACGGTTCGACATATCCGGTCACCCTACTTGACCCAGGTCCCGGGTCCGCGGCCGGTGGATACGCTGGGCGGCATGCGCGCACTCCTCCTGATCAACCCCGCGGCGACGTCGACCAACCGGCGCACCAGAGACGTCCTCGTCCGCGCGCTCGGCGCGGCCGTCGATCTGTCGGTGGAGGAGACCGGCCATCGCGGGCACGCCACCGTGCTCGCGGCCACCGCACGCGCCAAGGGGTTCGACGTCGTCGCCGTCCTCGGCGGCGACGGCACCATCAACGAGGCGGTCAACGGCATGATGGACGGTGAGCGCCCGGCGCCGGCGCTCATCGTGCTCCCCGGCGGCAGCGCCAACGTCTTCGCCCGGTCGCTCGGGCTGCCCAACGATCCGGTGGAGGCGACCGGCGCGGTGCTGGAGGCGATTCGCGAGGGCCGCCGCCGTACGCTCAACCTCGGCCAGGCGATCTGGGAGGACGGCGTGCTCGGCGACGAGCCCGCGCCGGCGGGGCGGGGTCGCGACCGCCGCTACTTCACCTTCTGCGCCGGCCTCGGGTACGACGCCGAGGTCGTGCGCGCGGTCGAGGGCCTGCGGGGCGCCGGGTACAAGGCGTCGCCGAGCCGCTATATCAACACGACCTTGCGGCACTACCTCATCACCGACCGCCGCCATCCCGCGCTTCGGCTGGAGCGCCCGCACCAGCCGGCCGTGGACGGCATCTTCCTGGCGATCATCTCCAACACCTCCCCGTGGACCTACGCCGGCAGCCGGCCGATCAACCCCACGCCGTGGGCCGGGTTCGACACCGGCCTCGACCTGCTCGGGCTGCGCAAGATGGGCGTCGTCACCATGATGGGGCTGACCCGGCAGATCATCGGAGAGCCGGTCGGCCTGCCGCGCGGCCGCAACCTGGTGCAGTTGCACGACGAGGAGGAGTTCACGCTGGTCGCCCGGCGTCCCACGGCGTTCCAGCTCGACGGCGACTATCTGGGCGAGCGCGAGAGAGTGACCTTCCGGTCCATCCCATCTGCGTTACAAGTGCTGGTCTAGATTGTTACAAGCCCGTCATAGTGTGATGCATCCGACATGCATAACCGGCAAAACGTTCTCCCAAACCTCTTGCGTGACCTGGGCACGCCTGAAAAGCTCATCGTGACGTCGGAACGTAGGACGTTTGAGGATTGACCCTGGTCCTTAAAGGTCTGCGCTCATGGCGGGAGCTTCCCGGTCCCCACCCTTAAGGTCCGGGCAAAAGCTCGCTCTGGTTAGTGAAATCCTTCACAAACACCGTCAGTCTCCGGACAGGAGCCGCGAGCTCCACCTACGAAGGAGTGGAACGCATGGACTGGCGCCACCGCGCTGCCTGCCGTGACGTGGACCCCGAGCTGTTCTTCCCGATCGGCAACACCGGCCCGGCACTCATGCAGATCGAAGAGGCCAAGCAGGTCTGCCGAAGCTGCCCGGTCAGCGACCCGTGCCTGAAGTGGGCCATCGAGTCGGGCCAGGACGCCGGCGTGTGGGGCGGCCTCAGCGAGGACGAGCGTCGGGCGCTCAAGCGCCGCACCGCCCGTGCTCGCGCCCGTGCGGGCGTCTGAAACAGCCACGCACCCCCCTGCTCACCGCACTTCGCCCCGCAAAGCATCCCCCACTCACCCGCCTTCCGGACCGCCCCAGCGTCGCGGCGGACCGCACAGGATACGTCGGCGCCGCCACGCGCGGTCGCGGCGTACAGAACGAGGAACGCCCGGCGTCGCCACGCGCGACGGCCGGGCGTAGCAGTCTACGCCGCCGGTCACCCCGCCACTACGCCGGCTGCACCGGGATGGCGACCGAGACCTCGGTGCCCCCCTCCTGACCCGGCCTGACGGCCAGCCGGCCGGAGAGCTCGCCGACGACCAGCGTGCGCACGATCTGCAGCCCCAGGCTGGTCGAGGCCTCCAGGTCGAACCCCTCGGGCAGCCCTTGGCCGTCGTCGGCCACGACCACGTCCAGCCGCTCCTCGGTGCGCGACACGATCACCTTGATGGTGCCGCTGCCGTACGAGAAGCCGTGCTGGACGGCGTTCTGCAGCAGCTCGGTCAGCACCATGGCGACCGGAGTGGCGATCATCGCCGGCAGCACGCCGAAGCACCCCACCCGGCGGACGGCCACGTTGGCCGCGGAGACCTCGCCGGTCATCGCGATGACGCGGTCGGCGATGTCGTCGAAGTCGACGATCTCCTCCGGCGTGTGGGACAGGGTCTCGTGCACGATCGCGATGGACCCGACCCGCCGCACGGCCTCCTCCAGCGCCTCGCGGCCCTCGGGGACGCGCAGCCGCCGCGCCTGGAGCCGCAGCAGCGCGGCGACCGTCTGCAGGTTGTTCTTGACCCTGTGGTGGATCTCGCGGATGGTCGCGTCCTTGGTGAGCAGCTCGCGCTCGCGGCGGCGCAGCTCGGTCACGTCCCTGACCAGCACCAGGGCGCCGATGCGCCCGCCGCCGACGATGAGCGGGATGGCGCGCAGCTGCACCACGATGGCGCCCGCCTCCACCTCGGTCTCCCGCGGCGTGCGGCCGCTGGCCACCAGCATGAGGTCTTCGTTGATGGGCTCGCCCGAGTAGCACAGCGCGGCGGTCGTCTTGCCCAGCTCGGTGCCGACCAGGTCGGCGTGGAGCCCGAGCCGCCGGTAGGCCGACAGCGCGTTCGGGGAGGCGTAGGTCACCCGCCCGGCCCGGTCGAGCCGCAGCAGGCCGTCCCCGACCCTCGGCGAGCGCACCAGGATGGGCCCCTCGTCGGGAAAGGGGAACCGGCCCTCGGCGACCATCTGCGCCAGGTCGGAGGCGCTCTGCAGGTAGGTGAGCTCCAGCCGGGACGGGGTGCGCGCCGAGGACAGGTTGGTGGATCGCTGGATGACCGCCACGAAGTGGTCGGCGCGCCGCACCGGGATGGTCTCCTCGCGGACGGGCACGCCGCTGGACCAGTCGGGGTCGCCCTCGCGGCAGATGCGGTGCTCGCGCCAGGCGGTGTCGATCAGCGGGCGCTCACCGGCCGCCACGACGGAGCCGACCACGTCGTCGTGGTAGACGGTCGGACCGGTCGTCGGGCGCATCTGGGCGACCGCGACCCACGCGGACTCGTCGCGCAGGGGGATCCACAGGATCAGGTCGGCGAACGAGAGGTCGGCGAGGAGCTGCCAGTCGGAGACCAGCGAGTGCATCCACTCAAGATCGGCGGGGTCGCAGGTGGTGTGACGGGCCACCAGTTCGCTGAGAGTCGGCACCTGTGCATCATGCGTGCTAACCCTGCCTCAAAGCGAATCGCGGGCGGCCACACTGGGAAGATTCCCCTAATGAGGCACACAGAAGTGCCCGCCGACCCGTGGAGCGCCCGATGGACCGCCCGATCAACATGGTCACAGGCCCGGCCACAGGCATGGACGCAGGCGCGGCCGGCGGCGAGGGTCGTCCGGGAGGCGCGACGCCGCCCGATCCCCTGGCGCGGCTGCGCGCCGCGACGGCGGCCCGCCGGGCCGCCGGGCTCGGCCGCGTCCTGCGCCCGCGCACGCCCGACCACGACGGCCTGGTGGACCTCGCGTCCAACGACTACCTGGGGCTCGCCCGCGACGAACGGCTGGCCGAGGCCGCCGCGCGCGCGGCCCGCGAGTGGGGCGCCGGTTCCACCGGGTCCCGGCTGGTGACCGGGACGACGACGCTGCACGCCGACCTCGAAGACCGGCTACGGGCCTTCACCGGCGCCGCGCGGGCCCTGGTGTTCTCCTCCGGGTACCTGGCCAACCTCGCCGCGGTCGCGACGCTGGGCGCCGGCGGGCTGGTGGTGAGCGACGCGGGCAACCACGCCTCGATCATCGACGGATGCCGCCTGTCCCGGGCGCGCGTCGTCGTCACCCCGCACAAGGACGTCGACGCGGTGGAGAAGGCCCTCGCCGACCGCGGCGAGGAGCACGCCATCGTGGTGACCGACGCCGTGTTCTCCGTCGAGGGCGACCTCGCCCCGCTGCGCGAGTTGCACGAGGTCGCCGTCCGGCACGGCGCGCTGCTGCTGGTGGACGAGGCCCACTCCCTGGGGGTGGCCGGCGAGCGGGGGCAGGGAGCGGTGCACGCGGCCGGCCTCGCGGGTTACCCGTCGGTTGTGATAACCGTCACACTGTCGAAGGCCCTCGGCTCCCAGGGCGGGGCCGTGCTCGCGGCGCCCGAGGTGGTGGAGACGCTGGTCGACGCCGGGCGGGCGTTCATCTTCGACACCGGGCTCGCCCCGTCCTCCGCTGCGGCGGCGCTCACGGCGCTTGATATCGTGAGCGACCATCCTGACCTGCCTGGACAGGCCCGGCGGCACGCGTCGGCGCTGGCCGGCGCGGTCGCTGATCGTGGTCTCCCCGCCACCGACCCCGCGGCCGCCGTCGTGCCGGTCGTCCTCGGCCCTCCGCAGGCCGCGCTCCGCGCCGCCGCGATCTTCGCGGAGCATGGAGTGCGCGCCGGGTGCTTCCGCCCGCCCTCGGTGCCACCAGGCCGCTCTTGTCTGAGATTGACCGCTCGGGCCAATCTTGGTTCGGATGATCTCGCGGTGATCGGACGCGCGCTCACCGCCGTGGCCGAGATGAAGGTGAACGTGTGACGGAAGACTCTCCCCGAATTCCCAAGTACTACGACGTCAAACGGAACTTGCTGGAACTCACCAAGTCTCTGCCGGCCGGCGCGGCGCTGCCGCCCGAACGCGCTCTCGCCGTGCGTTTCGAGACCTCCCGCACCACCGTGCGGCAGGCGCTCACCGAACTGGTCGTCGAAGGACGCCTGCTGCGCATCCAGGGCAAGGGCACCTTCGTCGCCAAGCCGAAGGTCGCCCAGCTGCTGCAGCTCACGTCCTACACCGGCGACCTGCGGACGGTGGGCCTGGAACCGGACACCAAGATCCTGGAGATCAACTACGTCACGGCGGACGAGGCCCTGGCCCGCCGCCTGTGCATCAACCCCGGCGGGCGCGTGCTGCGCATCCACCGCCTCCGCCTGGCCAACGGCGAACCCATGTCGATCGACACCACCCACCTGTCCGCCCGGCGCTTCTCGCGGCTGCGTCGCGAGCTCGAGATGCACTCCTCTTTGTACGAGACCCTGCACAACGCCTACAACGTCCAGCTCACCGACGCCGAAGAGACCATAGAGACCGTGCTGGCCACCCCGTACGACGCGCAGGTGCTCGGCGTCGACGTGGGCCTGCCGATGCTGCTGCTCACCCGGCACGCCTTCGACGCCGAGGGCCACCCGGTCGAGTGGGCGCAGTCGCTGTACCGGGGCGACCGGTACAAGTTCGTCACACGACTCCACCGGCCGACCAGGCCGGGGTCCTAAGGTTGGGCCGGTGAGCATCCTCGTGGTCACCGGCACCGACACCGGCGTGGGCAAGACCGTGGTGACCGCCGCCGTCACCGCCCTGGCGCTGGGACGCCAGGCCTCCGTCGCGGTGGTGAAACCCGCGCAGACCGGAGTTGCGCCCGGCGAGGCGGGAGACCTGGACGAGGTCATCCGGCTGAGCGGCGCCACCACGACCTTCGAGTTCGGCCGCTTCCCGCACCCGCTGTCCCCCGCCGCCGCGGCGCGCGCCTCCGGCCTGCCGCCCGTCTCGCTCGTGTCGGTCGCCGAGCGCGTCGCCGACCTGGCGGACACCCACCGCCTGGTCGTCGTCGAGGGCGCGGGAGGGCTGCTGGTGCGCTTCGACGAGGACGGCGCCACGATCGCCGACCTCGCCCGCCTCGTGCGCGCCCCCGTGCTGCTGGTCGCCAGGGCCGGGCTCGGCACGCTGAACCACACCGCGCTCACCCTGGAGGCGCTCGCCGGCCGCGGGCTCGACCTGGCGGGCGTGGTCATCGGGTCCTGGCCCCGCGACCCCGGGCTCGCGGAGTGCAGCAACGTCACCGACCTGGAGACCCTGGCCGCCCGGCCGCTCGCCGGAGCGCTGCCCGAGGGCGCCGCCGCGCTCGGCCGCGCCGACTTCGCCCGGGTCGCCCATGACGGGCTCGGGCCCCTCCTCGGCGGAGGGTTCGACGCCGCCGAGTTCCGGGCAACCCTTAGTCTGTGACGCAGCCGATGAGGGAGCAGCAGAGCAGATGAGCAAGGACATCCTCGACATCGCCCGGGTCCAGGTGCTCGAACAGGGCCAAGGACTGTCCGCGGGGCAGGCCCTGAGCTGCCTGGAACTGCCGGACGACCGCCTGCCCGAGCTGCTGGCGCTCGCGCACGAGGTGCGCATGGCCTGGTGCGGGCCCGAGGTCGAGGTGGAGGGCATCATCTCCCTCAAGACCGGCGGATGCCCTGAAGACTGCCATTTCTGCTCGCAGTCCGGTCAGTTCACCTCCCCGGTCCGGTCGGTGTGGCTGGACATCCCCTCGCTGGTCGAGGCCGCCGTCGAGACGGCGGCCACCGGCGCCACCGAGTTCTGCATCGTGGCCGCCGTGCGCGGGCCCGACCAGCGGCTCATGAGCCAGGTGCGCGAGGGCGTCAAGGCGATCCGCGAGGCCGTCGAGATCAACGTGGCCTGCTCGCTCGGCATGCTCACCCAGGCGCAGGTCGACGAGCTGGCCGAGATGGGCGTGCACCGCTACAACCACAACCTCGAGACCGCGCGCTCCCACTTCGGCAGCGTGGTGACCACCCACACCTGGGAAGAGCGGTGGCAGACCTGCGAGATGGTCCGCGAGGCCGGCATGGAGCTGTGCTGCGGCGGCATCATCGGCATGGGCGAGAGCCGGGAGCAGCGCGCCGAGTTCGCCGGCCAGCTCGGCGAGCTGCGGCCCGACGAGGTGCCGCTGAACTTCCTCAACCCGCGCCCCGGCACGCCGTTCGCCTCCTACCCCCTGGTCGAGGGCCGCGAGGCGCTGAAGACCGTCGCGACGTTCCGCCTGGCCCTGCCGCGCACGATTCTGCGCTACGCGGGCGGGCGCGAGCTGACGCTCGGCGACCTCGGCACCCGCGAGGGGATGCTCGGCGGCGTCAACGCCATCATCGTCGGCAACTACCTCACGACGCTGGGCCGCTCCCCGGAACAGGATCTGGAGCTGCTGGCCGACCTCAAGATGCCGATCAAGGCGCTGTCGCAGGCTCTGTGACTCCAGCCCGGTCCCGGTGATCGGCAGAGATGGGGCTCCAAGGATTGACCGGGGCGAGAACAGGTAGGTTCACCGCATGGAGTCTGCAAAGCACGCCGGCGACGTCGCGGTCGCCGTCTCACGAGCGTATGGCGCCGAGGTCATGTTCACCCTGTCGGGCGGCCATGTCTTTCCCCTGTACGACGGGGCCGTCCACGAGGGTATGCGCATCGTCGATGTGCGGCACGAGCAGAGCGCGGTGTTCGCCGCGGAGGCCACCGCCCGGCTGACGCGGCGGCCGGGCCTGGCCGTGCTGACCGCCGGCCCCGGCATCACCAACGGCGTCAGCGGCGTGGCCACCGCCCACTTCAACGGTTCGCCGGTCGTGGTGATGGGCGGCAGGGCCCCCGCCTCCCGGTGGGGGTCCGGCGCGCTCCAGGAGATGGACCACCCTCCGCTGTTCGAGACGATCACCAAGCTGGCCTTCACGGCCGGCGGCGCCGACTCGATCGGCCAGGACGTCGAGATGGCCTTCCGCACGGCCGTCGCCCCGCACCGCGGCCCGGTGTTCCTCGACTTCTACATGGACCACCTGTTCTCGCCCTCGCCCGAGCACCAGGCCGAGACCATGACGCCCTCTCCGCTGGAGCCGGACGCGGACACCCTGGCCTCGATCGCCCGGCTGATCGCCGAGGCCGAGCGCCCGGTGCTCGTCCTCGGCTCCGACGTGTGGATGGAGCGCGCCGAGGAGGCCGCCCGCGACTTCGCCGAGGCCTACCGGCTGCCGGTGATCCCGAACGGCCAGGGGCGCGGCATCCTGCCCGCCGGGCACGAGCTGCTGGCCGCCCGCGCGCGCGGCATGGCGTTCTCCCAGGCCGATCTCGTCATCGTCGCGGGCGCCCCGCTCGACTTCCGTCTCGGCTACGGCTTCTTCGGCGGCAGGGACGGCGCCCCGCTCGCGAAGGTCGTCCACCTGGCCGACGCCCCCTCACAGCTGGCCACGCACGTCGGCACGGCCGCCTCGGCGTCCGGCGACCTGTCGGTGCTCTTCTGGGGGCTCAGCACGGCCTGCGCCGACGCCGGGGTATCCCCCGCCTCGTACGCGGCCTGGGTGACCAAGCTCGCCGAGGCCTCGGCCGCGGCCGTGGCCGGCGACGCCGAGCTGCTGGCCTCCGACGCCGACCCCATCCACCCGATGCGCATCTACGGCGAGCTCAACCGCGTCCTGGCCGACGACGCCGTGGTCATCGGCGACGGCGGCGACTTCGTCTCCTACGCCGGCAAGTACATCGAGCCGCGCCGTCCCGGATGCTGGCTCGACCCCGGGCCGTACGGGTGCCTCGGCACCGGTCTCGGGTACTCCATCGCCGCCCGTCTCGCCCGGCCGTCCTCGCAGGTGGTGCTGCTGCTCGGCGACGGCGCCGCCGGGTTCTCGCTGATGGACGTCGACACGCTGGTCCGCCACAACCTGCCGGTCGTCATGATCTGCGGCAACAACGGCATGTGGGGCCTTGAGAAGCACCCCATGCAGATGCTGTACGGGTACGACGTGGCGGCCGAGCTGCGGCCGCAGACCCGGTACGACCAGGTCGTCACCGCGCTCGGCGGAGCCGGCGAGCTGGTGACCTCCCCCAAGGAGATCGGCCCGGCGCTGCGCCGCGCCTTCGACTCCGGCGTGCCGTACATGGTGAACATCGCCACCGACCCCGAGATCGCCTACCCCCGCACCACCACCGGCATCTGACCCCGGCGAGGCCTCACCACCGGCCGGCGCGCGGCATGGCGCGCGCCGGCCGGGACGTCGCAAGGCCGGTCAGGAGGTGGCGGTGACCGTGGGGCTGGGGGTCGGCGAGGGCGTCTCGCTCGGGTCGCCGCCGCAGGGGATGCCCTGCTCCACGATGATCGTCACAACGCGGTCCACGGCCCAGGAGGTGCCGGGCGTCGGGTTCTGGTCGACCACGCGGCTGCACCCCTCTGAGCTCGGCTCCCCGCTGATGTCCACCTTGACCTTGAAGCCGGCGGCCCGCAGCCTGGTCACGGCGTTGGCCTGCAGCAAGTTGATCACCGCGGGCACGACCTTCTTGGCCGCCGGCGACTTGCTGACCGTCGGGGAAGGTGAAGGGGTGCGGGACTTGGAGGCGCTGGGCGACGGCGAGGGCTTGGGAGTCGCCGAGGGCGGCGGCTCGGAGTGATCGGACCCGGCCACCGTGGGACGGGTGGCCGATGGGGAGACGCGAGGGCGCGGGGGCTTCTTACCGGGTGAGGCGCCGGCGGTGGCGTCGACCGTGGGCGTGTTGTCCACCTGGGCGCCGGCCGGGGTGTTGGCCACCTGGTTGAACACGATCGCCCCGCCGCCTCCGAGCACGGCTCCGGCGGCGATCACCCCGACGATCAGGATCGCCTTGCCGCGCTTGGGGGCGGCCGCGCGGCGGCCGCGGGAGCCGCGCGGGGGCGGCGGGGCGGACGCCGTGGTCGCCGGAGGCGCGTGCGCGCCGGTCGGGTGCGCCATGCCGGCCGGATGCGCGCCGGCGGGGTGCCCAGGGCCGGGCATGATGTAGGCGGGAGGCGGCGCGGTGGACGCCCCGTGCCCGGCCTCGCCCCAGCCGGGCTGGTTCATGCGCGCCCCGGTCTCCGGGGAGGCCATCTGGTGCGGGTGCCCGGCCACCGTCGCGGTGCGCTGGGGGGCGATCATGCCGGTCAGCCCGGTGACCCCGGCCACCGCGGCCGAGGCTCCGGTGTCCTCGCGCATGGCCCTGCGCGCCGCCACGCTCATCTCGGCGGCGCTGTGCCAGCGGCGCGCGGGGTCCTTGACCAGCGCCCGCTCGACGAGGTGCCGCACGGCGGGCGGAATGTCGGGCGGCAGCGGCGGCGGGTCCTCGCGGATGTGCTTGAGCGCGATGGTGACGGGGGTGTCGCCGTCGAAAGGGCGGTACCCCGCCAGGCACTCGTAGGCGACCACGCCGAGCGCGTACAGGTCGACCGCCGGGGTCACCGGCTGCCCCTCGGCCTGCTCGGGAGCGCAGTAGGCGGCGGTGCCGAGCACCATGCCGGCGTCGGTCAGCCGGTGGCCCATGTCGGCGCGTGCGATGCCGAAGTCGGTGAGCACGAGCGTGCCGTCCGGGCGCACCAGCAGGTTGCCCGGCTTGACGTCGCGGTGCACGATGCCCCTGTCGTGCACCGCCTGCAACGCCGAGGCGGCCTGGGCGATGAGCTCCATGGCCGGTTCCGGGCCGATGCGGGTGAGCCGGGTGAGCAGCCGGTCGAGCGGCTCTCCGTCGACGAACCGCATGACCAGGTAAGCGGTGGGCCCGTCCCCCGGGACGTCGCTGACGCCGTAGTCGTAGACGTCCACGACCCCTGGATGGTTGATCGTGGCCATGGCGCGCGCTTCCCCCTGGAAACGCGCCGCGAAGCCGGGATCGTCCATCCGGCCTGGTAAAAGCACTTTGACGGCGACGGTGCGAGCAAGGACGGTGTCCTCACCGCGCCACACCTCGCCCATGCCGCCGGCACCGAGACGGACGTCCAACCGGTAACGTCCCGCCAGCGTGGTCCCTTGGGCAACCATCTCTCCCCCGCTAACCCCAATCCGTCCAACCCGACGTCACCCCAGAGTTCTCCAACAAAGCGGATTTGTGTCGCGACAAGGTCACGCTGGAATCACAAAACCCTGTGGCCGTACGACTCGCGCCGGGGTGTCAGCGAGTCGTAACGCCGTGTTCGACGCAGCGGGCGGACCATCCCCGCGGCGTCACCTGCACGACCAGCCTGCGTTGACACGCCGGACAGTAGCGAGGCGGCTCCATGAGCCGTGCGGCATGGCATGCGGAGTGGTCCTCGTCTCCAGCGAGACGTCCGCAATGGTCGCAGTAAGGGCTCACGCCAAGAGCGTATTCCATCGTTCCCCGCCAAGGCCGCCAACCGCCGAAGGTGGTGCGAGACCGCGCGAACAGGATGCCCACGGACAGCACCCGTTCCCTCGCCCGGCAGGCGTCCCCGAGCCCGCCGGGCCGAGCGAGGCCGAACGGACACGACACCCTCTAGGCTTGCCGCATGACGATCGAGCCGGGGCTGCGCGCCGAGATCCTCATCATGGTCGAGCGGTCGGACACCGCGATCAAGATGGGCAGCGGCGACGTCCCGGTGCTCGGCACGCCGCGGTTGCTCGCCGTCGCCGAGGCGGCCACCGTGCGGGCCCTGGAAGACCGGCTCGCGCCCGGGCAGACCTCGGTGGGCACCAAGGTCACGCTGGAGCACCGCGCGGCGAGCCCGGTCGGCACGCACGTGTCGATCGTGGCCGAGCTCGTCCAGGCGGACGGCAGGCGGCTGGTCTTCGACGTCACCGCCAGAGACCGCGAGCGCACGGTGGCGGTGGCCACCATCGAGCGCGTCATCGTGGACCGCGAGCGCTTCCTCGCCGGCCTGACCCGCTGACGGCCTGACGGCGCGCCGCTGACGGCGCCGCTGACGGCGGCCGCCCCCGCGAGCGTCTCCGCCCGGACGGCGGACGTCACTCGATGACGGCGATGAGGTCCCCCTCCTGGATGACGTCGCCCTCGGCCACCTTGAGCCGGCTCACGACGCCGGAGTCCTCGGCGATCACGGGGATCTCCATCTTCATCGACTCCAGGATGACCAGCGTGTCGCCCTCGTTGACGCTGTCTCCCTCGGCGACCACGATCTTCCAGACGTTCGCCACCATCTCGGCACGTACTTCCGCCACCGGAACTCCCCTCAAGTAATGATCAACTGCGTCAGAAGCCTGTGCTCATCGTCGCACTCCTGTGAGCGGTCCAAGAGACCGCCCCACAGGGCTCATCAGGGTCAGGAGCGCATGCGAGCGACGAGCCCGGTGTCGTAGTCACCGCTGGAGAACGCGGCGTCGTCCAGCAGTTCCGCGCAGAAGGGCAGGTTGTTCTTCGGCCCTTCGACCCGGAAGGCGGCCACGGCCTCACGGGCGCGGGCCAGAGCCTCCTCGCGGTCGGCGCCGTGGACGCACAGCTTCGCCATCAGAGGATCGTAGAACGGGGTGACGGTGTTTCCGGCGACATACCCCGAATCGACGCGGATGCCAGGACCGACCGGCTCCTCCCATACGTCGATCTTGCCGGGCCCCGGGAAGAACCGCTTGGGATCCTCGGCGTAGACGCGAAGCTCGATGGCGTGCCCGCTCGGCGTCACCGAGGTGAAGCCCACCGGCTCGCCCGCCGCGACGCGGATCTGCTGCTCGACCAGGTCGATGCCCGTGACCAGCTCGGTCACCGGGTGCTCCACCTGCAACCGGGTGTTCATCTCCAGGAACACGAAATCCTGCCGGGCGGTGTCCACCAGGCACTCGACGGTGCCCGCGCCGCGGAAGCCGACGGCCTCGCCGGCCCGCACGGCGGCGGCCAGCATGCGCTCGCGCAACTGCGGCGTGACGCCAGGGGACGGGGACTCCTCGACGACCTTCTGGTGGCGCCGCTGCACCGAGCAGTCGCGCTCGCCCAGCGCCACGACCGTGCCGTCCGCCAGCCCGAGGATCTGCACCTCGACGTGGCGCGCCCGCTCGATGTAGCGCTCGAGCAGGATCGCCGGCCCCGCACCGCCGCCGCCGCCGCTGAAGCGCTCGGCCGCCCGCACGGCGGTCTGGAAGGCCTTGGCCAGCGCGTCGTCGTCGTGGGCGACGCCCATGCCGATGCCGCCACCGCCGCCCGCCGCCTTCACCATGACGGGGTAGCCGATCTCGGCCGCGGCCGCCAGCGCGCCCGGCAGGTCGGCGACCGGCTCACGCGTGCCCGCCGCCACCGGCACTCCGGCGGCCTCCATCAGGTTACGCGCGTTGATCTTGTCGCCCATGCGCTCGATCGCCTCGGGCGAGGGCCCGATCCAGGTCATGCCGGCGTCGATGACGGCCCGAGCGAAGTCGGCGTTCTCGGCGAGGAAGCCGTAGCCGGGGTGGACGGCCTGGGCTCCGGTCGCCCTGCACGCCTCGATGACCCTGGCGATGTCGAGATAGCTCTGTGCCGGCGCCGCCGGCCCGAGCAGGAACGCCTCGTCGGCCTCCTGGACGAAGGGCAGATCGGCGTCGGCCTCCGAATGCACCGCGATCGCCCGCAGGCCCATGCTCCGCACGGTTCGGATGACGCGCCGCGCGATCTCGCCTCGATTGGCCACCAGAATGCTCTCGAACACTGGTCGTGCTCCCTTCGACGGCTCACCACCTTATGGCCGAGCCGTGCCGGATCCTCTCGCTCCAGAGCACCGATCCCCCGTGTCCCATCTGTAGGAACCCCACAACCGGCAGGGAGCGCGGACGACCGTCTCACCGCCCGCAGAAGGTTGCCCAGAAACCAGCAAAGCCCTCCCCAACTGGGACGACACCCCCACACCCCCCACAACGACACCCCCCACCGCCCCCTCCCCCCAACCCACCCATTGGAGACTCTCCCAACCGGCCCGGGGCGCGGCGGTGTCCTGAGGAGGAGGGAGCGAGTGCGAGGAACGAGCGCTCGTGAGCGACGACGAAGGACACCGCCTCAAAGGCGCCCCGGGCCCGCCGAGCGAAGCGAGGCAGAATGAACACGCCCCGGGCCGGCCATCAGTGCCGGGACCGCTTACCGCCGGGGTGCTTCCTTCCATCCGTCCGATGGGGTTTCCCCATCGGCGCCGGGTCGGTGGGACGTTGGACGGCGGATGTCGGCGCCGCCGTACGGCGGGGACCCGCGTACCTTTCCTACACTGCACTAAAGACGGCTGGTGGGGGTCAGGCGGTCGACGACTCGGGCCATTGACTCGACCACGGCGGGGTCGTACTCGCCGCCGCCGTCGAGCCGGAGCCGTTCGAGGGCGGCCGCGGCGCGGTCGCGGTCGGTGGAGCCGCCGACGAGGTCGTCGTAGGCGTTCGCCGCCTTGATGATGCGGCTGGCGAGCGGCGGCGGCTCTGGCCCGGCGAACGGGTCGCCCTGGCGGCGCACGATGTCGGCGACCCGGTCGAGCACGCCGGTCTTCTTGATGATCTCGGCGCCGAGCTCGGCGATGCTGCGCGCCTGCTCGGGGTCGGTCAGCACCGTGGCCCCGCCCGGGATCGGGTCGCGCAGGGAGAGCTGGCCGATGTCGTGCATGAGCGCGGCGTACTCCAGTTCGAGGAGCTCGGGCTCGGCCATGCCGAGTTCGCGGCCGATCGCCAGGGAGAGCATGCTCACCCGGCGGGAGTGGCCGGGTTCGACGTACCCGCCGACCTCGGTCACCCGGGCCAGCGCGCGCACGGTCTGCAGGTAGGTCGCGCGGATGCCCGCGTACTTGCGGAAGGCGACCTGGGTGACCAGGAGCGGGGCGGCGAACACGACGAGCGCGGCGAGGTTCATGCTGTGCGAGGCCAGGGCGAGCAGGGTGCCGGAGGCGGCGACGGCGGCGCCGAGCGGCGCGGCCATGCGCAGCTCGTCGCGAATGGCCACGCGCAGGGCGGTGCGCACCTGCTCGGCCCGCAGGACGGCGGCGATGACCACGTCGGCGGCCAGCATGGCGATGATGAGCACGGCCATCACGCCGAGCACCACCCACCACGGGCCGTTGCCGTGGCCGGTCGTGTCGTACAGCGTCGAGGCGAGCGGGCGGTAGGCGAAGGCGAGCAGGGCGCCGGACAGAAGACGGCGCGCGATCGCGTCCAGCCGGGGCGGCCTGCCGACGGCGATGTGCGGGAGCGCGCCCAGGGTCATCCCGACGGACATGACGGCCACCACCTGCAGCGCTGGGTGCCGCGTCGGCACGCCGCCCACGTCCAGGAGCAGGGTGTAGCCGAGGGCGGCGGCGGCGCCGATGGGCGCGACCTCGCGGTTGCCCGGCATGGTGAGCCTGGCCAGCTCGCCGGCGGCCACCAGCGCGCCGAAGGCGATCGCGATGGGCGCGTCGGCCAGCCCGACGGCGGCGGTGTGCGCGATGCCGGCGACGGTGACCATGCCGGCGGCGCAGATCAGCAGGAGCTGCCCGGAGTCGAGCCCGTTGATGGGACGGGTGGCGGCGCTCACCGCTCGGACACCACTTCGATCGGCGTGGTCGGGTCGTCGTGGTCCTTGGCGACGGTCTCGACCTCCTGGTCGGCGGCCGGGGCGGGCATCTTGCCCGGCGGGTCCCACCCGCGACGGTCGACGGCCTTGATGAACGCGGTCACCATGACCGGGTCGAACTGCGTGCCCGACCCCTTGCGCAGCTCGGCGAGGGCCTCCTCCAGCGACTTCGCCTTGCGGTAGGCGCGGTCGGAGGTCATGGAATCGAAGGCGTCGGCCACGGCGATGATGCGGGCGAACTCGGGGATCTCGGAGCCCGCCAGCCCCATGGGGTAGCCCTTGCCGTCCTGGCGCTCGTGGTGGTGCATGATGCCGGCGAACGCCTCGTCGAGGAAGTCGATGCCCCGGACGATCTCGAGGCCGCGCATCGGGTGGAGCTGGATGGCGGCGTACTCCTCCTCGGTCAGCCGGCCGTCCTTCTGCAGGACCTTCGTCGGCACGCCGAGCTTGCCCACGTCGTGCAGCATGCCGGCGTATCCGATGGCCCGCATGCGCTCGGGGCCCATGCCGATCTCGTGGGCGATCATCGTGGAGGCGCTGGACACGCGCGTGCAGTGGCCGCGGGTGTAATAGTCCTTGGTCTCGACGGCCTGGCACAGCGCGGCGATCGTCGCGTCGTACGACCGCTGCTGCGCCAGATACTGCCCGAAGGCCCATCGGGCGATGAACAGCGGCAGCAGCACCAGCACGGCCGATATCGACTGCACGGTGGCCCACAGACCGGCGATCAGCAGCCCGAACGTGGCGTAGCCGAGGTAGGACACGAGGAACTGGGCGACCGAGCGCAGCGGCACCTCTTGCAGGCGCAGTTGCCCGGCCAGCGACAGCATCACGGTGAACAGCACGGCGTTGAGCGGCACGAACACCGCCGCCGCGCCCATGAAGGGCACCAGCAGGTCGCTGAACCGCTCGACGCTGGGAACGTCCTGCTGCCCGCCCAGCGAGTCGAACACCCACCCGGCGGCGTAGCCGCACAGGGCGAACTGCGCGCCGTTGAACAGCCGCTTGTGCGGCGCGAGCCCTGGCCGGACGCTCAGTACAGCCGTCGCCCCGACCAGGGCCGCGCCCACATCCCCTACCAGCACCACCGCCGCGAGCGCCGCGGAGAAGCTGACGGACATCGCCGCCTGCTCCACGTTGAGCAGCGTCGGCACCGACTCGCACACCAGGAACAACAGCGCGAGGACCAGCAACGTGGGCCATTCGCGCTCGCCCAGGCGGCCCGGGTCGACCAGACCCCGGACGATCAGCGCCGCCGCCGCCACGACGATCGTGGCGAGATACGCCTTCGCCGGCCAAGGTAGTTCACGCATTGCGACCGCCTCTGGCCGTCACGGGCACGCGCTCAGGTCCAGGAGATGCCCGTGGGCACTTCGACGGCGCCCCCCGTGAGAACCACCAGAGCCAGTGCGCCCAGAGCCCATGCCAGGCCGCCGATGCTCACGGCCGCCACCAGGCGTGTGGCCATTGCCTTCACCATGTGCCGCCTCCCCATTGAATCCGGATTCAGGCTACAGAAGCGGAGGTGACGCGTACGGGAAGTCGAAGAATCGCATCCAAAGCGTAATCAAACAACTACCCGGAGCTAACGCGATCTGGCCCATTCGACGGTGGCTTTCAGGCCGGTCGCCAGGTCGGTACGCGGGTGCCAGCCCAGCCCTTCGATCGCCGGGGCAGGGTCGACCGCCATGGCGGGCAGGTCGCCGAGCCGCGCGGGCTCGAACCCCGGCTCGTCGGGCGCTCCGGCGGCGCGGGCCACCAGGGAGTGCAGCTCGCGGTCGGTCGTCCGCACGCCCGTCCCGAGGTTGAACCTGCGCCCGTCGCCGCGGTCGCCGCACGCGCGCACGAAGCCGTCCACGACGTCGTCGACGAAGATGTAGTCGCGCGTCTGGGAGCCGTCGCCGTAGACGACGGTCGGCGTGCCGCGCAGCAGCGCGTCGGTGAAGATCGACACCACGCCCGCCTCGCCGGTGGGCGACTGGCGCGGGCCGTAGACGTTCGACAGCACGAGGGTCGTGTACGACAGGCCGTGCAGCGCCCTGAACATCGACAGGTAGATTTCGCCGCTCAGCTTGGAGGCCGCGTACGGCGAGCGGGGGTCGGTCGCGGCGTCGCCCGGGACGGGGATCACGGCCGGGCGGCCGTACACCGCGACCGAGGAGGCGTACAGGACCTTCCTCGCCCCCGCCTCGCGCGCGGACTCCAGCACGTTGACGGTGCCCTCGACGTTGAGCCGGGCGTCGTGCACCGGATCGGCGACACTGGCGCGGACGCTGATCTGGGCGGCCAGGTGGCAGACCACCTCGGGCCGCCACTCGGCCATCAGCCCGCGGAGCGCGAGGTCGCGCACGTCGAGCTCGTGGAACCGGAACGAGGAGCGGCCCGCCGCGTCATCGAGGTTCGACAGGTCGCCGGAGGACAGATCGTCCACGACCGCCACCTCGTGGCCGTCCGCGAGCAGGCGGTCGACGAGCGTCGAGCCGATGAAGCCGGCACCGCCGGTTACGAGAAGGCGCATCCCGGTATCTTAGGCGATCAGCCCGCGACGCCCTCGGCGGCGAACCCCGTGTCACCGCCGCCCGGCGGGCGGACGGCCCGGCGCGCCGACCGGCGGACGGCCCGGCCTCGGCGACCGGTCGCGCGAGCCCGGCGCGTCAGTCGGCGGACAGCTCGGTGCTGAGGGCCTTGATGCGCGCCAGGACCTTGGAACGGAGGTCCTCGGGCACCGGGTCGCACCCGCAGTGCTTGGCGACGAGTTGCTTGACGACCTGCTCGAGGCCGTACTCCTCAAGGCAGGGGCCGCACTCGTCCAGATGCTGCCGGATGTCAGAGCGCCGGATGTCGTCCAGCTCGCCATCAAGGAAGGTGTACACCTTGTCCAGCACTTCCTTGCAGTCGGTGTCGTGCGGATCGCCGCAGCTCATGACCAACACCCCGCCAGGGCGCCGGCGCCGTCCGCGTCCGCCCGGCCGCCCGTTCCAGGGGATCGGCCCTTGTCACCCCACTGCATCACGACGGGTCCTCCGATCGCACAAGCCCGCGTTCACGCGCGTAATCCTCGAGTTGCGTCCGCAGCTGGCGCCGCCCGCGGTGCAGCCGGGACATCACGGTCCCGATGGGAGTGCCCATGATGTCGGCGATCTCCTTGTAGGGGAAACCTTCGACATCGGCCAGATAGACCGCCATCCGGAAGTCCTCCGGAAGGGCGGCGAGCGCGTCCTTGACATCGCTGTCAGGCAGATGCTCCAGCGCCTCGACCTCGGCGGACTTCAGACCGGCCGACGTGTGCGACTCCGCGCGCGCGAGCTGCCAGTCTTCGATCTCCTCGGTGCCGGCCTGCTTGGGCTCCCGCTGCTTCTTGCGGTAGGTGTTGATGAAGGTGTTGGTCAGGATGCGGTAGAGCCAGGCCTTGAGGTTGGTGCCTTCCTGGAACTGGTGGAAGGACCCGAAGGCCTTGGCGAAGGTGTCCTGAAGCAGGTCCTCCGCGTCGGCGGGATTCCTGGTCATCCGGAGCGCCGCGGAGTAGAGCTGGTCGAGGTACGGCATCGCGTCCCGCTCGAACCGCTCACTTCGTTGCTCCAGAGTCTCCTCGGCTGTCTTGGAGACCGGACCCACCCCCTTATACGCGCCGTACACCGCCGAGAATACCGGCTTGCGTACGATCGCCCGATCGCCGACCTCGGCCATCAGCATGGGACGGAACCTCCTCGCGTGTTTACACGCGTCTGCAACACGCGAGGCATAGCATCTGTTCCCGGTAAGTAGAAGGTGACGAACGACCCGGTACGGGGAAAAAGATACGTACCGGCTGGTAGCGATTCCCCGGAGCCCCGACCGTCCAGGAGCCATTGTGCTGCCCATCCCAGCCAACGAACTGAACGGCTCAGGCGCACTCGGGCCGTACTGGACCTTCTACCATGCCGTCGTCGCCGAGCAGCTGAAGCGGTGGCTGCCCGGCCGGCCCGGTCTGGTGCTCGATCTGTCCGGCGGACGCGGGCGCTGGCCCGCGCAGGCGGCCGGCGCCGGGCACCACGTCATCGAGGTCGTCGACTTCCGGCGTCCCACCGCGGCCGGGCTGCGCGACGCCTCCAACCTCATCCGGCGGGTGCGCGCCGACGACCTGTCCTTCCTGCCGGACGCCTCGATCGACGCGGTGATCGCCGAGGAGCGGGCGCTGTCGCTGGAACTGATGGCCGAGTCCTCCATCGAGGACATCGTGCGAGTGCTCAAGCCGGGCGGGCGGGTGCTGGCCTGCGTCGACTCGCTCGTACTCGGCATGGCGATCATGGCGGAGCAGAACTACTGGGCCCACCTGTGCCAGACGGGCACCGGCGAGGTGATGCTGGTGCCGTGGCCGGACGGGAGCATCACCCGCTGCTTCAGCAGCGCCCAGCTGCGCGAGCTGCTGGGCGACGCCGGGCTTGAGGTGGAGTGGATACGGCCGCGAACGGTGCTGTCGCCCTCCACCGTCGACCACGTGCTCGCCGCCGACACCCGGGCGCTGAACTGGCTCGTCCGCACGGAGCTGGACGCGCACCCCGACGACGACGACACGGTGGGCATCCACCTGGTGGCCAGCGCCCGCAGACCCGAGTGAGCCGGCACGGAGGCGGGCGGGTCAGCGGCGGCGTTCGCGCCGCGACTGGCAGTGGACGCAGCGGGCGGCCTCCGGGCGCGCGGCCAGCCGGCCCTCCGGCACGGGGGCGCCGCAGTCGACGCATCGCCCGTAGACCCCGGCCTCCAGCCGTTCGAGCGCGTGCACCACGGCGGTCCGCTGGCGCGTGGCCACCTCGATCATGGCCTGGGCGCGATCGGCCTCGGTGAGGGTGGAGCCGGCGTCGGCCGCCGATCTGTCCCCCACGGTCACGGGATCACCGCGCAGGACCCTGATCGACCGGTCGAGTTCGGCCAGCATGTTCTCCAGTTGGGCGCGAGCGGTCGCGTCGTCCACGAATCCGCACCTCCGGGAAGGGAAACGGGTGAAGCCTCGGACGGGATCCCCCGGACATCCCTCCTGGCCGTCGAGCACGCCTTCGGGCGGTGACTCTGTGCCAGCACGTCATCGCTTTCCTCACCGGATGCCCATTCGGCCGGGTTCTTACACCGGCGCGGCCCGGCCTTTTCCGGGTGTCACGCCTGGAACGCCGCCGTCACGCGACCGCGCGGACCGCGACGGCGCCGCCACGACCTGGCCGGTCAGAACAGCGCGGTCTCGGGGCTCTCGGGGTCCATCAGGTGCGGCCCGTTGTTCCTGACGTTGTTGACCTCGCTGGAGACGGGGTAGGCGGCGAGCCCGCTGGGCGGGGCCTCCTTCAGCATGGCCAGCACCTCGGCCGGGTCGGTGCGCCCGGGGTCGAGCCAGTCGGCCCACATGTCGCGCTTGACGATCACCGGCATGCGGTCGTGGATGTGCCCGAGGTGGTCCTCGGCCGTCGTGGTGATCACCGTGCAGGTGGTGAGCCACTTCAGCGGGTCGTCGTCCGCGCGGCCCGGGTCCTTCCAGAACTCGTACAACCCCGCCATGGCCATCACCCCGCCGTCCTCGGGGTGGATGAAGTAGGGCTGCTTGGTCTTCTTGTCGGCCCGGTACCACTCGTAGTAGCCGTCGGCCGGCAGCAGGCAGCGCCGTTTGGCGAAGGCCCTGCGGAAGGACGGCTTCTCGGTGAGCGTCTCGACCCGCGCGTTGATCATGCGGGAGCCGATGGAGGGGTCCTTGGCCCAGCTCGGCACCAGCCCCCACTTGACCACTTCCAGCCGCCGGACCGGCCCCCGCGGCCGATCACCGGCGCCGGCGTCCCCGCCGTCATCGCCCTTTGTGCCGTCCTCGCCCTTCTCGCCCTTCTCGCCCTTCTTGCCGTCGTCGCCGTCCTTGCCGGCCGGCTTGGCCACCACGGCGTAGACCTTCTTGGTGGGGGCGACGTTGTAGTCGGGCTTCAGCTCGTCGGACGTCCCCGTCTCGTCCGGCCCGATGTCGAACTCCTCGAGCAGCTCCTGGCGCTTGCGCGCCGACGCGTATCTCCCGCACATGCCCATAGACTGCCGCACCGGCGCGCCGCGCGCGCCCCCTCGCGGCAGGACACCGCTCGGCGCACCGGTGACACCGCCTGTGACGCCGCCGATGACACCGCTCATGACACCGCCTGTAGGACAGCCTCCACGGGAGGGTCCCGGTAGGCTCGGTGCTATGTCAGCTCCCCTGTGGCGCGCGCCCGAGGCGGCCGGTCCGGTCGAGGCGACCGTCCCGCTGCCCGGGTCCAAGTCGGTCACCAACCGTGCCCTGTTGCTCGCCGCGCTCGCCGACGGCCCGAGTACGGTCCGGCTGGCGCTGCGCAGCCGCGACGCCGACCTGATGGTCGCGGCGCTGCGCTCGCTGGGAGCCGGGCTGACCTCCTCGAACGAGACCGTGTCCGGCGCCGACTGGCACGTCGTCCCCGGCCCGGTGCGCGGCGGCGCGTCGATCGACGTGGGCCTGGCGGGCACCGTCATGCGGTTCGTCCCGCCGATGGCGGCGCTGGCCGACGGCGAGGTGGCCTTCGACGGCGATCCGCACGCCCGCACGCGGCCGATGGGCCCGATCCTCGCCGCGCTGCGCACCCTCGGCGCCGAGGTCTCCGGCGACGCGCTGCCGTTCACGATCAGGGGCCCGATCTCCGGCGGCGAGGTGACCCTGGACGCCTCGGCCTCCTCGCAGCTCGTCTCCGGGCTGCTGCTGGCCGCCCCCCGCTACGACAAGGGCGTCACCGTACGCCACAGCGGGCCCCCGGTGCCGTCCATGCCGCACATCGAGATGACCGTGCAGATGTTGCGCGCCGCCGGCGTGAACGTGGACGACGGCGAGCCCGACGTCTGGCGGGTCGAGCCGGGCCCGATCGCCGCCCGCGACCTCACCGTCGAACCCGACCTGTCCAACGCCGCGCCGTTCCTGGCCGCCGCGCTCGTCACCGGCGGCACGGTCACCATCCCCGGCTGGCCGGCCGAGACCACGCAGGGCGGCGACGCGCTGCGCACGCTGCTGGCCCGCATGGGGGCGACCGTCGCCCGCGTCCCGGGCGGGCTGCGGGTCACCGGCGGGGGCCGCATCGACGGCATCGACGCCGACCTGCACGACGTCGGCGAGCTGACCCCGACGATCGCCGCCCTGGCCGCGCTGGCCGGCTCGCCCAGCACCCTGCGCGGCGTCGCGCACCTGAGGGGCCACGAGACCGACCGGCTGGCCGCGCTCGCCACCGAGATCAACCGGCTCGGCGGCGACGTCACCGAGACCGCCGACGGCCTGGTGATCAGGCCGCGGCCGCTGCACGGCGGCGTGTTCCACTCCTACGCCGACCACCGCATGGCGACCGCCGGCGCGGTCATCGGCCTGGCGGTGGCCGGGGTCGAGGTGGAGGACATCGCGACCACCGCCAAGACGCTCCCCGAGTTCGCCCGCATGTGGGCACTGATGCTGGAGGAAGCCCGCTGAGAAAACGGGAGTACGACGAGGACGACGTACGGGTCAGGCCGGGCAAGGGTTCCCGGCCGCGCACCAGGCGCCGTCCCGCGCACGAAGACGCCGTCCCAGCGTTCGTCGTCGCCGTCGACCGGGGCCGCTACACCTGCCTGGTCGGCGGCGGCATCACCGAGACGGGCGTCGACGGCGACCGCCGGCGGCGCGGCGAGGCGCCGCGCCCGGTGACGGCGATGCGGGCCCGCGAGCTCGGCCGCAAGGGCATCGTGGTGGGCGACCTGGTCAGCCTGGTCGGCGACACCTCCGGCCGTCCCGACACGCTGGCGCGCATCGTCCGGGTCGAGCCGCGCACGTCGATGCTGCGGCGCAGCGCCGACGACACCGACGAGGTCGAGCGTCCCGTCGTCGCCAACGCCGACCAGCTCGTGATCGTCACGGCGCTGGCCGACCCGCCGCCGCGTCCCCGCATGATCGACCGCCTGCTGGTGGCCGCGTTCGACGCCGACATCGACCCGCTGCTCTGCCTCACCAAGGCCGACCTGGCGGCCCCCGACGAGCTCGTCTCCCGTTACGAGCCGCTCGGCGTCCCCTATCTGGTGGTGAGCAAGGGCGGCGACCTCGACCCCGTGCGGGAAAGGCTGGACCACCGGCTGAGCGTCCTGGTCGGCCATTCGGGGGTCGGCAAGTCGACCCTGGTCAACGCCCTGGTGCCGGACGCCGGACGGGCCGTCTCGCACGTCAACGCGGTCACCGGGCGCGGGCGCCACACCTCCAGCTCGGCGGTCGCCCTCGAACTGCCCGGCGGCGGGTGGATCATCGACACTCCCGGGGTGCGCAGCTTCGGCCTCGGCCACGTGGTGATCGACAACGTGCTCGCGGCGTTCCCCGCCCTCGCCGAGGGCGCCGTCCACTGTCCCAAGGGCTGCACCCACCGGGGTGAGGAGTGCTCGCTCGACGGCTGGGTGGCCGAGGGCCACGCCGACCCGATGAGCCTCGCGTCCCTGCGCCGGCTGCTCGCCAGCCGCGACGGCGCCCCCGACGACGACTGAGGAGACCCGGCGACGCGCCGGGCGGGGCGGAGTGACCCAGCATGACCGGCATGCGACGCTTCGGAGCCGTCGGGGACTGCTGAATCACGCGGCGGCACGATAGCGTTTGTCCCTGTGACGGGTTATAGCGACGACCTGCGCCTGGCGCACATGATGGCCGACAGCGCCGACGACCTGACCATGCGCCGGTTCCGGGCCGTCGACCTGCGGGTCGACACCAAACCCGACCTGACTCCGGTGAGCGACGCCGACCGCGCCGTGGAGGAGGCCATCCGCGGCACGCTGCGGCGCGCCCGGCCGCGCGACGCGGTCGTCGGCGAAGAGATGGGCAGGACGAGCGGGTACGGCTCCCGCTGCTGGATCATCGACCCGATCGACGGCACGAAGAACTACGTGCGCGGTGTGCCGGTGTGGGCGACGTTGATCGCCCTCATGGAGCACGGTCGCGTCGTGGTCGGCGTGGTGTCGGCCCCGGCGCTCGGCCGCCGCTGGTGGGCGGCGCGCGAGGGCGGCGCGTGGACCGGCCGCAGCCTGACCAAGGCGTCCCGCTGTCAGGTCTCGTCGGTGAGCCGCCTGCAGGACGCCTCGTTCTCCTACTCCAGCTTCGGCGGCTGGGAGGAGCGCGGGCGCCTTGAGGAGTTCCTCACGCTGGCGAGGACGGTGTGGCGCACCCGGGCCTACGGCGACTTCTGGTCGCACATGATGGTCGCCGAGGGCGCGGTCGACATCTCGGCCGAGCCCGAACTGTCGGCGTGGGACATGGCGGCGCTCACGGTGATCGTCGAAGAGGCCGGCGGCGTGTGGACCGACCTGTCGGGCGCGCAGGACGTCGACGGCGGCAGCATGGTGTGCGCCAACCCCGTCCTGCACGCCGAGGTGCTCAAACGACTGGGCGACTGACCGGCCGGGCGGCGGCCGTCAGCGCTCTTCCGGGGGCCGTGAGATGACCCGGTCTTCGAGGTAGCAATCGCAGTTACCGCATCCTGGGAGCATCGCCCACCCTCCTCGGCTGTCCTGCCCACGACGCTACGGCACATCCCCGCGGGCGTCACTGTCGGTGAGGGAACAGTCGCGTATCAGTGATCTGGCGTCGCGAGGCGCTCCCGCAGGTGCTTCACGATGCCTTCGGAGGCGGCCTCGACCATGGCGAGCACCTCGCGGAAGCCGTCGGCGCCGCCGTAGTACGGATCGGGCACCTCGGCCCCCTCGGGCGCGGCGGGGTCGAAGGAGCGGAACAGCCGCACGTCGGCCCCCGGCGGCGCCAGCCTGCGCAGCGCCCTGAGGTTGTCGGCGTCCATGGCCAGCACCAGGTCGCGTTCGGCGAACCACTCGGGCTCGAACCTGCGCGCCCGGTGGCGGGCGCCGTCGTACCCGCGGGAGGACAGCGTCGAGAGCGCGCGCTCGTCCATGGGCATGCCCGCGTGCCAGCCGCCGGTGCCCGCGCTGTCGACGGTCACCTCGCCGGCCAGGCCGTGGTCTTCGAGCACCCGCCGGAGCACGACCTCGGCCATCGGCGACCGGCAGATGTTCCCCATGCACACCAGGCATACACGTGTCATGAACGCCATGATGTGCCATGAACGCCCGTGGTCGCGCCCAGCAGAGGTGGACCGCCACGCCCGGACACCATGTCGGGGTAGAGCATCACGCCCCGGACACCATGCGCAGGTAGAGCGTCATGGGGCGCGCACCACGATAGTGACCCGACTCGTTCATTCGTCGTTCACCTTGTACCGGGAATCAGGTCATCTTGGCTCTCTACCGTCCTACCCGTTGAGAGAACAACGTGGAAGGACAACAACCGTGAAGTATGCAGGCCGGCTCGCCGTAGCCGCCATCGCCGGCGTGCTTTCGCTCGCTGCGTGCGGCACCGATGACAACGGCGGTGCCACCGACGCCGCAGCGGCTCCCGCGAGCAGCGCCGGCGGCAGTGGCGTCAGCGGCACCATCAACGCGGCCGGCTCCTCGGCGCAGGCCAACGCGATCGCCGAGTGGAAGAAGTCGTTCCAGTCGGCGAACCCCGGCGTGAGCATCAACTACCAGCCCAGCGGTTCCGGCGCGGGTGTGCAGGCATTCATCCAGGGCACCGTCGCGTTCGCCGGCTCCGACTCGGCGCTGAACGACGAGAAGGGCGAGCCGGCGCAGGCCGACGCGCGCTGCAAGACCGGCAAGGCGATCAACCTGCCCATGGTCACCGGCCCGGTCGCGGTCGTCTACAACGTGCCGGGTGTGGACAACCTTCAGCTGTCCCCGGCGACCATCAGCGGCATCTTCAGCAGCCAGATCACCAAGTGGGACGACGCGGCGATCAAGAAGGACAACCCTGACGCCAAGCTGCCGTCGACCCCGATCCAGGCCGTCCACCGCTCGGACGAGTCCGGCACCAGCGACAACTTCACCAAGTTCCTGAAGGCCACCGCCGAATGGCCGTACGAGCCCGGCAAGGCGTGGCCCGCTGAGGCCAAGGGCACCGGCGCCAAGGGGTCGGACGGCATCTCCCAGACCGTCAAGGGCACCGAGGGCACGATCAGCTACGTCGAGCTGTCCTTCGCCGAGAACTCCGGCCTGACCAAGGCGAAGGTGGCCAACGGCTCCGGCGAGTTCGTGGAGCTCACCCCCGAGAGCGCGGCCAAGACGGTCGAGGCCGCCGAGATCAAGGGCACCGGCAACGACCTGAAGCTGTCGATCGACTACGCCACCAAGGCCGCGGGCGCCTACCCGATCGTCCTGGTGACCTACGAGATCACCTGTGAGAAGGGCCTGTCGGCCGACGACGTCAAGCTCGTCAAGTCCTTCCTCACCTACACCGCGAGCGACGAGGGCCAGCAGGCCCTGACGAGCCTCGGCTACGCGCCGCTGCCGGCCGGCCTGGTGAGCAAGGTCCGCACGGCCGTCGAGGCGATCTCCTAACTCGATGGCCACGCCACTTCGTACACGCGAGGGCGGGCCGGCCACTGGCCGGTCCGCCTTCCGGCGCAGTCGCGGCGAAGGCCCCTTCCGGTTCGCGACGACCGGCGCCGGCGTTCTGTTGCTCGCCATCATGGCGGCGATCGCGATCTTCCTGATCGTGAAGGCCGCTCCGGCCCTCCAGGCCAACACCGCGAACTTCCTCACCGAGAGGAACTGGACGCCGAACGCGACCCGGCCGGCCTTCGGCATCGCGGCGCTGGCGTTCGGCACCATGATCAGCTCGTTCCTCGCGCTGGTCATGGCGGTGCCCGTCGCGATCGGCGTGGCGCTGTTCATCTCGCACTACGCGCCGCGACGCCTCGCCGGGGTGCTCGGCTACGTCATCGACCTGCTGGCGGCCGTCCCCAGCGTCATCTACGGCCTGTGGGGCGTGCTGTTCCTCGTCCCGCTCGTCAAGGGCCCCTACATCTTCCTGAACACCTACCTCGCCTGGATCCCGCTGTTCGGGGGAGACGGCGTCTACGGCAAGTCGATCATGACCGCCTCGCTCGTGCTGGCGATCATGATCCTCCCGATCGTCGCGGCCATCTCGCGCGAGGTGTTCCTCCAGGCCCCGACGATGCTCGAAGAGGCCGCGCTGGCCCTGGGCGCCACCCGGTGGGAGATGATCAGGATGTCGGTGCTGCCGTTCGGGCGTCCCGGCGTCATCAGCGCGGCGATGCTCGGCCTCGGACGGGCGATGGGCGAGACCATCGCGGTCGCGCTGATCTTCCCCGCCACCTTCGACATCACGTTCAGGGTGCTGTCCAACAGCGGCAACAGCATCGCCGCGAACATCGCCAACGGATTCGGCGAGGCGACCCCGATCGGGCAGGGCGCGCTGATCGCCTCGGGTCTCGTCCTGTTCGTGATCACCCTGGTGGTCAACGTGGCCGCACGGCTGATCATCGCCCGCCGCAAGGAGTATTCGAGGGCCGCCGCATGACCATGTCGCCCAGTGTCATCACCCCGGTCTCCACCGGCCGGCGGGTGAGGAACCGCGTAGTGCAGGGGCTCGTCTGGCTGGCCTTCGCCGTCGCGGTCGTCCCGCTGGTGTCGGTGCTCTGGCTGGTGACCAAGAACGGGCTCGCCCGGTTCGACGTCGAGTTCCTGACCCACTCGATGCGCAACATCGGCCCGCGCGACGCGGGCGGCGGCGCCTACCACGCCATTGTCGGCACACTGGAGCAGGTCGGGGTCGCCACCCTGATCTCTGTGCCGATCGGCCTGCTGACCTCGGTCTACCTGGTGGAGTACGGCAGGGGCCGTCGCCTCGCCCGCTCCATCAGCTTCTTCGTCGACGTGATGACCGGCATCCCCTCCGTGGTGGCCGGTCTGTTCGTATTGGCGTTCTGGGTGCTGATCCTCGGACTCGGCTACTCCGGCTTCGCCGGGGCGCTCGCGCTGTCCATCCTGATGATGCCGACCGTGGTCCGTTCCAGCGAGGAGATGCTGCGCCTCGTCCCGAACGAGCTGCGCGAGGCGTCGTACGCGCTGGGCGTCCCCAAGTGGAAGACGATCGTGCGCATCGTGCTCCCGACCGCGTTCACCGGCATCGTCACCGGCGTCATGCTCGCCATCGCCCGCGTCGCGGGCGAGACGGCGCCGCTGCTGCTGACGGTGTTCGTCACCGACTCCATCAACCCGGACCCGTTCCACGGGCCGCAGATGGGCCTCCCGCTGTACATCTTCGACCAGATGAGCCGCCCGAACGACACCGCGATCGACAGGGCGTGGGCCGGAGCCTTCACCCTCATCCTGTTCGTCATGCTGCTCAACCTGGTGGCACGCCTCATCTCGTGGTGGCGCTCTCCCGCCAAGGGCCGATAAGGGGTTTCGACAATGGCCAAGCAGATCGAGGTGTCCGACCTCGACGCGTACTACGGATCGCACAAGGCGATCGAAGGCATCACCATGACGATCGAGCCCCGCTCGGTCACCGCCTTCATCGGCCCGTCCGGCTGCGGCAAGTCGACGTTCCTGCGCACGCTCAACCGCATGCACGAGGTCATCCCGGGCGCCCGCGTCGAAGGCAAGATCAGGCTGGAGGACCAGGACCTTTACGGGCCCGACGTCGACCCCGTCTCCGTGCGCCGGACGGTCGGCATGGTCTTCCAGCGGCCGAACCCGTTCCCGACGATGTCCATCTACGACAACGTCGCCGCAGGTCTGCGCCTCAACGGCCGGGTCTCCCGCTCGGAGGCCGACGGCATCGTGGAGTCCTCGCTCAGGGACGCCAACCTGTGGAACGAGGTCAAGGACCGGCTGAACAAGCCCGGGTCCGGCCTGTCCGGCGGGCAGCAGCAACGCCTGTGCATCGCCAGGGCGATCGCGGTGAGCCCGGCGGTCCTGCTCATGGACGAGCCGTGCTCGGCCCTGGACCCCATCTCGACGCTGGCCATCGAGGACCTGATCGCCAAGCTGAAGAACGACTACACGATCGTGATCGTCACCCACAACATGCAGCAGGCGGCGCGGGTCAGCGACAAGACGGCGTTCTTCAACCTGGCAGGCCAGGGACGGCCGGGCAAGCTCGTCGAGATGGACGACACCTCGAAGATCTTCACCAACCCCACCGAGAAGGCGACCGAGGACTACATCACCGGACGCTTCGGATGATCCGGACGCCTCTGCCGACCCGCTCGTGAAGGAGATGGTGTGAGCCGGCCGCAGGCGGCACCTGAAGTGGACGGGGACACCCGGCCGGCGCCCATGCTGCTGGTCGCCGATCCCGACGCGGGCCTGGTCAGGGAACTGGCCTCGGCGCTGGAGCGCGAGGGGATCTCCGTGACGGGCGTCCCCGACGGCGCGCAGGCCCTCCTCCAAGCGGGCGCGCTACGCCCGGACGTGGTGCTCGTGAGCGCCACCCTGCCGGTCATCGGGCCGGTGGACTTCGTACGGGCGGTCCGGCTCGCCCGCACCGTGCCGGTGCTGCTCGGCGTCGGAGAGGGGCACGCCGAGCAGGCCGTCCAGGCCCTGGCCGCCGGCGCGACCGCGTGCGTCGCCAGGCCCTACCGCGTGCCCGAGCTGCTGCCGCTCGTCCAGGCGGCCTTCCCCGGGGACGCGGGGGCGCGCGGCGTGCTCACCGTCGGAGACGTCGAGCTCGACGCCGCCGCCTACCAGGTGCGCGTGGCCGGGATGCCCGTCCACCTGCCGCTGCGCGAGTTCGAGCTGCTGCACTACCTGATGCGCAACGCCGACCGCACGGTGACGCGCGAGCAGATCATGCACCACGTGTGGCACGCGGCGGACGGCATGTCGACCAACACCATCGCGGTGCACGTCAAACGCCTGCGCGCCCGCCTCGGCGACGACGACGACCGGCTGATCCAGACGGTGCGGGGCGTCGGCTACCGCCTGGTGACGCCGGTCTGACGGCGGCGCCGTTCCGCGCGGGACCTCCGCGTCGGGCCGCGTCCGCACCCCGCCGCGCAAGGGCGATCGGTGAGGCTCTCACCAGGCATTCTTAGCTCCGTGATGTAGCGGTGAAAGACCTTCGATAGGCGGCCCGCCGACCTTCTGTACAGAGCCCGGCGCCTGACGCCGGACTCCGCCACACAAGGCGAGTGCCGCGAGGAGAAGGAGAAGAGATGCCCACCATTAGCGCGACATCGGCCGCGGTCACCCTCATCGAGGCCGGCAACCGGCCGGCGGCCCACATCCGCATGGACGTGGTCGACGAGCTGGACGAGTTGCTGGCCAAGCACCTGTCGACCAGAGAGGAGCAGGTGCGCAGGGCGGCGCTGCAGTACTCCGAGGAGCACTACGCGAGGATGACCGGGCTGCTGCCCGACGAGCTCGTCCGCCTGCTCCAGGAGGAGACCTCGCAGCTCACCGCGGCGAACACCCGCCGGATCGACATCCGGGTGCCGGTCACGGGGAACACGCCCCGCCGGATGGGAAGCCTGCCGAACTCGCTGTTCGAGTCCAACAGCACCATGTTCACCGCGCTCTACCACGTGCCGGCGTTCCGGTCGCTGCTCGCCGAGATCGCCGGCGCGCCGGTCCTGGACTGCACCTACGCGGACGAGCGGATCACCGGCACCCACCAGACCGAGGTCGGCGACACCCACGGGTGGCACTGGGGCGACCACGAGTTCGCCTGGATCTTCATCGCGGCGGCGCCCGGCCCGGAGCACGGCGGCCTGCTCCAGACGGTCCCGCACACCCACTGGAACAAGCAGGACCCCGCCGTCAACCGCCGGCTCATGGAGGGGATGATCCGCAGCTACCACCACGAGAGCGGCGAGTCGTACTTCTTCAAGACCGACACCACCCTCCACCGCACCATGCCGATCCAGACCGAGGGCGTCACGCGCTCCATCGTGAACCTGACGTTCGCCGGCGTGAACGACCTGCTGACCGAGAAGAGCTACGAGACCACCGACGCGGTCTACCTCGCCTGAGCCCACGACGAAAGACCTCGACAGCGCAGTGCGGAACGCCCGGCCGGGACATCCCGGCCGGGCGTTCCGCGTGCCTGCCACAGCGCCCTGTCGAGCCTGGCCGCGCGAGCCGGCCACGCCGGGCCTGTGATCAGCCCCCGGCCGCGCGAGCCGTGAGCGTCGTGGTCGTCGTGGTGCTGCTGAGCGTCGCGGTCGCCATGGTGGTGGCCAGCAGGCCGGTGCCGTCGCGCTCGACGACGGGCACCGGCCCGCGGATCACCGCCAGGCTGGCGTGGTACCCGCGGGGCGGGCGCAGGGGCAGCACACTGGCCTCCCCCGCGCTCGTCCACACGCGCAGCGACGGTCCCGAGCCGAGCACGTTCACCCGGTCGGGCTCCTGGTCCAGCCCGACGCCGACGGCCTTGAGCAGCGCCTCCTTCCTGGTCCACAGCCGTACGAACGTCGACACGCGGCTCGCGGGGTCCAGCTCGGCGAGCGCCTGGATCTCCTGCTCGGTCATGGCCCCGTCGATCAGCTCGTCGACGTCGAGCGCGGGGTCGATCACCTCCACGTCCACCCCGACCTCCTTGACGCCGTCGCCGACGGCGACCACCACGCAGTCGCCGGCGTGCGACACCGACAGCGCCAGGCGGCGCACCCCGGCCCGGGTCCTGGGGCGGCCGTGCGGCCTGCCGCAGCGATAGCAGGACCGGTCGAGCGGCACCCGCTCCGGCTCCATGCCGAGCAGCCGGCCGGTGGTCAGGCGCAGGAGCGCCGCGGCGGTCAGGAACCTGGCCCGGTCGGCGGGGCGGTGGTACTCGTGGTACCGGGCCCGCTCGACCGGGTCGAGCAGCCGGGTCAGGCCGTCGCCGGCGCTCACCGGACGCGCCCACCACACGTCCACGCCCGCGGCGCGGCTCACGACCGGTCCTGCGCCGCGAACGCGACCGGAGGGCGGCCCGCCTCCGGTCGCAGCAGGTCGGCGGACAGCTCGATGCCGTGCCCGGCCAGCCAGCCGGGCTCGTACAACGTGCGGGTGTAGTTGTCCCCCGAGTCGGGACAGACGCAGATGGGGGAGGTGATCTCGGGATGCCGGGCCAGGTAGGCCGCGCAGGCCGCGAGCACGGCGCCGCTGGAGCCGCCGAGCCTGATCCCCGCCGAGTCGGCGAGGGCATGGCAGTGGGCGATCGCGACGACATCGTCCACGATGACGAGATCGTCCCAGTCTCCCGGCCGCAGGAAGGCGGAGACCCGGCCGGCGCCGATCCCGGTCAGCAACCGGTTGCCCGTGGGGGCGGCGAGCACCCTGGAGCCCGGCACGTCGACGGCCACCACGCGGACCCCGGGCCGGTGGGCGCGCAGGTAGCGGCCGAGTCCGGCGAGCGTGCCGCCGGTGGAGACCGCCACGAACACCGCGTCGTACTCCCCGCGGGCCTGCCGGTCCAGTTCGGGGCCGGTCCCCTGGTAGTGGGCCAGCGGGTTCGCCGGGTTGTGGTACTGGTCGGTCCACACCATCGCCGGATCGTCGGCGGTCAGGCGGGCCACCCGCTCCAGCCGGGCCTTGAGGTAGCCGCCCTGTGGGTCGCGTTCCCGCACCTGCTCGACCTCGGCGCCGAGGAGCACGAGCCGCTCGGCCAGCACCGGGGAGATGCTCGGGTCGACGACGGCCACGCACCGCACCCCGATGCGGGAGGCGAACGAGGCCAGCGCGATGCCGAGGTTGCCCGAGGTGGACTCGACCAGCACGGCGCCGGGCAGGTCGAGGCGACCGGCCACCGACTTCAGCAGGCTGAGCGCCGTCCTGTCCTTGATGGAGCCGCACGGGAGCGCGCCTTCGAGCTTGAGCCGGACGCCGACCCGGCGGCCGGCGACGACCATGCGCACGCCGGCCAGCGGGGTGGGTTCGGCGCTTGCCGACAGGCGGTCGAGCTCGGCCTCGACGTCGCCCGGACGGGCGGCGACGGGCACGGCGGGCAGGCTCATCGTCCCGTCTCCGCGTCCTTCAGCCACGCCGTCAGCGACGCGGACAGGTCGCCGACGTGGTGCGGCTCCATCGCCTCCAGGTGGCCGTGACGGATCCTCCCCACGGGGACGTCGCCGCCGAGCCGTCGCCATTCCCGCAGGTACGCGTCGTGGCTGAGCCCGCCCTTGGCGTCATGCCCGTCGCCCATCAGCTCATCGGTGAGCAGGATCCTGAGCGGCACGTCGGCCGGCTCCATGCGGTGCCGTCGCGCGGCCTCGGCGATGCCGCGCCACAGCCGGATCCTCGGCGACCAGTCGTCGTCGAGGTCCTCCTCGGTGATCGGCTCTCCGGCGTTGTCGTCGACGACGGCCCGCAGCACCTCCACGAGCTCGGCGCGCAGGTCCTCGTCCGCGGGCTCGGCCGCCGGCTCCGCGAGCAGTTCCGCGGCCCGGGCGAGCAGCCGTTCCTGCAGGGGCGGGTCCTCGGCGGGCAGACACGGGTCGAGAAGGACCAGCGAGACCTCCTCCCCCATGTCCCGCAGGCGCGAGGCGACCTCCCAGGTGACGGACGTGCCGCCGCACCAGCCGAACATGCGGTACGGGCCGGCGGGCCTGATGCCGCGGATCTCGTCCAGGTAGAGGCCGGCCAGCTCGTCGACGGGCAGGCCGGCCATGCCCTCGTCCTCCATCGCGGGATGCTGCAGCGCGACCATCGGCCGGTCGGCCGGCAGCCGTTCGGCCAGGTGGCGGTACCAGTGGACGCTGCCGCCGCCCGGGTGGACGCAGAACAGCGGGTCCTGGTCGCCCGCGGTCCGGTACCACACCGCGACGGCGGGCGGGCGGCCGTCCGGCTCGGCGGCGCCGTCGGCCGGGGACGCGCCGTCCGGGGCACCTTGGCCGGCTCGAAGGTCGCGCGCCACCGCCTCGACCGTGCGGCGGGCCATGATGTCGCGTCCGGTGATCGCCAGGCCGGCCTCGGCGCGCAGCCGGGCCGCGGCCCGCATGGCCGACAGCGAGTGCCCGCCGAGCCGGAGGAAGTCGTCGTTCATGCCGACCTGGTCGACGCCGAGCACCGCCCGCCAGACGTCCGCGACGATCCGCTCGACGTCGTCTCGCGGCGGCGTGTACGGGACGTCCAGCTCGGGCCGGTGGCCGCCGGGCGCGGGGAGGGCGGCGCGGTCGATCTTCCCGCTGGTGGTCATGGGGAAGCGGTCGAGCTTCACCAGGATGTCGGGCACCAGGTATCCGGGCAGCAGCCCGGCCAGGTGGGCGCGGAGCTCGGCGACGTCGGGCCCGGAGCGCTCGGCCATGACGTATCCGACCAGGCGCCGATCTCCCGGGCCGACCTCACGGGCCACGACGGCGGCCAGGCGGACTCCGGGATGCCGGTGCAGCACCGCCTCGATCTCGCCCGGTTCGATCCGGTGGCCGCGGATCTTCAGCTGGTCGTCCCGCCTGCCCATGAAGTCGAACCCGCCGTCGGGGCGAAGCCTGGCCAGGTCCCCGGTGCGGTAGAGGCGGGCTCCGCGCTCGCCTCCGTACGGGTCGGGGACGAACCGGTCGGCCGTCAGCTCGAACCGGCCCAGGTACCCCCGGGCCACGCCGGGACCGCCGATGTGCAGTTCGCCGGGCACGCCCGCCGGGCAGAGAAGACCGTCCGCGTCCAGCACGTACGCGCTGGTGTGGGCGATGGCGGGCCCGATCGGCACCGGCCGGGTGACCGGCACGCCGGGGTCGATGGGATGGCAGGTGGCGTAGGTGGTGGTCTCGGTCGGGCCGTACGCGTTGACCAGGCGGGTCGCCGGCAGCGCCCGCCGCACGCGTTCGATGTGCTCGGGAGAGGCGGTCTCGCCGCCGGTGATGAGCGTCCGCACCCCTTCCAGCCCGTCCATGCCCTCGTCGGCCATCAGCTTGAACAGTCCATGCGTGATGAACAGGGAGGTGACCTTGTGCCGGGCGACGAGGTCGCGCAGCTCGCGCGCGTCGAGCAGGCCGGGCGGGGCGACGACCAGCCGCCCGCCGTGCAGCAGCGCGCCCCAGATCTCGTAGGTGGCCGCGTCGAAGGTGATCGGGGAGTGCAGAAGGTGCGCCCGTCCGGCGCCGAACTCGTCGTACTCCTGCCCGGTGACCAGGCGGACGACGCCCCGGTGCGGCACCGCCACCGCCTTGGGCCGGCCGGTCGAGCCCGACGTGTAGATCAGATACGCCAGGTGCTCGGGGGTGGCCCCCGCCTCGGGCGCGGTGCCGGGCAGCGCGTCTAGGGCCAGTCCCTCGACGGCGACGACGTCCGGACGGCCGAGCGAGCCGGCCGCCTCCGCGGAGGCCAGCACGAGCCGGGCCCCGGCGTCGTCGAGCAGCCCGGCGAGCCTGGCGGGCGGGTCCGCGGCGTCCAGGCCGAGGTAGACCCCGCCGGCCTTGAGGACGCCGAGGATGGCCACGATGAGGTCCGGCGACCGGTCGAGGCAGACGCCGACCACGGTGTCCGGCCGCACGCCCCGGTCGCGCAGGTAGTGCGCCAGCCGGTTGGCCCGGATGTCGAGCTCGGCGTAGGTGAGCCGGTCGGACCCGAACTCGACGGCCACCGCGTCCGGGGTGCGCGTGGCCTGGGCGGCGAACAGCTCGTGCACGCACAGGGCGGGGAGCGGCTCGACGGCCGCGCCGCCGCCCAGCGCCAGGCGCGACTCCGCCTCGGGCAGGCAGGCGGCGCGCGCGTCCCCCTGCGGGCCGGCGGCCATGGCGGCGAGCACGGTCGCGTAGAGGTCCGCCAGCCGGGAGCCCCAGCCGGGCGCGATCGCGTGCGGGGCCATCGACAGCACCAGCGAGCCCGGCTCGGTGGAGACCACGAGGGCGAAGTCGGTCGGGCTGCGGTCGTCGGTCTCCGCCAGGTCCACCGCGTCCCGGTCGAGCACGTGGAAGTCGAGATAGTTGAACAGCACGTCGCTGATCGGGCTTCCCTGGCTCCACCGCCGCTGCATCTCGGGCGCGGGGTAGCGCCGGTACGGCCACAGCGTCGTCTCCTCGTCGAAGACCGCGCGCACCAGGTCGCGCCAGGTGGCCGCGTCGGCGCGGACGGCGAACGGCACGACGTTGAGGAACATGCCACGCGTCCGGTCGCCGCCGGCCACCTCCGGCCGGCCGTTGACGCCCAGCGCCGTGCGGAACGGCCGCTGGTCGGTGACCATGCTCATGACCTTCACGTGCGCGGCGAGCAACACGCTCTTGAGCGGCGCTCCTGAAGCCTTGGCCAGGGCGCGCAGCCGCGGCAGCAGGCCGGCGATGGGCACCCGCAGGTCGTAGGGGAAGGGATCGTCGGCGGCGGGGCCGGCCCAGGCCTCGGGCAGCCTGAGCCGCTCGTGGCCGAGCACCCGCCCGGCCCAGAAGTCCCGCTGCTCGGCCGACTCGACGGCCGCGCGCTCCAGCGCGATGTAGTCGGCGAACCGCAGCGGGGACGGCGGCGGCTCGGGCACCGGCTCGCCGCGGCGGACCGCGCGGTAGAGCTCCAGGAGCTCCGACAGCAGCGAGTTGTGGCTCCAGCCGTCCAGGATGGGGTGGCACTCGACCCAGCCCAGCCGCCACCGCCGGTCGCTCAGCCGCTGGACGTAGAGCCGCCACAGCGGGGCCCGGCCGATGTCGAACCGGCGCGACCGCTCGCGCCGGAGCGCGGCCTCCCCGGCGGCGCGCCGCTCGTCGTCCGGCAGGCCGGTGAGGTCCTCGACGCTGATCTCCACCTGGGCGTCGAGGTGCACCAGTTGCATGGGGACCGAGTAGGTGAGCAGGTCGAACGAGGTGCGCAGCACGTCGTGCCTTTCGGCCAGCGTCCGCGCCGCCGTCCGCAGGGCGGACGGCGAGAACGGTGCGTCGTCCCTGATGAGGTAGGCGGTGACGTTGTGGTACGGGCTGAGACCGTCGTCCGAGGCGAGCTCGAACAGCATCCCCGCCTGCACCTGGGTCAGCGGGTAGGCGTCGCCCAGCGTGGCGGGCAGCAGGCGCGTGTCCTCGGGGCCGACGTGGGCGAACGGGGGCAGCGCCACGGCCTCGGGCCGCGTCGCGGGCCCGTCCTGGCGGGACTCCATGACCACCGCGAGCGCGGCGGGGGTCTGGCAGCGGAACATGTCCTGCACGCCGACGTCCCACCCCGCCTCGCGGAGCGCGCCGACGGCGCGCAGTGCCCTGATCGAGTCGCCGCCCAGCTCGAAGAAGTTGGCGTGCGCGCCGGGCGCGGGCAGGTCCAGGGCGGCCGCCCAGGCCGCGGCGGCGGCGTGCTCAGCAGGGGTGGCAGGCGCGACGAACGCGTCGGCGGACTCGTGGGCGCGCGGCGCGGGCAGCGCGGACCGGTCGAGCTTCCCGTGCGCGGAGACGGGAAGCTCGGCCAGCGGGACGATGAACGCGGGCACCAGGTAGGCGGGCACCTTCGCGGCCAGCCAGGCCCGCAGCGCCCTGTCGTCGACCTCCGCGCCCGCGGCGGGGACGGCGTAGGCGACGATCCGGGGGTCGCCGGACGCGGGCTCGTCCACGACGGCCACGGCGGCGCGCACGTCCGGGTGGCCGAGCAGCACGGCCTCGATCTCGCCCAGCTCGATGCGGTGGCCGCGGATCTTCACCTGGTGGTCGCGCCGGCCCAGGTAGTCCAGCGTGCCGTCCTCCCGCCAGCGGGCGATGTCGCCGGTGCGGTAGAGCCGGCCGGGACCGAAGGGCGAGGGCACGAAGCGTTCGGCCGTGAGAGCGGGCCGGCCGACGTAGCCGCGCGCGACGCCCACCCCGCCGATGTACAGCTCACCGGGCGCCCCGACCGGGGCCGGCTCCATGGCGTCGTCCAGGACGTACATGGAGATGTTGTCGATCGGCCGGCCGATCGGGACGCGGGCCTCCCGCCGGCCGGGCAGGCACTCCCACGCGGTGACGTCGACGGCGGCCTCGGTCGGGCCGTACAGGTTGTGCAGGCGGGCGCCGAGCCGGTCGAGGAACGCGGCCTGCAGGTCCTTCGGCAGCGCTTCCCCGCTGCAGATCACCGCGCGCAGCGACGCGCACGCCTCGGCGCCCGGGACGTCGAGGAAGGACCGCAGCATCGACGGCACGAAGTGGCACACGGTCACCCCGGCCTCGGCGATGAGGTCGCGCAGGTAGCCGCCGTCGCGGTGACCGCCCGGCTCGGCCAGGACCAGCCGGGCTCCTTCGCCCAGCGGCCAGAAGAACTCCCACACCGACACGTCGAACCCGAACGGCGTCTTCTGCAGCACCACGTCGGCCGGGGTGAGCCGGTAGGCGCGCTGCATCCAGTCCAGCCGGTTGGCGATGGCGCGGTGCGACACCACGACGCCCTTCGGGCGGCCCGTCGACCCCGACGTGTAGATCACGTAGGCGGCGTTGTCGGGGTCGGGCCCGTCCTGCGGCGGCGTCGCCGGCAGACCGGTCAGGTCGAGGCCGTCCATGCGGACGACGTCCGTGCGCATGTCCGTGCGGACGGCGTCCGTGCCCTCGGCGTCCGTGCCCTCGGCGTCCGTGCGCTCGGCGTCCGTGCCGCCGGGGCCGAACAGGTGCGCGTACGCCGTGGTGGTCAGCACCACGTGCGGGGCCGAGTCGGCGACGAGGTAGCCGATCCGCTCCCGCGGATACTCGGGGTCGATCGGCACGTAGGCGGCGCCGGCCTTGACCGTCCCGAGGAGGGCGATCACCATCTCCGGCGAGCGGTCGAGGCAGACGGCCACCCGGGTCTCCGGCCGCACGCCGCGCGCCCGCAGCAGGTGGGCGAGCCGGTTGGCGGCGGCGTCGAGCTCCTGGTAGGTCATCCGGCGGGCGCCGCAGGCGAGGGCGACCGCGTCCGGCCGGGCCGCCGCCTGATCGGCGAACCGCTGGGGCAGGCACCACGCCGGGTGGTCCACGGCGGTGTCGTTCCACTCGGTCAGGACCCGCCGTCGCTCGGCGGCGGAGGTGAGGCCGATCCGGTCCACCGGCGTCTCCGGGCTCCGGCCGGCCTGGTCGAGGAAGGTCACGAAGTGCTCGGCCAGCCGTTCGGCGGTCCCGCGGCCGAGCAGCGCCCTTGGGTATATCAGGGCTCCGCTGAGCGACCCGTCGGGCAGCAGCGTCAGGTCGAGCGCGACGTCCACGCGGGCGGGCGACCAGCCGACCGGCTCCTCGACGACGGTCAGGGAGCCGGCTTCGCGGGTGGCGCCGCCCTGCTCCCGGTAGGTCAGCATGGCCTGGAACAGCGGGTTGACCGACAGGTCGCGGCCCGGCCGCAGTTCTTCCACGATCCGCTCGAACGGGACGTCCTGGTGGTCGTGGGCGTCGGTGACGACCCGCAGGGCGCGCTCGACCAGCGCGCCGAAGGACGGACGTCCCGACAGGTCGCCGCGCAGCACCACGGTGTTGGCGAAGAACCCGACGAGCCGCTCGAACTCGATGCGGTCGCGCCCGGCGACCGGCGTGCCGACGGCGATGTCGCGCCCGCCGGTGTACCTGCCGAGCAGCGCCCAGAAGGCGGCGAGCATCGTCATGAACGGGGTGGCCGAGCGGTCCGCGCCCACCGCGAGGGCGGCGCGGGCGACGGGCGCGGTCACCTCGAAGGTCACCACGTCGCCCTCGGGGTCCCATTCCGGCGGCCGGGGGTGGTCGAGCGGCAGGTCCAGCGGCGCGAGCCCGGCCAGCGCGTCCCGCCAGAAGGCCAGGTGGGAGGCGGCTCGCGGGCCGTCCGCCTGGGAGCGCCACCACGCGGCCACGTCGGCGTACTGGAGGGCGGGGGCCGGCGGCGTCCCGCCCCCGTAGATCTCGGTCAGCTCGTCCAGCAGCACGTCCGCCGAGATCCCGTCCACGGCGATGTGGTGGGCGACCAGCGACAGCACGTGCTCGTCGGGGGCCACCCGGATCAGCGTCGCCCGCAGCGGCCATTCGGCGGCCAGGTCGAAGGGCCGCTCGCCCACGTCCCTGACGAGATCGGCCAGGCTCTGCGCGGTCAGCTCGCGCTCGCGCTCCTCGGGGGACCGCCCGTCGCCGACCATCATGATCTGCCGCACCCGGCGCGCCCGCCGGTCGCCGTGGCCGGCGAGGTCCAGGACCGTCAGCGGCAGCCGGGCCGGCGGGTCGACGAGCTGGCAGGGCTCGCCGCCGGACTCCGGGTAGCGGGTCCTGAGCACCTCGTGCCGGGCCACGAGCCGGTCGAGCGCCGCCCGCAGGGCGGGCACGTCCAGCGGGCCGGTCAGCCGCAGCGTCACAGGGACCAGGTATTCGGTGCTCCCCGGCCGGAGCCTTTCCAGCAGCCACAGTCGGTGCTGGCCGGGCGACAGCGGCAGGGGCCGGTCGCGGTCCGCCGGGCTGATGCCCGGCGCGGCCGCCCTTCGCCTGCCGCGGTCGAGATACCGCCGGAGCAGCAGCTTGGCGTCGGGGGGATCGATGGTCGCGGCGTCACTGGTGGGGTTCACGCTTCTTCTCCTTCGGAGAGCAGGGTCGCCATCTGGTCTCGCGTCCAGTGCGAGATCTCCTCCTCGATGGAGCGTTCGAGCAGCGCGCTCATCGCGGCCACCGTCCGCGCCTCGAAGATCTGGCGCAGGGAGATCGGCAGGTCGAACACCTCCCGGAGTCGGAGCAGCACGCGGGAGGCCAGCAGCGAGTTGCCGCCCAGGGCGAAGAAGTCGTCGTCCCGGCCGGCCCGCTCGACGTGGAGCACCTCGGTCCACAGCGTGCTGACGTACTCTTCGATCCCGGGCTCCGGCGCGACGTACTCGCGAGCCAGCTCGGGGCGGCTCCAGTCGGGCTCGGGCAGCGCGGCCCTGTCGACCTTGCCGTTCTGGGTCATGGGCAGTTCGCCGAGTTCCACCCACGCCGAGGGCACCATGTAGTCGGGCAGCCGCTCGCGCAGGTGGCCGGCCAGTGCGGCGGGGTGGGCCGCCCCATCAGCGGGCACAGCGGCGGGCACAGTAGCCGGGACGAGGTAGCAGACCAGAGCCAGGTCTCCGCCGGGCCCATGGCGGGCCTCCACGACGGCCGCCCGGACGTCGGGGTGCGCGGCCAGGATCGCCTCGACCTCCCCGGGCTCCACGCGGAACCCCCGGATCTTGACCTGGCGGTCGGCCCTGCCGAGGAACTCGATGACGCCGTCGGAACGGCGGCGCACGAGGTCCCCGGTCGCGTACATCCGGGCCCCGGGGACCGGGGAGAACGGATCGGGCAGGAACCGGGCCGCGGTGAGGGCCGGAGCCTGGTGGTAGCCGCGGCTGACCCGGCCGCCGCCGATGTACAGCTCGCCGGTCACGCCGTACGGCACCGCCGCCAGTCGCGGGCCGAGCACGTAGGCTCCGGTCCCTGTGAGAGGCCGGCCCAGCGGGATGAGCCCGTCCGAGGCGGCCTCCAGCGGTCCGAGCCGGTGCTCGGTGGCCGCGATCGTGGTCTCCGTCGGCCCGTAGCCCGTGGCGAACCGGGCGGGCAACCCCGTAGCGGCCCACTGCCGGGCGTCCTCGTAGGTCACCGCGTCGCCGCCCACGCTCATCACCCGCAGGGCGGCGAGCCGCCCGTCGCCCGGCCGCAGGACTCCGACCATCAGCCGGTAGTAGGCGGGGGTGACGTCCAGCACCGAGACCTCGCTCGCGGTGAGCCGGTCGACCAGGTCCTCAGGGGCGGTGCCCCGAGGGTCGGCGACCACGACGGCCGCGCCGGCCACGAGCGTGGCCGCGATCTGGTCGAGGGAGGCGTCGAACGTCACCGAGGCCATCAGCGCGAAGCGGTCGCCGGGCGTGAGGGCGTAGGCCTCGGTCATGACGAGGCAGTGCTCGGCGAACGACCCGTGTTCCACCTGGACGCCCTTGGGGCGGCCCGTGGAGCCGGAGGTGAAGATCATGTAGGCGAGGTCGCGCGGGTCGAGCACGGGAAGCGCCACCGCGGGCGGCGGCCCCGGCGCGTCCACGGCAAGGACCGCGACGCCGAACGGCGTGATCATCTCCGGGCTTCCCTTGCCGGTGACCACGGCGGCGGGCGCCACGTCGGCCAGCAGCCCGGCCACCCGTTCGGGCGGCGAGTCGGCGTCGACGGGGACGTAGACCCCGCCGGCGCGCATGATGCCGAGCATCGCCACGACGACCCGGGGGCCGCGGGGCAGGCAGGCCACGACGGGCGCTCCCGGCGTCACCCCGGCGGCGACGAGCCTGGCCGCCAGGTGGCCGGTCAGGCGATCGAGCTCGGCGTAGGTGCAGGCCTCGCCGCCGCCCGCCTCGACCACGGCCAGGGCGCCCGGCGTCCGGCGCGCCCAGGACGAGACGGTCTCGTTCACCAGGGGCACCGCGCGCGGCTCCGCGGGCGCGTCCACCTCCACCAGCGGCACGTCCGCCGGGCATCGCCCGGGGTCGCCGGCGCAGGCGTCGAGCAACCGCTGGAAGTGGCCGGCCATCCGCTCGACGGTCTCCGGCTCCAAGAGCGCGGCCGCGTACTCGAACTCGGCCGTCCACCCGCCGTCCGGGCGTTCCCGCATCGACAGCGCCAGGTCGCACATCGCCGCGCGGACGCCGACGGGGTACGCCTCCACGCGCATGCCGGGGAGCCGGAACGGCGTGAGCCCGGTGTCCTCGACGGTGAGCATCACGTCCACGAGCGGCACCCGGGACAGGTCGCGGGTGACGTCGAGGGCGTCGACGAGCTCGTCGAAGGGCACGTCCTTGTGGTCCAGGGCTTCGAGCACCGCCTCCCTCGACCGGTCGACGAGGGCCGCGAAGCTCGGGTCGCCGGAGACGTCGGCGCGGATCGCCATGGTGTTGACGAAGCAGCCGACCAGGTCCTGCACCACCTGACGGTCGCGCCCGGCGACGGGGGAGCCGACCAGGAAGGCGGCCTGGTCGCTGTAGCGGGCCAGCAGCGCCTGGAAGACGGCCAGCCACGTCATGAACGGCGTGGCCTCCCGCTCCCGGCCGAACGCGAGCACGCGCGAGGCCGGGCCGGCGGGCACGTCGAACGCGTGGACGGCTCCCGTCGCGTCGCGCACCGGCGCGCGGGGCCGGTCGAGGGGAAGGTCGAGCGGTGGCACGCCGGCCAGCCGTTCCCGGCTGCCGGCCAGGTGCCGCCGCCGGACCCGCCCGGCCTCCGGCCCGCTCTCCCAGGCCGCGTAGTCGGCGTACTGCACGGGCGGCGGCCGCCGGCCGGGCCGCGTACCGGCGCGGAACGCCTCGTAGGCCTCGCCGAGCTCGCGGGCCAGCACGTCGAGCGAGCGCCCGTCGCAGGCGATGTGGTGGGTGAGCATGAGCAGCACGTGGTCGGCGGCGCCGAGCCGGATCAGGCCGACCCGCAGCGGCGCCTCCCGCGCCAGGTCGAACGGCTCACCGGCCCACCGGGTGACGAGCGCGGCCGCGCGCCGCTCCGCGTCGGGCTCGGCGGACAGGTCGGCGCGGCGCGGCTCCAGCGGCACGGGCTCGTCGATCACCTGGTACGGCTCGCCGTCCTCGACGTCGTAACGGGTGCGCAGGATCTCGTGCCTGTCCCTCAGCGTCTCGATCGCCCACAGCAGCGCGTCCTCGTCCAGAGGGCCGCGCAGCCGCAGGGCGATGGGGGCGAGGTACTCCCCGCTGCGGGGCGCCAGCCGGTGCATCAGCCACATCCGCCGCTGCGGCGACGACAGGGGGAGCCGCCCGGTGCGCGGCACCGCCTCGATGCGGCCGCCGTCCTCCGGCTCGGCGGCCGGCAGCCGCCTGGCCAGCTCGGCGACCGTGCGCCCGTTGAGCAGCGCCCGCATGGGCAGCTCGCCGGGGAACGTCTCGCGCAGGCGTGACATCACGCGCATGGCCAGCATCGAGTTCCCGCCGGCGCGGAAGAAGTCGTCGTGGACGCCGACCCGCGCGAGGCCGAGCGTGTCGGCGAAGACGCCCGCGATCACCTCCTCCACCGGGTCACGCGGAGCCACGTACGCGCCTGCCTGACCGGTGGGCGCGGCCGGTTCCGGCTCGGGCAGCGCGGCCCGGTCGATCTTGCCGCTGGCGGTGTGCGGGAAGGACTCCAGCGGGACGAAGACGCCGGGCACCATCGGCGCCGGCAGGCGGTCGGCCAGGTACGCCCGCAGCCCGTCGGCGGACGGGACGGCCTCGCCCGCCGGTGTCACGTAGGCCACCAGCCTGCCGCCGCCGTGCGCGTCCTTGCCCGCCACGACGACGGCGGCGGCCACGTCCGGGTGCCCGGCCAGCGCGGCCTCCACCTCGCCGGGCTCGACGCGCACGCCGTGCACCTTGACCTGGTGGTCCAGGCGGCCGAGGAACTCGATGGTGCCGTCGGCCCGCCACCGGGCCAGGTCGCCGGTCCTGTACATGCGGGCGCCGGGCTCGCCGTGCGGGTCGGGGATGAACCGCTCCGCCGTCTGCGCCGGCTGGTTCAGGTAGCCGCGGGCCAGGCCCGCGCCCACCGCGCACAGCTCGCCGGGGACACCGACGGGGGTCAGGCGCAGCCGGCGGTCGACGATGCGGATCGCGGTGTTGTCGATGGGAGTCCCGATGGGGACCGTGCCGCCGCCGTGCTCCCCTGGCCGGTACGACCAGGCGGTGACGTCGATCGAGCACTCGGTCGGGCCGTAGGTGTTGTGCAGCTCCACCGCCAGGCGGGCGGTGAGCCGTTCGCACAACTCGGCGGTGAGGGGTTCGCCTGCGGAGAAGACCAGCCGCAGCGAGCCGCACCGCTCCAGGTCGCGCTCCTCCACGACCATCCGCAGCATCGAGGGCACCAGTTGCAGCACCGTCACCTCGTGCGCGATGACGTCCGCGACGATGAGCGCGGGGTCGCGCTCGGCGTCGGGCGACGCCAGGACGACCGTCCCGCCGGCGACGAGCGGGGCGAAGATCTCCCACCCGGCGGCGTCGAAGGCGACGGTCGTCTTCTGCAGCACCCGGTCGGCGGCCGAGAGCCGGTGGCGGCCGACCGTCCACAGCACCCGGTTGACGATCCCCCTGTGGGTGATCACGACTCCCTTGGGGGTGCCGGTCGAGCCGGAGGTGAAGATGGCGTACGCGGCGGCGTCGAGGTCCGGGGCGGGGCCGCGTCCGTGGACGTCCGGGGCCGTCTCGTCCGGCCTGATCACCTGAGCCGGGACGGCGGGCAGCCGGCCCGCCACGGCGTCGCGGGTGACCAGCGCCGCCGCGCGCGACTCCCTCAGCGCGGTCGCCAGCCTCTCCGGCGGATGGCCGGGGTCCAGCGGCACGTACGCGGCGCCGGCCTTCAGCACGGCGAGCAGCGTCACGACCAGGTCGAACCCGCGTGGCAGGCAGACCCCCACGAAGGACCCGGCGCCGATGCCGCCCGCCCGCAGCCGGCCGGCCAGCCGGTCGGCGGAGGCGTCCAGCTCGGCGTAGGACATGGTGCGCGTGCCGTCGACCACCGCGGTCGCCTGCGGGGTCGCGGCAGCCTGCCGCTCGACCAGCTCGTGCAGGCATCCGCCGCCGCGCGGGGCCTGCGTGGCGTTCCAGCCGGTGAGCAGGTCGCGCCGCTCGTCGCCGGTGAGGATGTCGAACCCGTCGGCGGGCAGCTCGGGGTGGTCGAGCGCCTGGCGCAGCAGCGTGACGTACCGTTCGGCGAACGCGGCCATCGTGGCCCGGTCGAACAGCGCGGTGGCGTACTCGACACCCCCGGTCATGCCGCCGTCGCGCCGTTCGGCGAGCTCCAGCGTGAGGTCGAACTTCGCGGTCCGCGCCGCGACCGGCATCTCGGTCACCTCCAGCGCGCCGAGCCGCGGAGCCGCCGAAGGCGCGTTCTGGTAGGCGAACATGACCTGGAACAGCGGGTTGCGGGAGGCGTCCCGCTCGGGGGCCAGCTCCTCCACCAGGCGGTCGAACGGCAGGTCCTGGTGGGCGAGGGCGCCGAGCACGTCCTCGCGCACCCGGTCGATCAGCTCCTGGAACGCCGGGCGGCCTCGCAGGTCGCCGCGGAGCACCACGGTGTCCACGAAGAAGCCGATGAGGCGCTCCGCGTGCGGTGTGTCGCGCCGCGCCACGGGCGTTCCGACGACGATGTCGTCCTGCCCGCAGTACCGCCCGAGCAGCGCGTGGAACGCCGCGAGCAGCACCATGTACGGCGTGACGCCGCGCCCGCGGGCCAGCGCCCGCACCCGCTCGGCGAGCTCGGGCGGCAGCTCGAAGCCGACGGCCTCGCCGCGCCGGTCCCGCACGGGCGGACGGGGACGGTCGGCCGGCAGGGCGAGTTCCGCCATGCCGGCCAGGCGCTCGCGCCAGTAGCCGAGCGAGGCGGCATGGTCGCCCGCGTGCTCGCGCGCCGCGTGGTCGGCGAACTGCGCGGGGAGGGCGGGCAGCGCGGGGGTGCGCCCGGCGGTCAGCGCCCGGTACCTGACGTCCAGCTCGTCGGTGAGCAGTTTCAGGGACCAGGCGTCGCAGGCGATGTGGTGGACGACGAGCAGCAGGACGTGCTCGGTCTGGCAGAGCCGCAGCAGCGAGGCGCGCAGCGGCCACTCGGCGGCCAGGTCGAAGCCGCGCGTGGTCTCCTCCTCGACGGCCTCGGCCAGCCGTGCCACTCCGGTCGCGCAGGGCACGCGCGACAGGTCGCGCAGCGCCGGCCGCACCGGCTCGGGGTCGTCGATCACCTGGCGCGGCTCGCCGTCTCGCAGCTCGTACCGGGTGCGCAGCACCTCGTGCCGGGCCACCAGCCCGCTCAGGGCCTCGCTCAGGGCTTCGGCGTCGAGCCGTCCGCGCAACCGCCAGGCGATCGGGGCGACGTAGTCGGCTCCGCCGGGATCCATGCGGTCCAGCAGCCACAGCCGGCGCTGCCCGGGGGACAGCGGCGGCTCCTGCACCCCCGCCTGGCCTGTGTCGAGAGCCGAGGCCGGCTCACCGGCGGACGCCGTCCCGGACCCGGCCACAGGGGACGCCGCCGCCTCGGTTCCGGCCGCGGAGAACGCCGCGCCGGTCCCGGCCGCGGAGGACGTCGTCACGGTTTCGGCCGCGGAGGACACCGCGCCTGTCCCGGCCGCGGGGGACGCCGTCTCGGTGCTGGCCGCGGGGGAGCTGAGGGCGTCGAACATGCGGGCGCCGAGCAGTTCGGCGAACCCGGCCACCGTCGGCGCGGCGAACAGGTCCCGCACGCTGATCGGCACCTGCAGCCTCGCGCGCACCTTCGCGACGGCCTGGGCGGCGGTGAGCGAGTTGCCGTCCAGGTCGAAGAACGAGTCCTCCGCGCCGCAGCTCGCCAGGCCGAGCGTCTCCGCCCACACCTCGGCCACCAGCCGTTCGATCGGCGTCCGCGGCGGCGTGCGGGACGGGCCGCTCGCGGCGGCGCCGGAGCCCGGGCCGGGGACGGGAAGGGCGTTCCGGTCGATCTTGCCGTGCCGGGTCACGGGGAAGTCCTCGACGGTGACGAACACGCCGGGGATCATCGGGTCGGGCAGCCGTTCGCGCAGGTAGGTCCGCAGCTCCGCCTCCGTGGCCGCGCCGGGTCCCCCGGCGGGGCGGACGTAGCCGACCAGCCGCCCGCCGTCATGCCGGACGACCGCCTGGGCGACGCCGGGATGGGCGGCCAGCACGGCCTCGATCTCGCCGAGCTCGATCCGGTGGCCGCGGATCTTCACCTGGTCGTCGGTGCGCCCGAGGAACTCCAGCAGCCCGCCTCCGCCGTGACGGGCCAGGTCGCCGGTCCGGTAGACCCGTGCCCCCGGCTCCCCGCACGGGTCGGGCACGAACCGGGCGGCGGTCAGCTCAGGCCGCCGGTGGTATCCGCAGGCCACGCCGGGCCCGCCGATGACCAGCTCCCCCACCGCGCCCAGCGGAACCGGCCGCCCGCCGGCGTCCCACAGGTGGACCCGGTAGTTGGCCGGGGCGATCCCGATCGGCAGCGTCACGCGTCCCGCCGGCATCGGATGCGCCGCGGCGTCGAAGAACGACCCCCACGAGGCCTCTGTCGGGCCGTACTCGTTGACCAGCCGCAGCCCGGGGGCGCGTCGTGCCAGGTCGTCCAGCACCGTCGCCGGGCACGACTCCCCGCCGATGACCGCCATCTCCAGTTCGGCGAGCGGCCGGTCGTCGCGTTCGAGCAGCGCCCGCAACAGGTGCGGCGATCCCACCAGGTGGCTGACCAGGGGCAGGCGCGCCAGCGCGGCCAGCTCGTCCAGGTCCGCCCGTGACCCGTGCGTGGGCAGGATCAGCGCGCCGCCCGTGCCGAGGGTCCAGACGGCGAAGGAGACGAACACGTCGAAGGAGGGTGAGACCGGCAGCAGCACGCCGCGCGGCGGGTCGCTGTACGCCTGGCGGCCGACCAGGGCCGACAGGACGTTGCGGTGGGTGACCACGGTGCCCTTCGGCACTCCGGTCGACCCCGAGGTGTACACCAGCGACAGCCGGTCGTCACCGCAGACCTCCACCGGGGGCCGCGACGCCGGGCACGCCGCGATCGCGGCCGCGTCCTCGTCCAGGCGCACCACCCGGGTGACGCCGAGGTCGGGCGCCCCGGCCGTCGTCACCAGCACGAGGGGAGCCGCGTCGCCGGCCATGGCCGCGATCCGCTCCCGCGGGTGGGCGGGATCCAGGACCAGGAAGTACCCTCCCGTCTTCGCCACCGCCAGCAGGGTCACGACGAGCTCCACCCCGCGCGGCAGGCAAACCGCCACCGGTACGCCGGGGCCGGCACCCAGCCCGCGCAGATGACGCGCCAGCCGGTCGCTCCGCTCCGTCAGCTCCTTGTAGGGGATCGCGTCCCCGCCGCACACCACCGCGACCGCGTCAGGGGCGCGCGCGGCGCGTTCGTCCACGACGTCCGCCACCGACCCCGCCGGCAACGGCAGGTCGGGCGACGCCTGGGGCACGAGGGCGAGGTCGCCGTCGTAGAGGGAGACCTCGCCGACCGGGACGTCGGGGTCGGCGGCCACGGCCGCGAGCAGGGCCCGGTAGTGCCAGGCCATCCGCTCGACCGTCTCCCGGTCGAACAGGGCGGTGCTGTACTCGACGTGGCCCGCCCAGCCGTCGTCCTCGTCGTCGCTCATCGACAGGGTGAGGTCGAAGGTCCGGGAGGTCACCGCGGGCCGGGGCTCGCGCCGCACGCGCAGGCCGTCGCCCCAGAAGGGGTCCTCCTTCGGGGTGTTCTGGAAGGCGAACATCACCTGGAACAGCGGATTGCGGGACAGGTCGCGCTCGGGCGCCAGCTCCTGCACCAGGCGGTCGAAGGGCAGTTCCTGGTGCTCGTGCGCGGCGAGGGTGTCCCGGCGCACGGCCGTGAGCAGTTCGGCGAAGGTGGGGTCGCCGGACAGGTCGCCCCGCATGACCACCGTGTTCACGAACAGGCCGACGACCTGCTCCAACTCGGGCATGCCCCGTCCGGCGAGCACGGTGCCCACCGGGACGTCGGTCGCGCCGGCGTAGCGGGCGAGCAGCGTCTGGAAGGCGGCGAGCAGCACCATGAAGGGGGTGACGCCGTGCCGTCCTGCCAGGTCCCGCACGTCCTCGCGCAGCCGGGCGCCGATCGTGAAGGACAGCGCCGCGCCCTCCTGCGACCAGGTGGCCGGGCGGGGCCGGTCCGTGGGCAGCTCCAGCGGGGCGAGGCCGGTGAGCTTGTCCCGCCAGTACGCGAGGTGGGCGGCGAGCGTCTCGTCGTCGAGGCTCTCGCGCTGCCAGGCAGCGTAGTCGCCGTACCGGACGGCGGGCGCGGGCAGCAGGGGCTCCCGGCTCGCGGTCAGGGCGCGGTACAGCTCGGCCAGGTCCCGCCGCAGGATGTTCTCCGACCAGCCGTCGATGGCGATGTGGTGGACGACCAGGCAGAGCAGATGCTCGTCGGGGCCGAGCCTGAGCAGCCCGACCCGGCAGGGGGCGGCGTGCGCCAGGTCGAAGGCGGCGCCCGTCAGCCGTCCCAGCCACTCGTCCGTCTGCGCGCGGGCGTCGGCGGCGGGGTCGAGCGCGGAGACCTCCACCGTGACCGAGCCGGCGGGAAGGACCCGCTGGACCGGCTCGCCGCCGTCCCACACGTACCGGCTGCGCAGTGACTCGTGCCGGGCGAGGAGCAGGTTCACCGCGTCCAGCAGTGCCTTCTCGTCGAGCGCGCCGGTCAGTCTGAGCACCGTCGGCAGGTTGTAGGCGTTCTCCGCCTCCCCCATCTGGTCGAGCAGCCACAACCGGCGCTGCGCGAACGACAGGGGCCGGCCGTCGTGGTCGCCACCCCCCATCGCCACCGTGCTCAGCGCCGGGTTGAGCGCTGTGTCCGGCGCCAGGTTCAGCACCGGGTTCAGCACCGGATTCAGCGCTGTGTCCAGCGCCGGGTTCAGTGCCGAGTCCGGCGCCGTCTCTTCGAGGCGGGCGGCGAGGGCGCGGACCGTACCGGCCTCGAACAGCTCCCGGAGCGGGACCCGGACGCCGGTGTGGCGGGAGATCCTGGCGGTCACCTGGGCCGCGGACACCGAGTCCCCGCCGAGCGTCATGAAGTCGTCGTCGAGCCCGACCCCGCCGAGGCCGAGCACCTGCTCCCAGGCGTCCGCGACGACGCGCTGGATCGCGGTCTCGGGAGGGACGCTCCCCGGCTCGCGCAGCCGCGTGCCGGGGAGCGGCAGCGCCTTCCTGTCGACCTTCCCGCTGGCGGTGACCGGCAGCGCGGCCATCCGGACGAAGGCGGCCGGGATCATGTACTCCGGCAGGGACCGCCCCAGATACGCCCGCAACGCGGCGGTGGACGGGCCGTCGCCCTCTTCCGGCACCAGGTAGGCGGCCAGCCGCAGCGGGGTGCCGAAGGGGTGCACCACGCAGGACCGGATCTCCGGGTGCCGGGCGAGGACGGCCTCGATCTCGCCCGGCTCGACCCGGTGGCCCCTGAGCTTCACCTGGAAGTCCGTGCGGCCGAGGATCTCGACGAGCCCGTCCGGGCGGCGCCGGGCGACGTCGCCCGAGCGGTACAGACGGGCGCCCTCGTCCCACGGGTCGGGGGTGAACCGCTCGGCGGTCAGCGCGGGACGGCCGAGGTAGCCGCGGGCCAGGCCCGCGCCGCCGATGTACAGCTCGCCCTTGTCCCCGTCGGGCACCGGGCTCATGGTCTCGTCGAGGATGCGCAGCGTGGTGTCGCCCACGACGGCGAAGTCGTGCGCCCGGCCGCCGGTGACCCGGGCGTGGGTGGAGTACACGGTCGTCTCCGTGGGGCCGTACAGGTCCCAGACGTGGGCGCACAGCGAGCACAGCCGCTCCGCCAGCTCGGTAACGAGCTTCTCGCCGCCGCTCAGCGCGGTGAAGCCGCCGGGCGGGCGCCAGCCGGTGTCCAGCAGCATCCGCCAGCTCGTCGGCGTCGCCTGGAAGTGGGTGGCGCCGGCCGCGTCGAGCAACTCCGCCAGCGCGCGCGGGTCACGCGCCTGCTCGGCGGACCCGAGCACCACCCGGCCGCCCACCATGAGCGGCATGAACAGCTCCAGGACGGAGATGTCGAAGCAGTAGGTGGTCGTCGCGACGAGCACGTCCGCGGCGTTGAACGCCAGCTCCTCGATCAGCGAGGTCAGCAGGTTGACGACCGCGCCGTGGGTGACCATGACGCCCTTCGGCGTGCCGGACGACCCCGAGGTGTAGAGGAGGTACGCGAGGTCGTCGGGATGCAGGACGGCCGGCGGCTCCAGGTCAGGGACGGCGGCCGAGGCCTCCTCGGTGAGGATCAGGCCGATGCCGGGCGGCGGCTGGAAGGACCCGAGGCCGGGCCGGTCGCTGACCAGCGTCCGCACCTCGGCGTCGGCCAGCACCTGGCGGATGCGCTCCGGCGGGTGGGACGGGTCGAGGGGGACGTACGCCCCGCCCGCCCGGTGGACGGCCAGCAGCGTGACCAGCAGGTCGGGGCCGCGGTCGAGCAGGACGCCGACGAGATGCCCGCGCGCGACGCCCTCACCGCGCAGCCGGGCGGTCATCCGCGCGACCCGCAGGTCGAGCGCGGCGTAGTCCAGCGTGTGTGCTCCGTGCTCCACGGCGACGGCGCCGGGTGTACGGCGCGCCTGTGCCCACACCAGGTGAGGCAGGGCGGCGAAACGATGGGGTTCCATCGGTCACCTTCCGGTTTCGACGCTCGGCTCCAGCCGGCGGCCCAAGGACGAGGAAAGGTCAGGCGCGTGCCTGACGGCGGGGGTCACGGTCACGACGGCCGCGACGACGGCCATGAAGACGGCCAGGGCGAGCGTGGCGCCGCCGGGACCGGCGGCGTCCAGCAGCCATCCGCCCAGCAGGGACCCCACGGGCAGGGCGCCGAAGGCGAGGGTGCCGATGGCGCTCCCCACCCGGCCCAGCAGGTGCTCGGGCGTGATCTGAAGCTGGTGTGCCGCGACGGCCACGTTCCACACCGGGCCCGCGAAGCACATCGCGCCGAAGACGACGCCGAGGGAGATCGGGCCGGGCGCCCACGCGATCAGCGGGGTGAGCGCGGCCCACAACCAGTTCGCGCCGATCACGACGACCTTCATCGACAGCACACGGGTGATCCGCGAGGCCAGCAGCGCGCCGGCGACCCCGCCGACGCCGGCGCCGAAGAACAGCAGGCCGACCATGGCGGGCGCGGCCCCCTGCCTGCCGGCCACCACGATGACGACGAGGGTCAGGCTCTGGAAGAGCAGGTTGCTGGCGGCGATGGCGAGGACCGCGGAACGGAGGAAGGCCTGCCGCCACAGCCAGACGACCCCGTCGCGCAGCTCGGCGAGCGGGCCCTGCCCCTGCCCCTGCTCCTGAGCCTGGGCCTGTCCTTGCCCTTGCTCCTGACCGGCCGGCCCGGCCCCGGCGCGGAACCGTCCACGCAGGAGCAGGGCCGTCACGATCGAGACCAGGTAGGTGATCAGGTCGAAGGCGAAGGGCACCCATCGCGCCAGGCCGAACAGCGCGCCCCCGAGAGGCTGCCCGGCGAGCAGCGCCCCGCGCACCCTGGCCTCGTTGCCGGACAGCGCCTCGGGCAGTTGCTCCTCCGGTACGACGTGCCGTACCGCGGCCTGCTCGGCCAGGTTGTGCAGGACCGACAGGATTCCTTCGACGAAGGCGACCACGATCAGCAGTGCGATCGGCGGCCGGCCGAGGAGCAGGGCGGCGACCACGCCGCCCAGGGCCGCGATCCGGCCGGCGTCACAGACGATCATCAGCAGCCGCCGGTCCATCCGGTCGACCAGGAGGCCCGCGGGGAGCTGGGCGACCAGGTAGGGCAGGGTGGCGGCGAAGCCGACCACGCCCGCCTCGGTCGCCGACCCGCCGATGGCGAGCACCAGCAGCGGCATGGCGAGCGACGAGGCGCGCGAACCGAGCGCGGACGCCGCGCCGCCGATCCACAGCAGCAGGTAGTCGCGGTTGGCGCGCAGGGGGGACAGCGGTGTCCTGGGTGACGTGGGTGAGATGGTCATGGCGATCAACCGTCCTGACCGGCGAGGCACCATTCGAGCGCGGCCATCGCGCCCGCCAGCTTCCCCTCGGCCTGCTCGAAGGCGATGCTGTCGGCCCCGTCGAGCACCCGGGCGTCGACTTCATCCCCGCGGTGGGCGGGCAGGTCGTGCATGAACAGCGCGCCCGGGTGGGACTCCATCAGCCGGGGACACACCTGGAAGGGGGCGAACACCTCCCGCCAGTCCGGGTCCGGCTTGCTGGTCCCCGTGGTCTGCCACCGGGTGGTGTAGACGATGTCGCAGGGCTTCATGGGGAGGGTCATGTCGTGTTCCTCGGCCAGCAGCCCGCCCCTGGCCTCGATGTCCCGGCGCGCGGCCGCCACGACCTCCCGGTCGAGCCCGTACCCCGGCGGGGTCCGCAGGTGCAGCTCGACGCCGTCGAAGGCGCCCAGCGCGAGCGCGAGCGCCGCGGCCGTGTTGTTGCCCTCGCCCACATAAAGCAGGCGCGTGCCGTCGACCGTCCCGCGGCGGCGGTGGATCGTGGCCAGGTCGGCGAGGGCCTGCGTCGGATGCTCCCCGGCGCTCATCGCGTTGACCACGGCCATCCGGTCCTGCGCGGCGAACGCGCGCATCTCGGCGTCGTCCCCCGAGGTTCTGGCGACGAGGGCGTCGAGCATGCCCGAGAGCACGCGCGTGGTGTCCGCCACCGTCTCGCCGGTGTTCTCCTGGAGGTCGGTCGGGCCGTAGGTGATGATGTCGGCGCCGAGCAGCAGGGCCGCCCGCGAGAAGGCGGTGCGGGTGCGGGTCGAGGTTCTGCGGAAGTAGATGCCGACCGCCCGGCCGCGCAGCGGCGGGTCGGGCCGGCGGTTCCCGTCGGCGTACCAGGCGCCTCGCTCGACGAGGCGGCGGACGGGGATGCCGGGGTCGCGCAGGGAGATCAGATGCCGGATCGACATGACGCCGGCCTCTCAGCCCGCGACGCGGTCGGCCGCGGCCATCCGCTCGCGCAGGCTCTTGGGACGCATGTCGGTCCAGATCTCGCCGATGTGCGCGAGGCAGTCCTCGCGGGTGCCCTCGGTGCCCTCGGCGTACCAGCCGGCGGGCGGCTCCCGGTCGGCGGCCCAGATGGAGTACTGCTCCTCGTCGTTGAACACGACACGGTAGACGCGGCCGTCAGGCTCGTCATTGTTCATGGTCTTGCTCCCGTCGGGTGAGGGGTGGGTTGGGCGGAACGGTCGACGTGGACGATGTGAACGGTGCGGACGGTGCGGACGGCGTCAGCGCGGCAGCGCGATGCCGCGTTCCTCCTGCATCGCAAGGCGGTACACCTCGGTGGCGAGCGCGATGTCCTCGATCGCGAGGCCGAACGGGTTGACGAGGATGATGTCGTCGTGGTGGTAGCGGCCTGGATGCCGGCCGGCGAAGACGTCGCCGAGCTCGGCGTCGACCCGGCGGGCGCCGGGCGGAGTCTCCTCCCCGGGGCCGGCCAGCCGGCCCTCGCGGACCATCCGGCCGAGCAGGCGGTGGGAGTCCGTGCTGACCAGGTGCCAGTCGTCGACGAGCAGCGAGTCCGCCTTGTCGACCACCTCGGGCAGAACGTCGTCCAGGGAGACGTTCGACACGACCGCGCCCTTGCTGAGCCAGGAGTGCTCGATGTACCCGGTCACGGTGGTCGTGGCCGGGATGACGAGGTCGGCACCGAGGACGGCCTCCTGCGCCGAGTCGGCCAGCGATATGCGCACGCCGTGCCGCCGCACGGTGTCGTCCATCAGGTCCAGCAGCCGCGACGCGCGGTCCCTGTCCTGGTCGTGGACGGCTATGGAGGTGATCACCGGGATCGTCCGGACGAGCAGCTCGATGTGCGCCTGGGCGATGGCTCCGGCGCCGATGATGCCCACGGTGATCGCCTTCTGCGTGAGCAGCGCCTGGGCGCACGCCACCGTCACGCCCGCCGTGCGCAGCGCGCTGATGTGGGCCGAGGCCATCACACACCGGATGCGCGCGGTCTGCCGGTCGAAAAGCATGGTCAGGCCGCTCGCCCTGGGCAGCCCGCGTTCGGGGTTGTCCAGGCAGCCGTTGATGATTTTCGTGCCGGCCATCTCGTACTGGCCGCCCACGTATCCCGGCATGTTGAGGCTTCGCGCGGCGGCCCCTGAGGGGCTCGTCCATGACAGATATGCCTCGTCGGGCAGCCTGCTCTCCCCTTGGCCGTGCAGGATCAGCACCTCACGCACGATCTTCACGGGGTCGAGCCGCCGGCACGCCCATCTGGTGACTTCCTCTGTGAGGTACCAGACCACGCTCGCGTCATTCTTCACGCCACGAATGGTGGGCAGGGCGGCTATTAGGGGGGTTTCATAGCCCTATATCGGCTTATTAAGCGCTTCCTAAGAACGACGAAAGCCGCGTGACACCCCATTTGTGTTGGCTACCGATCAGCGACAGAGCAACACCAAGAGCAACCCGCAGAGCAACCGACAGGGCCCCTCTGAACCACATGAAAGCAGGTTTCCCATGTTCAAACGTCTGGTCACCGCCCTCACCATCGCGGCCGCCCTCTCACTGCCGGTCGTCGCGCAGGCCCACTTCTCCGCTCAGGACGCTCAGGCCACGGTCGTCGCCGCCGGGCCCACTCCTCCGCCCGACATCAACACCCACTGGGGCTGGGACGGCCACCCCTAGGGCGACCACCACCCTTCCGCGTCTCGCACGACCCGAGCAGGGCGCGCCCCACCTCTGTCCTCACGAGGAGTAGACATGTCCGTGCAAGTCGGCGACCGTCCGGCCTTCGCGTCCTCCGGCACGCCCCGGCGATCCGCCCGCATGCTCGCGATCTACATCGGCCTGGTCGTGGCGCCCGCGGTGCTGGCCGTGCTCGCCCTGCGGTTCGGCCTGCCCGACACCGGGCGGCCGGCCGGCGGGCCGTCCCCCGCCGACCCGCCGAGCACCTACTCGAAACTGCTGATCGCGGTGCCGGTGATCCTGGTGACCTGCCACCTGTGCGGGCGGTTCTTCAACAGGATCGCCCAGCCTCCGGTCATCGGCGAGATCTTCGCGGGGGTGATCCTCGGGCCGTCCGTGCTGGGCGTCCTGTGGCCGGAGGCCTTCGAGACGCTCTTCCCGCCCTCTCTCGTCTCCACCCTCTACACGCTCTCCCAGGTCGGGCTGATCTTCTTCATGTTCCTGGTCGGGCACGAGCTCAACCTCGCGGTCGTACGGCGCCGCAGCTACGCGGCCGCGGTGATCAGCCACGTCAGCATCGTGGTGCCGTTCCTCTGCGGGATCCTGCTGGCGTTCGCGCTGTACCGCTCGCTCGGCTCAGGACAGGTCGGCTTCCTGGCGTTCGCGCTGTTCCTCGGCATCTCCATGAGCATCACCGCCTTCCCCGTGCTCGCCCGCATCCTGGCCGACCGGAAGCTCACCGACACCCCGATGGGCGCCATGTCGCTCACCTGCGCGGCCGTCGACGACGTCACGGCCTGGTGCCTGCTCGCGGCCGTCGTGGCGGTGACCGGCAGCACCGGCCTCGGCGCGGCGGCCCTCACCGCGACGATGGCCGTCGCGTACTTCGCCTTCATGATCTTCGCGGTCCGGCCGGTGCTGCACCGGGTCCTCGACGCCGAACGCCGGTTCCCCGAGGCCGCGACGCTGCCCGTGGTGCTCGTCGGCGTCATGCTGTCGGCGCTGGCCACCGACGCGATCGGCATCCACTCGCTCTTCGGCGCGTTCGTCTTCGGCGCGATCATGCCCCGTGGGTCGATGCCCATCGAGCGGGCCACCGGACAGCTGCGCGGCCTGACCGTGACGTTGCTGCTTCCCCTGTTCTTCGTCTACACCGGCCTGCACACCGAGTTCGGCCTGCTCGGCGCCTCCGGCCGGCTCTGGGCCTGGTGCCTGCTGATCACCGTGGTGGCCATCTTCGGCAAGGCGGTGGCCAGCGCCGTGGCCGCCCGCGTGGCGGGGATCGGCTGGCAGGAGTCGGTCTCGCTCGGCGTCCTGATGAACTGCCGGGGTCTCACCGAGCTCGTGGTGCTCAACATCGGACTGAGCATGAAGGTGATCAGCCCGACGATGTTCACCATGCTGGTCTTCATGACCCTGGTCTCGACCGTCATGACCGCACCCTGCCTGGACCTGGTCCGCCGGCTCGCCGAGCGGTTCCCGCGCCCCCCGGCGCCACCGGCCGAAGCCCTCACGAATGCTTGACCGTGCCCGCCGTACCGTACGTACCGGGGGAGCCGGGTCCGCTGAGGGCCGGCTCCGGCCGGTCGCCGCGGGGGTCGCTCACCGCGGGGAAGCGCTTCTGCGGCCCGCGCAAGGCGAGTCGCTCGTGCAGGTGGCGGGCCTCGACCGACGTCAGCCCCGCCAGCAGCCCCCAGGCCAGGCTCGCGGTCTCCTCCGCGGCCTCGGCCGCGCCGACCGCGTCATGCGCCTCGGTCAGCGAGACCAGGGTCATCGCCTGCAGCGGGGCGAGCCGCAGCAATCGGAAGATTTCCAGCGCCTTGGTGAACCGGTCGATCCCCTCGGCGGTGCGGCCGCAGGCGACCGCCACCTCCCCCAGCTCGTACAGCACCCGTCCCTCGACCAGCCGGTCGCCCACCCGGCAGGCCAGCACGAGCGACTGCTCGAAGATCATCTGGGCCTGCTCGTGCCTTCCCTCCCCCGCGCACACCCGGCCGAGTCCGTACAGCGCGTACGACTCGCCGATGTGGTCGCCGCCGTCCCTGACCAGCCGCACCGCGAACGTGAAGGCCTCGCCCGCCCGGTCGAGCTGCTTCTGGCGCAACGCGGCCTCGCCGAGCCGGTAGAGGACCTGGGCCTCCAGGCGTTTGCTGCCGCTCATCCGCGCGATCTGATGCGCCTGCTCCAGCAGCTTCTCCGCCTTGGCGTGCTCGCCGCCTTCGAGCATCGAGCGGGCCATGTTGCTCAGCACGTGGGCCTCGCTGATCCGGTCGCCGATGAGCCGGAACACCTCCAGCGCCTCTTCGTACTTGCGCGTCGCCTGATGCAGGTCTCCGCGCAGCGAGTCGATGAAGGCGAGGTTGCGCAGGGTGAGAGCCCGTCCGTGCTGGTCGTTCTGCTCGATGAACATGCGCAGAGCCTGCTCCATGGCCTCCGAGGCCGCGTCGGGCTCCAGGTCGAAGATGCGCAGGCTGCCGAGCGAGTAGAGCATCGCGGCCAGCCCTCGGGCGTTGGCCTTCCTGCGGACCAGGCCGAGCGCCAGTTCCGTCGTCGAACGCCAGTCGTCGAAGTAGCTCCTGGCCTCGAACAGGGTCACCGACGTGAGGGCGATGTCCCAGCACAGGTCGTCGAAGCCGAGATGAGCCGCCTGCCGCACCCCGGCGACCAAGGCGCTGCGCTCGCCCTCCAGCCAGACCATCGGGTTCGGCATCAGCCGCTCCACCAGCGACTGCGGCGGCGACCATAACTGCTCTTTGCTGTGCAGGATGGTGTAATCACCCCCGTACTCCCGGCGGTGCGCCTCCTTGGCCAGGGCGAGCCAGGCCGTCAGGACGCGGCGCAGGCTCGCGATGCGCACCTCGGCCGAGTCCTCCGTCAGCGCCCGGCCGCGGGCGAACGCCCGGATGAGATCATGGAAGCGATAACGGGGCGGGTTCTTGGCCGACGCCGCGCCCGCGTCGATGAGCTGGGCGTCCACCAGGGTCTCCAGCAGGTCCTCCGCGTCGGCGACGTCCTGGTCGAGCAGGGGAGCGCACACCCAGCTCGGGAAGTCCTCCGCCTCCAGCAGGGCCAGCAGGCGCAGCAGCGACTTGGCCTGATCGGGGAGCCCCTGGTAGCTCACCTCGATGCTGGCCCTGATGCCGAGGTCACCGTGCTCCAGCTCGTCGAGCCGGCGGTTCTCGTCACGCAGACGGCTCACCAGCTGGCGTAATCGCCAGTGCGGGCGTGAGGCGAGCTTGGCTCCCGCGATCCGCACCGCGAGCGGCAGGTGGCCGCAGAGCTCCACCAGATCGACGGCCTCGGCGGGCTCCTGCCGCACGCGCTCCTCGCCGAGGATGCGTTCGAGCAGCGAGACCGCCGCGCCGGACTCCAGGACCTCCAGCTCGATGCGGTGCGCGCCGGGCAGGCCGGTGAGCCGGGTGCGACTGGTGATCAGTACGGCGCAGCTGGAGATCCCCGGCAGCAGGGGCATCACCTGCGACTCCCCGGCGGCGTCGTCCATGACCACCAGGATGCGCCGCTCGCCGAGCCGGCTCCGGTACATCGCGGCGCGCTCGTCGACGGTGTCGGGGATCGCCGTGCCCTCGACGCCCAGGCCGCGCAGGAAGCGCTCCAGCACCTCCATCGGCTGCGCCGGCCGCCCGCTTCCGCCGCGCAGGTCGACGAACAGCTGCCCGTCGGGGTACTCCTCACGGATGGAGTGGGCGACCTGGACGGTCAGCGTGGACTTCCCCACGCCGCCCTGGCCGCTGATGACCACCGTCGGCACGGTGCCCGACCGGTCGTCGGGCGCCGCGTTGGTCAGGGAGTTCACTATGTCGGTGAACCGGTCGGCGCGCCCGGTGAAGTCGGCGATCGAGCCCGGAAGCTGACGCGGGACGACCTGGGCCGCCGCCACCGCCGCCGGCGGGGTCTCATGGACGGGCGGGTGCTGCTCGCCCACCGCCTCGTCGCCGATGTCGACATCGCCGCGGAGGATCGACTGTTCCAGCCGGCGGAGCTCCTCGCCCGGCTCGATGCCGAGCTCCTCGATCAGCACCGTGCGCGCGGCACGGTAGGTCTCCAGCGCCTCCGCCTGCCGGCCGGACCGGTGAAGAGCGACCATCAGATGGACGTACAGCGTCTCGCGCAGGGGATACCTGCGGACCAGGTCGGTGAGGTCGCCGATGAGGCTGGTGTGCCTGCCGAGCGCGAGTTCGAGCCTGATGAGCTGTTCGATGGCGGAATGGCGCCGCTCCTCCAAGCGGAGCGCGCTTCCCCTGATGACCCGCCCCTGCAGGCCCTCCATGGCGGCCCCGTGCCACAGGCTCAGGGCGGACCGCAGAGCCACCACGGCCTCTTCCCGCCTGCCCGCGTCCGCGAGAGCCTGGGCCTCCTGCACCAGATCGTCGAACATCCGCGCGTCGATGTCCGCGTCAGGGATGTTCAGCAGATAGCCCGGCGGCCGGGTGACGATCGCCTCCGGCATGCCTGCCTCGGCGAACGTCCGCCGGAGCACGGAGACGCAGATGTGGATCTGGCCCCGGGCCGTGGTGGGCGGCTCGTCCTCCCAGATCGCGTCCAGAAGACGGTCGACGGACAGGACCCGATTGGGCTCCAGTGCGAGCAGCGCCAAGATCACCTGTGGTCTTGGACCCGCGAGTGGTAGTCGGCGACCGTCGGCCAGCACCTCTAGCGGACCTAAGATGCGCACCTGCATGTCTCTCCCTGCAGCCCCGGGAGACACCATCGTATGTTAAGTGATCGTCAACAACTATGTTTACCATCCACCCTTTTTTATTGATCATCTAATGCGGCGGGGCGCGGCGCGGGCCCCGATCGGCGGCGGCTCGCACACAGCTCAGCCACAGTCCGTACGTCCGGCGAGAGCGCGGATCGCGATGTCATCGTCTTGACAGAGCACTGACAACCGTCACATGGCGGCATGTCCGACCACCCGGGTCCGACGGTCATGACGGACCCCTCAAGGTTGTACCAGAGCCTAGGAACGGCCTGGCGTGAACCGACGCGATCCGCCCCGCGCAGGACATCGGGCAGGCGAGACGGGAGCAGGGAGACCGGGCCGGCGAGGGAACAGACCGCCTAAACGGCGCTGTTCCCCACCGCCCGGTCGGCCACGAGGCGGGCGATGGCGTCATCGTCACAGCTCGCCCAGAAGGTCCCGACGACGTCTTCGAGGTGGCTCAGCGACTCTGCCCGGAACAGCACATTCTGATATTTCGTGATGTCGTAGGTCGTCGTACCCATCACGGCAAGGTCCAGCGGCAGGATGTCCATGCCGCGGAACTCCTCGATCTCACCGTAGGACGACAGGATCCCCGCGCCGTAGGCCCGGTCCTCGCCGTTCTCGCCGAGCACGCCGAACTCCATGGTGAACCAGAAGACCTTGGAGACGAACTCCAGCGCCTCCTGCGTCTCCACCCTGCGCGCGGCGGCGCCGGCCAGCCGGTAGAGCCCGGCGAAGCGGTCGGACGCGAGCGCGTTGGCGTGCCCGATCACCTCGTGGATCACGTCCGGCTCGGGAGTGTAGACCGGCACCGAGTGGTGGCGGATGTACTGCGTCGAGTGGAACAGGCCGTCCGCGAGCACGCCGTAGAAGTCGCGCAGCGGCACCAGCCCGGCCGCCGGGAGGTACCGGAACCCGGTCAGCGGCGCGAGGAGATCGCCGACCTCCTGCAGTTGCGGGATCCGGTCCTTCGGCAGCCCGAGACGCTCGCAGCCGCGCAGGTACTCCGTGGCGGCGTACTCGCGGTGCTTGACCGCGAGCTCGCGCGCGACCAGCGCCCACACCTCGTGCTCCCGTTCGGTGTACTCCACCACCGGGATCGGCTCGCCCGCCACGTGGTTCAGCGCGAGAGCGGCGATGGCGTTGCGGCGCTCACGATAGGCCGGGTCCGCGACCCCCGGGTGGCCGGCGGCCAGCTCGACGACGACGGACCCGTCCTCCCGCGTCGCCACCGGGGCAAAGTACTGGGCTTCTTCGAACATGACAGAAATATCGGCAGTCGGGGGTTTGGCTGGCAAGAGCGGCCAGTTTCGATGGTCATATCGGCCAGAACACCACCCTCCGGCCCCCCGAACACTGGTCGATCCGCCCAGCCTCCCACCGCCCCGCCAGAACACCCCCCCAGCCGCCGCCCCACCGCGGCCCTCGTCCCGTCCCGCTTCCGCTTCCCACGAATCCCCTCCCCTTCGGGAGACCATGGCCGGAGGACGTTGCAGGCCGTACCCCGGGACGGGGCCGTGATCGAAGCGGCGCGGTGGAAGCGGCGCGGTGGAAGCGGCGCGGTGGAAGCGGCGCGGTCGGCGGGGCATGGTCGGCCAGGCGTGGTCGAAGCGCCATGGCAGGCCGTACTCTCGACGCCATGCCCACGGCTCACGGTCCCGTCGATCCTCTGGACGGGCGGCTCCTCTCGACCATGCGGGCGCATCCGCGCATCGGCCTGACCGAGCTGGCGCGGCTGCTCGGAGTCGCCCGCGGCACCGTGCAGGCGCGGGTGGACAAGCTTGTCAGCCGCGGCGTCATCGGCGACTTCGGGCCGACCGTCATGCCCGCCGAGATGGGATACCCCATCCTGGCCTTCGTGTCCTTGCAGATCTCTCAGGGCAGGCTGAAAGAGGCCGTACAGGCGCTGGAGGCCGTCCCGGAGATCCTGGAGGTATACGGGACCAGCGGCCAGGCCGACCTGCTCTGCCGGGTGGTGGCCCGTTCCACCGTCGAGCTTCAGGAGATCATCGCCCGCGTCCTGGCGTCACCAGCCGTCCAGCGCACCGACACCACCATCGCGTTGTCGACGCAGGTCCCGTACCGCGTCGAGCCTCTCCTGAGAGCGGCCAGCCGCCCCACCCCCGGCCCATGACGACCACCGGCGACCTGCCGGACCCCCGGGAGACGATCCGGCGAAGCGCTCGGACTCAGCCCTCCTGCGAAGCGCACCTTTCCCTGTCCAGGCACACCCTGTTGGCGAGAGCCTGGAGGAAGATCTGCTGAGCCTGGTCGAACGACCTGGCCACCATGGCGGCGCCGTTCGTCACACGGGCGATCTTCTTCAGCTTCTCCGCGTCCACGTCCTCGCCGTAGCCGATCAACGTGATCGTCACCGGCCGGCCGGGGTCGAACTCCTTCTGCAGCACGGTCAGCAGCTCGTCCAGCGAGATGCCGCGGCGATCGTCGTCCCGGCCGTCCGTGAACACGATGATCGAACTCAGCATGTTCTTGACCTGGCTGGACGAGGTCGCGCGGAACGCCGCCAGCACCGAGTCGTACAGGCCGGTGTCCCCGCGGGTGTTCCCGGGAAGCTTGCGCAGAGCCTTGACGATCTCCGGCTCGCGTTCGCGGACCGGACCGACCGACACCAGTTCCTGGTAATCCTTGTCGCCGTTCAGGCCGGTCGCGAACACCCACAGCCCGATGTCGCCACCCGGCGGCAGAGCCTGGACGCCCGCCGCCGCGACGTCCGCCATGGCGCGTATCCGCGTGGTCCCCATCCCCGGGACCTCCTTCCCCATGGAACGGCTGACGTCCAGCAGCAGCAGGGTGCGGGTGTCGGCGAGTAGCAACCGCATCGACAGCAGTGAACGCAGCGTCGTCATGGCGGTCGGCGCGTTGATCTCAGGCGGAGGCTCGGCGCGCACGCCGTGGCGCTCGTCCATGGCCGCCCCCGCCACGCCGGACGGGTCACGGAACCCCGACGCCTGCAACAACGTCCGACCCGTATCGGACAGCACCGCCCTGCGGAACTCCTCGGCGGCCTTCAGCTTGGCGGCGTCCTTGGTCAGCGGGACGTAGGGATAGTCAAGGGCCAGCGTCCCCTCCTCGGGATACAGGCCCACCACCTGAGGGTTCGTACGCGCGTCGTTGTGGCGCCAGATGGCCTGCTCGGCGTCCACGATGATCGCGTCTGTGCCCTTCCCGGACTGCGCGACGAGGTCGAACAGCGCCTCCTCGGAGGGCAGGATGGACCGCTTCAGGTTCATGGTCATGCCCTGCACGATCTTCAATGCGGCCGGCCGGTCCGCCACCACGGTGTTGAGCGCGTCGAGCACCGCGAGCCCTGAGGCGAACCTGCTGGGATCCGGCAAGGTCGTGGACGCTTTCGGCAGCCTCTTCTTGCTCGCCGAGGTGGGGATCAACAGCGTCCACGACACCTCCCCGGCCCGTGGCCCGATCCCGCCCGCATCGCCCTTGGCGTCCGAACCCCCGTCAACACCACCACCCCGGGCGTCATCCCCCCGGGCCTTGTCGCTCTTGCCGCTGTCGTCACCCCGGGCATCGCCACCGGCGAGCTTGGCGGCGGTGCTCTCCGACACTGCGATGATCACCGGAGATCGAGCGATCGACGTGCCCTCGGAGAACAGCGTCCGGTCGGCGCCCTGCACCTTGGCGAGGTCCACCCACACCGACGCGTCCGGGACCCAGACGTCCATGTGGTTCTTGCGCAGGGCGAACTCGTCGGCCACATCGGCGGAGCCCGCCGTGCTGACCGACACCGACGCGCAGCCGCCGCCTTGCGCGTACCTCGCGGCCACCTGCTCCAGCGCCGGGCCGACCTCGGGCGTGGCGGTCACCCGTAAATGCGGCCGCTCGGCGCACATCGTATGGCTGACCAGCGCATACCCTCCGCCGACCAGCGACGCGAGCAGAACGGTGCCCAACCCGAGCGCGACGATCGCCCGGCTCCGGGCGGTGGCCAGCGGACCGGTCGTCCTCAGGGCTTCCAGTGAACTCGCGAACCGGTCGCGCCACGAAGGCGCCTCCCCGCTCCACGCCTCACCGTCAAGGGGATCCGGATTGCGATGCCTGCCTGTCACGACGTCACGCCCTTAACGCCAACAAAGGACACTCAGCGAAGATCTCCCCCAGGTACCGGGAAGCGTAGCGCGTCCCTCACTCACCGGCCGCCCCTCCGACCAACCCCCCAAATAACAGATTGACTCCGATTGTCAGACCCCACCCCAAGCTCCGAGACCTGCCCCATGCTCCGCCCGCCGGGACCCTCATCCCCACGGCCCCCACCCACCAGGCGCCCTTCCCCCACTCCAGCATGTGCTGGACATAACCGGCGCCGGGTCGGCGAGAAGCAGTACGGCAATCTCGGCGCCACCGTACGGCGCCCAACACCGAGCCCCCTTCCCCGCGGCCCCCACCCACCGGGCCCCCTTCTCCACGACCCCCACCCACCGGCCACCCTGCCCCACCTCGACGTGCTGGACGTGTTCGGCGCCGGGTCGGCGAGAAGCAGTACGGCGATGCCGGCGCCACCGTACGGCGCCCAACCACCGAGCGCCCTTCCCACGGCCCCACCCACCGGGCGCTCTTCCCCTACTCAGGTGGGTGCTGAGTGTGTTCGGCGCCGGGTCGGCGGGAAGCAGTACGGCGATCCCGGCGCCACCGTACGGTGCCCGACCCGGCACACGTCCATGGCCAGCACACCAGTTCCCCATTCCGTATTCCGTGGACGCCATGAGAAATAGCCGATGACCGGG